>JANPIO010000244.1:0-5623 GCA_031425055.1 Phormidium sp. VAR_61_metabat_6
CCACTTTCGCTGTCAGGGCTGTGGGGCGATCGCCGATATTCCTTGGGAAACTCTATCTAGCCTCAACCTGCAAACCCTTAGCCCCCGCTGGCAAGTCGAGGGCTATGAGGTGACGGTGCGGGGGGTGTGCGATCGCTGCCAGCCCAACTCCCTGCCATGACTAACCCGGTGACTCCACCCACGGCCATCGCTAGCCCTTGGCAGCTCAAACCCTGGTGGTGTCAGCCCTGGTCGATTTTGCTGACAGGGGTTCTGGTCGTGGGCGGTAGCTGGCTGCTGCTCCATCGTCTGTGGTTGACGGCCCTGGTTGCAGCTCCCATCGGTGTATGGATGGGCTTTTTTTTGCTGGTCTGGCCCCGCCTCATGCGAGAAGCGGGGCTGCTAGACCCTAAACCAGTTGACCAGCAACCCCACTAATCTTTCTGACCGATTTTCCCGATCGGCAGGCACCTGATATTGCGGCTGCCTTTGCCCCAGCGAACGGGCCCAAAGCAACGGCTTAAAAGGGCAGCTTTTTCTTGCTAGCTTTGTCGCTGTCATAGTCGAGTTCCTTCAGCTTTTTCATGATGCGGCTGAAGTACTCTTGCATGTAGTCTTCGAGGGTGGTGACTTCCTCCTTGGGAATGCCAAACACCTGATACACCTCGTCCATGGGGGCATCGAGGGGCTGACTGCCCGCGACGACTTCTACAAAGGCGAGGCGATCGGCGAAGTTCCAGCCCCACTGAAAGAACTGCGCCACCTGACGAATCACCCGCAGCAGCTCAAGGGAAATGCGCGAAACCCTAGCTTCTTGACCACACTTGCGCTCGCACAGGCGCATGATTTCGTAGGCTCCCCAGGCGCGGGTGCCTGCTAAGGGAAAGCTGCGGTTCTCCGTTTCGGGTACCGACAGCGCCTTGACCGCAAACCGGGCAATGTCCTGGGTATCCATGTAGGCAATGGGGGCAGCTTCGCCCATGACCCAGATCGGCTGCTTTTCGAGAATGGGGATGGCATACTGGCCAATTAGCCCCTGGAGAAAGCCGCAGGGCTGCAAGATGGTGTAGCTCAGCCCTGACTCGGCCAAAAATTTCTCAGTGCAGCGCTTGACGTTCATCAGCGGCACGTGGGGGAACTTGTCGGAGTTTAGAATAGAGAGAAAGATGAATCGCTTGATGCCCGCGTCACGGGTGGCTTTGATTAAATTGACCTTGCCCTGCCAGTCAACCTGCATGACCGACTCAGAAGGCCGGGCTGTAGACGCATCGATGACTGCATCAACACCCTTAAGGGCTGGAGGCAACGTCTCAGGCTTGGAGAGGTTGCCCCGCACCAACTCTACTCCCCACTCCCTAAGAAAGGCGGCTCGCTGGGCGCTCCTCACCAGGCAACGTACTTCGTGCCCCTCATCCAGGGCACGGCGAGCAATTTGCCTGCCAAGGGTGCCAGTAGCGCCAACGACCAATACTTTCATGAGGGAATTGATACAAAAGTTTAACTTCCTCTAAGAATATCAGATGGCTCCACTGGTTACACCCCTGGAGCTAAATCTACTCCTCGCCGCCCTGCACCCGCAGCAGCAAAAACCCGATCCCCAGACCCAATAGGGTCAGGGTAAAGATAATGATCGCCGTATTAAAAATTTCGCCGCCCATACGCTCTCCTTCCACAGCACTATAGTTAATTGAGCCAGTTGCCCAGCCCGCCGGGGAATGGCTTATCCCCTGGCCGCCCTCATTTTAGACCAGTTTGGTATCACCCCCTGCGCTATGACTACCCGCCAAACCTCGCTGTCGAGCCTGTCTTTGTCTCGTCCTCGCTTAGCCATTCCCCTGGGCGACCCAGCGGGTATCGGGCCTGAAGTGGTGCTTAAGGCGCTGGGGGCGAGGGATTGGGCTGCGATCGCAGCCATCACCGTTCTGGGCACGCGATCGCTCCTGCACCAAACCCTGGTAGCTCTCCAGCAGTCCTCCTACGCCGGGCCGCTCCCCGATCTAGACTCCCTAGATTTTGTGGAGATTCCACCGCCGCTGCCGTTAGCAACCGTGACCTTCGGTCAGGCCAGCGCCGCCACTGGGGCTGCCAGTTTTGTCTATCTACAGACCGCCATTGAGGGGGCGATGGCGGGGCAGTACGATGCGATCGTCACCGGGCCGATCGCTAAATCGGCCTGGAAAGCGGCTGGGCACCACTATCCTGGCCAGACGGAACTTTTGGCTGAGGGGGCCAAAGCCGAGCGGTTTGGCATGGCCTTTGTGGCCCAGTCTCCCCACACGGGCTGGTGGCTGCGCGCCCTCTTGGCCACCGCCCACATTCCCCTGCGCCAGGTGCCCGAGGTGCTGACGCCAGCGCTGCTCACCCAAAAGCTCGATCTGCTGATCCACAGCCTAGATCAAGACTTTGGCCTAAGCCGGCCCCGCATTGCTGTGGCGGGCCTCAACCCCCACAGCGGCGAAGGTGGGCAACTGGGTCGCGAAGAGGTGGACTGGTTGATCCCCTGGCTGGAGGCTCAACGCCAGCGCTACCCCCAGGTGCAGCTCGATGGCCCCATCCCCCCCGATACGATGTGGGTGCGCCCTGGGCAGTCCTGGTTTGGCACCGAGGGCAGGGCGCTAGGAACAGCCCACGACGCTTACCTGGCTCTCTATCACGACCAGGGGTTGATTCCGGTGAAGCTGATGGCCTTTGACCGGGCGGTGAACACAACCGTGGGGCTGCCCTTTGTGCGGACTTCGCCAGATCACGGCACGGCGTTTGATATTGCGGGGCAGGGGATCGCCGATGCTAGCAGCATGGTAGCGGCGATGGCGGTGGCGGTGGCGATGGTGGGGCGGCGGCGGTGAGGGAGATAGGGGAGGTGGGGAGATAGGGTGATGGGGTGAGGTAAAGTACTCGGGTTAATGGCATAACCACTCCGTACTATGGCAACTTCCAACGACCTCCATGACCAGCTCCACCGGCTTGATGGCCAGGGGTATGGAGCGTACAAAGCGCTCAAAGGGGAGTACGACTTTAGGGATTTTGCCTTGCATATCGACCATGTGCAGGGTGACCCGTTCGCGGCTCCGAGTCGGGTGCGGGTGGTGGTGCCGCAGGCGGTGGCGGGGTTTCCCTCAGATCTATGGGAACTGCCCTGTCGGGCGATCGCCCTGGCCGACTATCTCACCCGCGAGTTTTATCGGGCAACCCAGGTTCGCCAGCGCCCGTCGGGGTCGGGCAAAAGTGGGTTGATTGGCATTGTGCGCCCCAGCCAGGCTATGCTCAACCGCAGTGCGGCCAAGGTAACCGGGGAGGTCGTGGAGCTGCGGTTTACCGTGGGCTTGCCGGCCTTTGGGCGGCGGATTGCGGGGCGGCAGGCGGCGGAGTTGTTAGGTCAAGCCGTTCCTGACCTGGTTGAGAAAACTTTGTTTTACAACGGGCTGGATGAAGCACAAATTCAGCACCACGTCGATACGGCGGAGGATGCGGAGGCGCTGCGATCGCAGCTCCCTAACCACAACCTAATGGCCTTCGTTGCTGATGGCGCAATTTTGCCCCGGCGCAGCGGCGTAGACGATCGCCCGCTGGTGGAGCAGGCGATTCCTTTCAACTCTCCGGAGTCGCTGCGGGTAACGTTGCGCTGTCCTCATGGGGGAGAGATTACCGGAATGGGCATTCCCAAAGGCATTACGCTGATTGTGGGGGGCGGCTACCACGGCAAATCGACTCTGCTGCGGGCGATCGAGATGGGAGTATACAACCATATTCCCGGCGATGGGCGGCACCAGGTGGTGACCGATCGGTTGGCGGTGAAAGTGCGGGCCGAGGATGGCCGCAGTATTGCAGGGGTGAATATTTCACCGTTCATTGGCAGTCTGCCCCAGGGCAAATCGACGCAGAATTTCTCAACGCCCAACGCCAGCGGCAGCACCTCCCAAGCCGCCAACATTATTGAGGCGATCGAGGCAGGGGCGACGGCACTACTAGTCGATGAAGACACCTCGGCGACGAACTTCATGATTCGCGATCGCAGAATGCAGGCGCTCATCGCCAAAGAGCGCGAGCCGATCACGCCTTTTATCGACAAGGTAACGCAGCTCTTCACCGACTACGGCATCTCTACCGTGCTGGTGATGGGGGGCAGCGGTGACTACTTCGATGTGGCCGACACCGTGATCGCCATGGATGAGTTTTGCCCGCAAAATGTGACCGAGCGGGCCAAGGCGATCGCGGCAAAGTTTAAGACAGCACGCGATCGCGAGGGCGGTCAAGCTTTCGGCAGCCTCACGCCCCGCATCATTCAGCCCGACAGCATTGACCCTAGCCAGGGCAAGCGCAGCGTCAAACTCAGGGCCAGGGATATTGACCAACTCCAAATTGGTGCCGAAGCCATCGACCTATCGGCGGTAGAGCAACTGGTGGAGCCAGGGCAGGTGCGGGCGATCGCCGAGGCGATCGTCTACGCCCAGTGCTACCACCTGACGACAACAACCCCTCTGGCTGAGGCGATCGCCGCTGTCATGACCGACATCGATCAGTACGGGTTAGACTGCCTGGCCGAGTGGCCCATGGGCGATCTGGTCTGCTTTCGAGGTCTAGAGTTAGCGGCGACCATCAATCGGCTGCGCACCCTTCAGACCCATTAGTCTGCGGTGAGAGGCACCGCCGCCGTTTCGCAATCTAGAGCGAATTTTGAACGTTCAGTAGTTTCGAGCTACTTAGCCCACTTTAGCTTTGCATTGGCCGGGGTATTTCGGTTTACAGCGACTTGATTGAGAATGCGTTCTAGGTGTCTCCCGGCACAGGGATCAGAAAAGTGTTCTAGGGCATAGGCACGAGCATTTTCACCGAGTTTCTGGCGCAGTACGTCGTCGTTCCAAAGTAGATCAATGGCCTCGGTCATGCTCTCTAAAGAGTTGGGCGCGACTAGCCAGCCCGTTTCGCCGTGGGTGATGTAGTCTTCGGCACCGTAGCAGTTGGTCACAATTAGCGGCCGACCCATAATCATAGCTTCTACAAGGGTGACTTGCCCGGCAGCCGTCACACCCTCTTTGGGCTGTAGCGGCACGACATTCAATCGGGCCTGCTGGCCCAAGCGCAAGCACTCGGCCTTGCTAATGCCAAAAGGCAGCTCGACCTGCTCAGGGATGGTCATGCCCTCAACGGCACCCTTGCCCGTGGCGACCACGGTTTTAATGTTGAGCTTCTTAACCGCTTCAAACAGGGTTGAAAAGTCGCGGTGGGCAGACCCAAGAGATGTGATAAAAGGGGTTTGCTGATCTTCTTCGTACTCGATGGGAATATCTGGCACCTGATAGGGCAGAAACTCAAATCGGTCGGCGGGCAGGCCGAGCCACTTGCTGTAGATATCAATCTCGCGGCGGGTGTGCACTACAAAATAGTCAATATTGCCAAGGCTCATCTGAGCCAGCTTGCGTCGAAGACCCGTGTTACAGGTGCCCACGCTAAACAGCCAGGCCACCACCGGCTTGTTAGAAAACCGCACCATTTGCTGAAGGCCAACTGCCGATGCCACCTGCGGAAAAACAGTAATGATGCCGTCGGCATTAGAGTTGAGGGCGTCAACCGCCTGCCTCATATAGACGAACCAGTCGCCAATAGGGGTGAATTTAGATTTGCGATCGTGCCACTTTGGCAGCGG
>JANPIO010000245.1:0-52079 GCA_031425055.1 Phormidium sp. VAR_61_metabat_6
TTTGAAAATCCTGACTGATGGTCGTTCCGATTTGCCTGGTCCTCTTTCACAGCTAGGTTTAGGGCGAGATGGGACATTTTTTATGATCGCGGCCGGCAGAGCAAACCATGCTGGTTCAGGAGATTGGAAAGGCATTACAACTGGGAATAGCAGCTTTATCGGCATCGAAGGAGAAAATCTTGGAACTCGCAATGAGTTTCCCTGGCCTACAGTCCAGATGGATGCTTACCGTCGGGGAGTGGCAGCTATTCTCAAACATATTGGGCAAGGTTCACAAATGTGTTGTGGTCACAAAGAATATGCTTTGCCTAAAGGACGTAAACCTGATCCTCTCTTCGATATGAATGTCTTTCGTCTAGAGGTGGACATGATTATGAAGGGTACGGCCCCTCCTCCAGTCTTGATTCCATCAGTTGACCCTCTGGGAAGACCTACACTCCGACGTGGTGATACTGGTTCTCTAGTAGCGCAGATTCAAACTCAGCTTAATGTCAATACTTCCGGCGGTGGGGTTGGTAGTTTTGGTCCTAAAACTGAAGCTACTGTCCGCAAATTTCAAGAAGATAAAGGGCTAGTTCCTGATGGGATTGTTGGTCCTAAAACTTGGGCTGCTTTGGATGGAATCTGAGAAACGATAATAACTTTAGCTAAATCCTACTGGTTATAGTTTGTTTGGCTAATGAATTGTAGTCCTCTTAATAGGAAGCATGAAAATGTCCGAGCTTCAAGATGAGCTGAGGATCTTTATGTCAGAAGTCTCAATGAGCCTAGATGAATGGCAGAAGCTCCGTCGCTCCAACAGAAATTGGGATGGGGGCCTAACTATTGCAACAATAGTACTGACATTGACAACGACTATTATTGGCATTGAAGGCATTAAGTTGGACGATGGGGCGCGGAAGCTTTGGATAGGCTTATGTGGCGGAATCGTAGTTGCTATACAGTCAATCGGCAATGCCTTTCCTGTCAAGCAAAGAGCAGGGGGTTATCGCCTACTCCAAGGACAATGCTACGCCTTGAAGAGTCAGATTGCTTACCTGCAATCTGACAGTGAAATCTCTACATCTCTCCCAAATATGCGGGAAGAGTACTACAAATTACTTACTGAAGCAAGCAAACTTGAAGCTTGATGACAGATTTTGTCAGAAGCGGTAATTGAGGTCGCGTAGGTTGGACTGACGAAGAAGATGCAATGACTTTTCGACCTATATATTTCTGAGGCCTCAACAATGGCTACATAACAGTTTGATTGAAGAAGACTGAAGAGTACTGAGTCAGGGTTTTCGGTAGCCGATCAAGCGAACCGTTAGGTGTTTTTGTAGAGCGGTCAGCAGCTAAAATGAGGCTTTCAGTTTTGATATGACAACTATCGGAACCGTCGAAAGCTTGTGGTGCTATCCCATTAAACGTATGCGCGGCGTGGAAATGCCCGAAATCTTTATGGGATTTTCTGGTATTTACGGCGATCGCTGCTACGCCTTCAAAAGTTCTACCACCCGCAAAGAGTTTCCCGACTTAAACGCGAACGTGCAGCAACAAACATTGCAGTACCAGCCACAAAATCGCTACTCAGAACGAGCCTTACAACCGCTAAATTTAATCGAGTTAGAAGCAGCTTGATTTATTCTCTTCAAGGCTAAGCCACTGTGCTACTCTTGCCAAAAGCCGCGATGGAGAGCGACAATTTCTGCTTCTACCGCAGCGATCGGCCCCCAGACTGCGATCGCCCTTTGCCCCCGCTCAAACACATAGCGACAGGGCATATCCAGCGTCGGGTTTTCGGCGTGGTTGCCCGTGAGTGTCAGCAGCAGCTTTTCTGCAATGCCGTAGACTAGCCGCCCCACGTTGGCCCAATACTGCGCCCCAGCACACATCACACAGGGCTCAACGGTCGTGTAAAGCGTGCAGTTCCATAGAAAATCGGGTTCAAACTCAGCGTAGGCCCGCCGCATCAAGGTCAATTCGGCGTGGTTCACTGTATCTACATTGCCCTGCTCAAGCAGCACCGTGGCGTGGTCTGGAGCCACTAAGATGGCTCCAAAAGGATGGTGACCCTGAGCCATAGCTGCCTGAGCCACCTGGTTAGCGCGCCGTAGGTGCTGAATCATCTGTATAGATGTGGGCTCCTCCATGGGTTTAATACCTAATTAACTATGAGTAAGGGTAGAGCCTAAACCTGTTGACCCACTATCTTTTAAGCCAGAGTAAATAGAGACAATCTCCATCCAATGGCAAATAACAGGTCAAGGGGAAAAACATACTATGAAAGTATAGGAAGTTTAGATTAGGTATCAATCATTTGTGTTGATGCCGAGTCTGCGTTGCTCCATTCCACTAACAGCTATTTCTTGAGGTTTCTCCCATGAAAAATAAATCTTTGGCCACTTGGCTAGGTACTGGTGCTCTCGCCGTAAGCCTTGCCGTTCTGCCTTCTATTCTGCCCGCGTCTGCTCAAACCACCACCGGTAGCGACGGCGTTGGTACCACTAGCGACGGGGTTGGTACTACCACTACCACCAACGACAATTACAACGACGACGGATTTGATTGGGGTTGGTTGGGTCTGATTGGCCTGGCTGGTTTAGCCGGTCTAAAAGGTCGCGATCGCGAGCACGACAACCGGACTAGCTACGCCGATCGCACAACCACAACTTCCACCAACAATCCTCGTTACTAAGGCAGGGGCCACCATGCTCTAATGCTCAACGAAATAGAAGGGGTCGCTAGCTAGCGACCCCTTCTATTTCGTTGCAACTATTCGTAGTAAAAGACACGTAAATAACCTCCGGCACTTTATTTAGTACCGGAGGTTATTTATAGGATCTATGGAGTAGAATTATCCACTCTTACTCAAAAATCGAAGATAAATCAGTTCAACCTAGTTCCGAGACGCAACTGGGTCAGCAATGTACTTGAAATCAGGCTCAGAATTCCAAGGACCACGCTCATCTTTACCACTGTCGTCGGTAGAGAGATTGTAGTAAAGCTCTACCGTTTCATCGGGTTGAATGTTGCCAAACATCGGGTCGGTCAACTTGCCCATGGCATCCAAGGCATTCATAAACATCTTGGTGTGAGAAATTTCCCGAGTTAGCAAATGGGTGAGAGTTTTTTTAGTGCCCTCATCGGTAGCTAGTTTGATCAATGATTCGTAGGTCTGACGAGCGCCAGCCTCAGCCGCAATATTGGCGCGCAGGTCTCTAACAACATCCCCACCTTCGTTGATGTAGCTGGCTGTCCAGCTGCTACCCTGGCTGTCGAGGAAGTGAGGCCCAATGCCGCGTACAGCAAAGAGCGTGCTGTTGTAGGCCGGGGTTTGGTCAGTATCTTTGGTGTGAATCTCGATGAGCTTGCCCACCATTTCTAGGTGGCCAAACTCTTCGACGGCAATGTCTTGAAGCATGTCTTTAATGCTGGGATCTTCGACATGGAAGGATTGTACCCAGTATTGAAGAGCAGCCGTGAGTTCACCAGTAGCCCCACCAAACTGCTCTAGCAGCAGTTGAGCAAATACAGGATCGGCCTCATTGACCTGAACGGTATGGACAGGGTCTTTTTTATGAAAAAACATTGGGTTCCTCTGGTGTTTTGGGACGACTACAGAATTTAGCTCAGTCTAAGAAATAAACATTTCTGCTAAATCTCTGGTTTCGCTTGGGAAAGGGTAGGCACAGCGGTATCAGATTAAATCAGAGCATTAGAAACTAGCACAAGGGTAGGTTAAAGACAACCAGCGCTCAGGCAGATCTTGCTCTATAAAACTGATATTTCAGGCTTCGATTTTGCGGTGAGATTCGGCTTAGCTAAAGCTGCTTGCGCTTACCGTTAATTAACTGTGCCTAACTACACCTTAAGGCTAGAACCGGAAACTCTCCTCTACATATATAGGGAGAAAGTTCTAGCCTAAATGTAGAAGCGGTAGATAGACACTCTTTAGGAAACCTTTGAAAAGTTCTGGTTTCCATAGCAAAAGTAAGGATCCTCCTTAACTCCCCATCAAAAGGGGGCACGTCAGGTGACTAAAGCTACAGCAAATCGCTTCTCAAATGACCTTTTAGATAGAGCCTAAACAAAATTTGTAGCAGTGATATCGATCGCGTCGGTTAACAACAGCTTCGCCATCGCATCAAACGAGACTGCATCTAAGACAAACGTATTGCGCGCTTCTACCCCCGTACCCTGGGTCAAAATGACATCAAAGAAAGTGGCGTTGGTGAGCTTGTCGATCGACGGGTCAAAGTCCAGCACGGTGGTGATGCCGAGGCCATCAAACAGACCAAAAGTGTCTATGCCTTCACCGCCAAAGGCCGTGTTGTTGCCTGCGTCGCCATCGAGCAGATCATTGCCGCCACAACCGAATAGAGCATCGTCGCCAGTGCCCCCCAACAGATGGTCATTGCCGTCAGACCCTTCAAAGGTGTTTGTGCCGGCCAAACTCCGCGTATCGCCGCTGATGTGGGTAATGCCAGCGAACTCGCCGCTAAAGGTGTTGTTCTCGACGACAATATCAGCGAAGGCTTCTGTGGGTTCGCGATGGTCAAAGGCCACGGCTGAGGCTGCGATCGCATCAAAACTATTGCCGCTAATCTCAATATCAGACTGGGTGCCCTGGGCTAGGGTGCCTTCTGCAGCCGCCAAACGAATGCCATAGAACGCATTTGAGAAGCTATTGTCAACGATATCAACCGCCGATAGATCGCGATCGTCTAGGGTAACGATGCCGTCGTAGGCTCCAGAAAAGGTATTGTCGGCAATGGTTACATGAGCCGTAGAATTGGCAGAGCCGTCAACATCTAGCGCAAGCTGTAGGTTGTAACGGGCGGCGGTGAAAGCCGCTGTTTCATCAGAAAAGTCTGTTACCCCCAGATCGACGACGTTGCCTAAAACTTCGACATTTTGAGAATTATCGATTTGAATGCCTCGCCGACCCACAGCAGCGGCATCGTCATGATTCCCAACATTGTCAACAATCCGCAGGCCATCAACATTGTCAATCCGCATAATCGAGGCATCGTTGCCGGTAATGCCGTCGAAGTAGTTATGGGTAATTGCCCAGTTAGAACCGCCAGCTATGCCCCCGCCGGTACTAAAGCCGTTGGTGATAAAGGTTTGATTGTTGTCGGTCAACCCAACAAAGTCGTTGAAGGCAATCGTAATGTTGCTGAAATTAACGCTGCTGTCACCGCCCCCGCGAATCGCAGCCGTATCGTTAGTGAACTCAAATCCCAGAATAGAAATATCGTCGTCGGCTAGGGTAAACGAGCCCTGAAGAATTGATTCGGCCCCGCGAGCCGTATCATTGCCAGCTAGGCCAAAATTGGCCCCAATTAAGGTTAGAGCTTTGTCGAGGGTGACGTCCTCGCTGTAGGTGCCTGCTGCTGCCAGCAGGGTATAGCCATCGGCAGCGGCGTCAGCTGCCGCCTGAATGCTGCTAAAACCACCCACTAGGTTATTGTCAACATCAAACAACTGTAGGGGTTGCAGCGCCGCGCCCGTGGTTAACCCGGCCACGAGCGTAATATCGGGGTCAAACCTACCGATCGACAGGGGGCGATCGAACAGGTTGCCCAGGAAGGGCAAATGGTTAGTCTCGTTCAAAGTGACTACGCCTTGACCATCGGCACCGTCGACCATGTCGTTCTTCAGCAAGCTCACAATGCGGAGGGCATCAATAGCTTCTCCGGTCGCTAGGCCAAAGTCGCTCAGGTCAAAGGCCGTAGCAAACAGCCCCGTGCCATCTGCGGGGCCATTGACGGCAGTTTCGTCATAGCTATTAAAAAACTCGTAGCGAAACGGAGTGAACTGTCCAGTTGCGGTACTGCGCACGGCTACAGCGTAATCTTCAGGCACTCTCGCAAAGCCGTTCTCGAAGACGACTAAGTCGTCCCCCGCCTGATTGGCGGGGCCAGAGCCAGCATCCCAAGTCAGCTCAATGGTTGAGCGATTGAAAAGATTGCCCAAAGCGATCGACTGCCCATTGCTGCCGCCCACTAGCGAGCCGACTGTATTATCTAAAAGCTCAGGAGATTGCAGTCCAGATCCAAAGAAGCGCGTTCTGGATGCTCCGTCGACAATCGAGCCATCGGTGACTAGATCATTCTCGTCAAAGGTAAAGCCAGCGATCGTAACTGTAGCCATGGCAAATCAGCCCCTTGGTTAAGCACACCTGCCTTTTATAGTGGGGGATTATCAGGCTTCATGTGTAAAGAGAAATTAAAAAAAGCTGTATTTGGCGAGATTCAGCAGGATCAAATAAGCCCGTTGCGTGAGTTGGGCTAAAGTTTTGAAATTTAATATACATGGTTTTAATGTTTATACTGAGACAATTTAACTCATTAGGTAACTCCAAAATCTCCCAGGCTAAATCCAGTTAGCCTGAGAGATTTTGAGGTTGGGTTTTGTAGAATGGAAGGCGCTTTGGCGAGTAAGCAATAGCTTTGCCAACGTCACCCTACCATTCTAGCTGTTTAGCTCTATCTTCCTAGACCATCCGCATTGAGGGAATGTTTGGAAGACGCTACAAACTTTGACTTAGGCCGTCACGGCAGGCTGGCCAAGAGCCTGCTGAGCCTGGCGCACTTCATCCTTGTTGCCTTCAACGACCAGCTTATATTCCCGAGGTAGGTTGGGGTTACTCTTCATTTGCTGGCGAGCTGGTTGGCGAGCCTGTAGCGTGCGGCCAGCTCCTGCGCCAAACACACCGCCTGCGATCGCACTAGCGAGCACCGCAAGTCGACTGGCAACAGACGAAGGATAGTGACCCGTTAGCTGATAGACGACGATAATAGTGGCAATTAGCCCCAAAATGCCGCCTAGGGTGATGCCCATCAGAAAGCCTGCTTCTCGACCCGTGGTGGTGCCTTGGGCGGCTAACTGAAGGTCAGCAGGAATACTGTCATCAATCAGTATTTGCTGCCCGTTGAGACCAGATGCCTGAATCGTCTGTTTGGCCTGATTGGCTTCTTGGCGGCTCTTGAATACCGCAACTATCTCTCGATTTCGCGTAAATTGTGCTGTCATAGGAATAGCTCCTTAACCGTAGTTCTACTTTTAGGCAAATCAGAGCACTAACTCTTTTCTCTGACCTATCCTCATTCTTATCTCGTATAGTGGCAATCTCGATGCTGGCTATGCTCTGTAAATAGGTAGACTTAGTCACCTTCAAAGGTTGTTATCAGAAAGATTTCGGCTCGTATGTGATTTTCGCTGACACCGCTCAAACAACCACCAGAGGCAAACTTCAGCTGTTGAAACAACCGGAAAGAACCCGATTGACCTCAACGTGTCGGCCACAGCCTAGGTTGTCTATTGAGACTAGATGAGATTAGAAAGATTGCTTTCCCATTTTCTTGGGTCACAAAAGCGACTACATAATCAGCCTTTCAGTTCTTTTACCCGTTGGCAGAAGATTGACGGGCATAAACCTCTAACTAGGGATGAATAGCAGCTAAGCAAAAACCGCCTAAGGTGTAGGTACAAGGGTTTGCGCTGGTATCAAGGACTATGGCACTGTTAGAGCCGCTGGTACTAGGGGTGAATCGGGTGTTATTCGTTTTTAGGAATTTGGTTTATGAACAACAACGTTGTGTCCAGATGGGTTGGTGGTAGTGCGCTGGCACTCGGTCTAGCACTTTCGTCGTCTATGCTGCCTGCTTCTGCTCAGACAACGGCTGAGCCCGTAACGCCAACGACACCAGGCACGGTTGACTCGGCAGATTCTGAAGGCACAACTCCTGGATCAACCGTGCCTGGTGAGACATTCCCTGACCCCGTAACGCCAACGGCTCCTGGCACGGTTGACCCCGCTACTCCGGGCACAGTCTCTCCTGGCGCGACAGCGCCTAACGATGTCTATGCTGACCCGGTGGCTCCGAATACGACAGCGACAACCACTGAGGACAATGACTCCAGCTGGGGTTGGTTGGGCCTCTTAGGTCTACTTGGCCTGGCGGGGTTGGCCAAGCGCGATCGCTCAACGCCTGTCTACACCACTGAAGATCGCGTGGTCGATCATCCTTCTGCCGATCCTCGTATTTGAGATTTGAGGTTAGTCGGCTAGCGTCAATATAGCGAGTGCCACTATGTCTGAGGCACAAGTTGCTGTCGTTGGCAGAGAGTAAGGCATCATCTGACACTTCTTAGTCAGGGTGACGGTGATAGTTTAACGGCTTAGGAAAGGGTACTGTTTAGCACCCTTTTTTTTCATAGCCTAATACTAAATCCTGTTTGATTGCCCCCGATACCTCTGGGCGAATGCCATAGAGCCTCTGGCTCGGCTACGCCTACGCCCCTACGGTTTGGCCTTTTGGGAATCGGGAGTATGTGATTTGGATCGGGTAACAGTCCAATCAGATTTTGTATCGGTGATGCTGAGCTAAAGCTTCGTTGTTATAGCTCGCGCAAAAATTGGGATGAGGGCAGGGCTCGACGCAGCGCATTGATACCCTCTGCACCCACTGGCCAGGGGTCTTTGGGTAGCACGGGGGTTGGGTCGATGGCTCGGTTCATTAGGTCAGCCATGAGGTCGATCGCGTCTAGAAGCGACGGCAAAGTCAGGTAGACCGGCAAGATGCGCACCTCAAAGGTGTGTTTGTGACGGGGGGCATAGACAATATTTTTGAGGTTGAAGTCGCAGTATTTGGTGAGTGGTACGGTTTTTAGCCGCTCTCTCGCCTGTTCCCAGGGCAGGTCGCTCCAGCTTGGGGTTTGCACCAGGGCCAGCAGTTCGGCGGGCCAAAGCCCCAGCCGCTGACACCGAGGGTTGCTGCCCACCAGCGACTTTAGGGTGGGGCCAAAGGCCCACAGCAGGTTGACCAGGTTGCGAACTGCCGGGGCAGAACAGAGGGGAGTCGCGTCAAAATGCAGGTGGGTGGCCCCTTCTACCGGAGCATAGAAGTTGAGCTGATGGGCAATTTGCAGGTAGGTCTCTAGCTGGGGCAGCTGATCGTAAGTTAACGGTGGAGTGATCAACTCGCAGGGGCGCTCTCGCTCGCCGGGCAGCGGGGTAGCAATGGCGATGGGTGGCCCTAGGTCATCGGCTAGTTTGACCATGCCCTTTGGCCCCTGCTGCGACTCTAGGCCCAGGGCCTTGGCGACGGGCTGCAACACTTCGGCTAGGGGCAGGTTAGCATCGCTCAGGCGGCTAATGATCTGCATAAAGCGAACGTCGTCGCCGACGATGCGATACCAGCCGGGCTGGGCGGGATGAGTGCGATCGCAGTCGGCTTGCAGGGTCAGGTCATCGACACACCAGGCGATCGCCTGGTGTTGGGCATCGCGCACCTCAAACCCCAGGGTGAGATTTTCGAGCACCGGGGTGCCGACGATCTGGCTGTGTTCTGACTGGGGATGAAATATGCGGCTAACGCTGCCCCCCTGAGCAGCGGCGATTGCCTCAGCCAGAGCCTGGCGGCTGGATCCTCGGGGAGCCATCAGCTCAATCTCTAGGCCAACTCTGCCCGTTAGGGTCATGGCCTAGGGCTCGGGCGCAGCCAATTCTAGGGCATAGTCAACCTCGTCAGCGTTGCCCATAATTAAGTTGCGCTCAATGCGGAGCTTAGCGTCGTAGGGGGTGGCGTCGCCCCAAAACTCGGCCAGGGCAGCGGCATCATCGTAGGTGTAGTTGGTTTCACCATAGAAGCGCAGGTCGCTGACGGACTGGAGCGACTCTAGGCGGGCATTGAGCAAAAACTGCTCCAGCAAAGCCACATCGGCTGGTCCCCAAAGAATCTTGCGGCCCATACGGGCCTTGGCTTCATCGACATCTTGGCCCCAATAGCTGGCCAGCTGAGCGGCATCCCAGTAGGTGTAGCCACTGCTAAAAAAGGTGTCTAGCTCGGCCTGGGCATAGTTTTGACTGATCTCGCTCTCGTCACACTTGAGCATGGCTTCAGGCTGAGCGCTGAGGGAGCTATGGGGTTGACTAGCGGGGTCGGCGGCTAGGGCACTGCCGGTAGTGAGAATGGTAGCGATCGTCAGCAGGATAGAGAGATGGAGCGTTTTAGAATATTTCACAGAGGTTAAGCCAGGTTTGCTCCATCATAGGCAGGGGTGCTTGGCTTTTCGGTGGTTTGTAACGAATGCCGCTTTACCCTTCATCAAAGACGCTCTGAGAATGGGTGCTAGGCAATAATATCGGCCAACTCGCTAAAGATGTGGGTGGCGATCGCTCCAGGATGGGTCAGCCACACCCGATTAGGCTGGTTGCGCGCCACACTGGCAATGTGTTGCAGGGCGCGGCGCAGGTGCCGCAGCCGAAAGGGTTGCCCCACCAGGTAAGGGTGCAGGGCAATGCCATACACCAGCGGCTGATGATGAGACTGCTCTAGCATCTCGTCAAAGTTGTCAATGATCATCTCGGCAAAGTCTTTGGCGCTCTCCCGGCGCACCGCGATCGCCGGTATGTCATTGATTTCTTGGGGATAGGGCACCGACAGCATGCGGCCGCGCCGGGTCTTAAACCAAATGGGCTGGTCGTCTTGGCACCAGTCAAGCAGGTAGGTGTAGCCCGCCTCCTGAAGCAGGTCGGGGGTGACGGTGCTCTGGGCAATCCAGGGGCCAAGCCAACCCTGGGGCCGCTGCCCTTCGTGCTCGGCCAGGGTCTGCGTCGTCTCAGCAATCAGGGCGGCTTCGTCGGTCTCGCTTAGGGTGCTCTGGCGTTCAGAGTTGGTGCGACCGTGGGCGATAATTTCGTCGTTGCGATCGCGAAAGGCCGCCACCACCTCTGGGCAGTAGTCGTAGATGGTCGAGTTGACTAGCAGCGCCACCGGCAACTCTAGCTGGTCAAACAATTCCAGCAGTCGCCAAACACCCACCCGGTTGCCATAGTCTCGCCAGGCGTAGTTCAAGACATCGGGCTGAGGGCCACCGGGGGCTAGCTCAGCGCCCAGTCCTTCGCCAAAGGCAAAATGCTCTAAGTTGAGCGCGATGTAAACTGCCAGCCGTCGTCCGCCGGGCCAACGGTAGTCAGCCCGCTGCGTAATGGCCGAGTAGCGGTAGCGTTCGTGGTGAGGCAGCGGCAAGGCTTTGGCTCCCAAATTTTAGCAAGGGCACACCTGGAAGATTAGCAGAAACTACCCAAAAGTAGGAAAGAGCTGGGGAGGACAACAGGGCGATCGCATTCTCATTTTGGGCGACGCTGCCCATGCCGTTTTGCCCTCCATTGGCCAGGGCTGCAACTCGGCCCGGCAAGATGTGGCCTGGGTTAACCAATTACTCGACCAGTATCAGGATGATTGGGCGCAGGTAATGCCCCAGTTTTCTCAGCAGCGGGTGGTCGAAGCCCATGCCCTGCGAGATTTGTCAGACTATTCCTTTCCTCGCAGCAAGTCATTAGTGCTGGAGTTTTTTCTGCGGCTCACTGTGAGTCGCAAGCTGCACCAGTGGTTTCCCCAACGGTTTTTGCCCTTTGTGTTTGACCTCGTTTTAGACACAGAGTTGGACTATTCAGAGGTGCTGCATCTGAGCGAAGGGTGGATTAATAAAGTCAAGCGATCGCTGGCCGCTGAGCCAGTACCAACTCACCCTCAGCCCAAATCGATTTGACCGGGTAGCCAGGCTGGTTGCGATCGCGCTGGCCAAAACCGGCCAAAGCTATAGATTGATGCTCATAACTGTTCCTTTAAATAGAGGCGCGGTTGGCTCAAACCACCTACTATCGGGCCAGGTCAGCTAGACCTGCGGTGGTAGTCATACGAAATCCGCATCGAGATCCCTGTTTTGAATCAAGGTTGGCCAAATAGGATTTGGAGATAACTCGTCATCTGAAATAGCTGCCAAACATTACCTATAGACCACTGGAGACAGACCTATGCAGTTAGGAAAAGGGGTCGGCCTGCTGGCCTTAGGGATTGCTCTCTACTTGCTCTGGAAAATTCGCCAGGTAATGCTGCTGTTGTTTGCGGCGGTGGTGATAGCAACCGTGCTAAACCGGGTGGTGCGAATCCTACGACGGCTGCGAATTAAACGGGGACTGGCGATCGCCATCACCATTACCCTACTAATGCTGACCGTTTTTGGCGTCTTTGCCATCATCCTGCCCCAGTTTATTAACCAACTGCAGAACTTAGGTGGGCTGCTGCCAGCGGCGATCGAGCGTTTAAGTAACAGCTATGCCTGGTTCCAAAGCCGCATTCCCGGCACGGCCCTAGGGGAAAACCAGGGGGTAGAGCGCCTGCTAGATCAGGCTCAGGTGTTGCTATCCAGCACAATTGGCAATTTTTTCACCATCCTCAACTCGTCGATCAACCTATTAGTCAACCTATTCCTCGTTCTAGCCGCTACCGTCATGCTGCTGGTCAATCCAGCCTCCTATCGGCGCACCTTCATCGCGGCCTTTCCCGCCTTCTACCGCGATCGCGTCAACGACATTTTAGACGAGTGCGAACATTCCCTGGTGGGCTGGTTTCAAGGCACTCTGGCGGGTATGGCAACCATCGGTACTCTGAGCTACATTGGGCTACTGATTTTAGGGGTGCCGCTGCCCCTGGTCAATGCTATCCTTGCCGGGCTGCTGGAGATTATTCCCAATGTTGGCCCCATTTTCAGTGCTGTTCCACCCATCCTGCTAGCCCTGCTGGTCGCTCCCTGGAAAGGGTTTGCCGTGCTAATCCTGTACTTCCTAATTCAGCAGGTAGAGAGCTTGGCCCTAGTACCCATGCTGATGAAGCGCACTGTATCCCTCATGCCGCTGTTTACGCTGCTTTCGGTAGTCGTATTTGCATCCTTATTTGGGTTGCTGGGGCTATTTTTAGCTGTTCCGCTGCTGATCGTGGTGCAAATTTGGCTGCAAGAAGTGCTGATCAAAGATGTTATGGATACCTGGCAAACTCCGTCGTCTAGCTTAGGTCAAGATCAGCGGCACCAACGGGGTTTACAGAGCCCAAAAGTCGCCGACCAGTCCGAATCGGACGATAATGAAGCTGTGTTATCACCCCAGGCAGACCTGTGACCTCCGAAAAATCAGACCCTACAGATGCGATCGAGCATCAAAACGTCCCCGTCGAGCATCGCAGTCTCCACGACTTTTTGTATAGCGCGGCCGACGAGCATGCTGCTGGCACCGCCGCCGCCCCACCCACCGCCTCGACCGGCAACGTCCCCCTACCCGTTGCCGACTGGTGCGAGCAAACTGAGGATGCTAAGGTCACTGGAGTTTATGCCGTTCTCGATCGCGACGGTCAGACTCAGTTTGTTGGCATCTCCCGCAATGTCTCTCTATCATTGCGCAGCCATCTACTCGAAAAAGGGGAAGCAGTCTGTGCCTTCGTAACGGTGCAACCTTTTAGCTTCCCCAACCGAGAGGTGATGGCGGCCCTGCGGGACGAATGGATTGCGGCCTTGCCCAGCCCCCCGCCCGGCAATGTCGATGGCACTTGGGATGGCACCGTGGGAAAAGCTGTCACCCAAGCTATGTCTGCCGCCGAACGGGAAGCCTACGAAGCTAAAAAGCTCAAGCTCCGTCGGGCTATGGCCGACAGCTCGTTGGCAAAAGAGCAAGATGCAGCCCACGCCGCCGACCCCAAAGCAGACCTGACCGCTGCTATGACCGACGACAACTGGAGTGCCCTAATTCGCGATCAAACCGAGCAAACCCAGTCATAATCCCTGATGTTTAGCCATGGGGTAGGTTGGTGCGCTAGCAGAAGCCAACCTACCCCATCTATGGACTACTAAGCATCAAAAGAACTAAAGCATCCCTCGATTCTCGTGGAGTTTTTGCTCAATCAAAGGATCTTGCCAACTCTCTGGCTTCGTCGTTGTAGTAGACGATTCCTCTAGGGACGTCTTTGCCGCTGAAGCTGCGCTATTGGCAGCATTCTTAGCTTTTTGAGACATTTGATTGATGGTGTTTTTGATCGCAGGGCTTACATCATCAATTGTTCTTTTGGCGGAATCTGTGACCCCACGAACGTCTGCTTCATCAATTTTGCCTTGCACAGACTGAGTTACACCGCGCACATCCGCTTCGTCAATCTTGCCTTGAATGGATTGACTAACACCGCGCACATCCGCTTCGTTGATTTTCTGCTTTGCAGACTCAGCTAGCCCTTTGACATCGGTTTCATCAATCTTTGCTTTAACGCTACCAAGGGTATCTTCAACCTGATGGGTAACGCTTTCAGCAGCATCCTTGATTGAACCTGCCATGTTTTCTACTTGGTGATCCATGCCTGTGGCGGCTTGATCACCAATGGCTGCCCCTGCGATCGCGCCGCCTACCGCACCAATGGCTGCACCCACTTTACCGGCGACCATTCTACCCACTACCGCGCCTGCAACACTACCTCCGGTTGCGCCAACGGCTTTTGCTACGGTATGCCCACCGCTTTGATTTTTTTCAGTTTCCTCTGTCTGCTCAGATCGGGCAGAAGGAAGATCGGTAGCCCGAATTACAATCCTCTCTTCAGGCATATCAGATGGATATTGATTACTGCTTGTACTCGTCATAAAGCGAATTCTCCTGAAAGATAACTTTCTCTTATTCGTATTTAAAGTCTATCGACCAAGACCAAGTGATATATCGTCTCAAGGGCCAGTCTTTCTAGAAGCTATTTCAGTCAATGGTTATAGGCTTTGCTATCCGTTTGGTTTTCTAATGCTCAAGCAATCATTCACTGACATTACTAGTAGCTCCTGATGCTGGTGCAATAAGGATTTCAAAGGAATTAGGTCAGATGAACCTAAAATTTAGAGGACTAATCAGCTTTCTTAATGAACTCAGGGCTAACTGGAGCAAAACAAATGTGGCAATGGCCATAGCGGGCGATCGCGTGCTTGGCTCTACCGTTTACACAGAGCCACAAGTGGGGCGACAAGCTGTGGGTTGGGTAGAGCGCAGCGGCACCCAACTTACAAGGCTAGAGGTCGTGCTAGGGTTGGCGCAGGTTAGCCTGGGTAAATAGACCTGGCATTGCTCGAAAGTGCGATCGGCGGAATTGCAGGAACGGTGATCGAAACTGCCATCAGAACGGGCGGGGCCGTCGCTGGCCGGCACTGGTTTCTTAACAGGGAACTGAAACCCTTGCGTCGTCAATAGCTCATAAGTTGAGATGGGCCGGTCACAGTATCCCATCGCCATAGCTGGGGTCGTCTGTTTGCCCAGCCCCCAGTGCGGTCTAACCCAGTTGTGGATCAAACGCTGTACATCCAAGCTCCGCTGTAGTGCTTCAACTCGCTTGGCATACAAGTTCTGCCGCCTCCGGTAGGCACTCGCTCGCCGCCTTGACGCAGCATTTTGTGATTCATTATGATTGGCATGAACCTCATGTTTAGGGCTAATGGCCGTGAACGGGTGTTCTGCTTTAACCCACTCAACCCGCCGGTTTCCTGGTGAACCCTTGACTTAGGCTTCGCCAAGCCCAAAGGTCTACATGACCACTTCTAACCCTTCGCGCCACGCCTTACGGTATCGATAAGCAGGATGCGTTTCCTCCCGGTTGAGGTAGACACTCGCCAACCGCCATAAGGCTTTGCCATAGCGGCGTTCACCTAAGCCTGCGGCACGCTACGCGAACGGTGAACCAACAGATAAACCGAGCTGACTGCGCCCATTGCCAAGCCTCAGCGGTGCTTTGTTCAAATAACTCGGTTGTCTTTTTACCCACTTTGGCCGCCGCCCAATAGCGGCTTTTGCGTTCAATAAAGTGGATCGTCCAGCCTTGCGATTCAGCGGGGGGGGAAGGTTCTCACCCACGCGAGTATAGACTTCGTCGCCTTCAACGGTTAGCTCACTACCCTCTGACGCAGGCGGTGACCATTGAGGCACGTACGCCGCTAGGCGGCGTTCCCAGCTCATAATCGTGGCATGAGAGGCATTAAACGAGCGGCCTGTGGCCCGTACGCCCAAGGATAGCGTTGTAAAGCGTTTTGCTCTTTTAAGGCGGCTCTACCGTTCTTTACCGTGCGCTCACTCTGACAATAGGGACATCGCATTGGCTAAAAGATAATCACTGCCTACATTCTAGCCATCACCCGTTAGGAAACCAGTGCCCTGACTGGTGGTCGTTATTAAAGTCGGAGTGGTTTGATGGCGGAGCCTTTGGTCTAGGGGCCGTCGATCCCGGAAAATCGGTTCCTAACCCATCAGATCCCCCTCCTAGCTCCAAAAAGTGAAGATGACGGCAACAACTAGGTCTGTCAATCTACTGGCTTACCCTAATCGCGGAGATTGTGGCTCTAAACTTTCTTCATCGCTAGGGTAAGGCCGTCAGCAATGGGTACTAGGCTGGCAACGACGCGATCGTCGTTATGAATTGCTTCATTGAGACAGCGCAGCGTATTGGTGCGGCTATCTTGCACCGTAGGGTCAGCCACTTGGCCCGACCAGAGCACATTATCGATCGCCATCAAGCCCCCCGGTCGCACCAGTTGCAGTGCTTGCTCATAGTAGGTGGGGTAACCGCTTTTGTCGGCATCGATAAAGGCAAAGTCAAAGCTGTTGGTTTCTCCTGCCTGAATCAGCCTGTCCAAGGTTTCGGTCGCGGGGGCAATCCGCAGGTCAATTTTGTGAGCGACCCCAGCTTTTTCCCAGTAGCGGCGGGCGATCGCTGTGTATTCCTCACTCACATCGCAGGCCACCAGCTTGCCCTCGGGCGGCATGGCCAGGGCTACCCGCAGGGCGCTATAGCCCGTAAACACCCCTACCTCTAGCGCTTTGGTTACTCCCAAGAGCTGCACCAGCAGCGCCATAAACTGCCCTTGCTCGGGGGCGATCTGCATTTGGGCCATGGGGTGTTGGGCGGTCTCGTGGCGTAGGGCCGTTAGCACCTCAGGTTCGTGTACCGAGTGGTCGAGCAGGTAGCGGTAGAGGCGATCGTCGAGGGGCAGGGTTTGATTGCTCATAGCAACAGAGTAGGGGCGCAGGAGTACAGCATAGCCCAGAGAAAATGAGAAGAAAGTTGAGGGTTTTGCTAACTCAAGACCAAATCTGGCTTACGATAGCACCGCACAGCTCTGCCCTCGACCTTGGTTTTGGATAGGTCATAGGCCCACGGGAGGATACTGCGATGGACGCGGATTCGGTCGTGCAAGTTTCAGCCATGACCGGCTGGATTATTGGCGTTAGCCACAATAAAGACCGGGGCTACCAGTGCTGGATTGTGAAGCCCGATCTAGACGTGCTCAGCGACGGCACTTTTTACACCACTAGCAGTGCAGCCATGTCGGCAGGGCGCGCCTTTGTGGAGCGCTACCGTTAGCAGACCAAGCAAGCTTCGAGACGTTGGGCAAACCCAGAACTTTAAGCGGCGCGAGGAATGACCCAGGTCGCTATTTATGCCACCCCGTAGCGGGCGCACAGCACCCGTCTCATCTGGCGCATGTTGCCCGGCAGATCAGTCTTAATCGCCTGTTCAATTAGAAATGAGGGTACTGGAATGGTTGGGGCAGCCTGCACTGAGTAGGTCAGCAGAGTGCCCTGGTTGAAATCTTGCAGGTGCAGATCTGCTGCGAAGTGGGAAAAGGTGCCCTGCTCTAGGCGAAACTGAATCACTTCACAGGCTGTTTCAACCACCTTGAGGTAAATTTCGACCTGGGCGCTCAGCAGCATAAACCCCTTACGCCCCACCTGATAGAGACGGCGATAGCGTTGAGTCGCGGTTTTTACAGTCTCGAGCACTTCGCTGTGCACAATGTTAGGAAAATACTGAGTCCAGCAGCTGTAGTTGGTCACCTGGGGCCAAATTTGAGGGCGGGCCAGGGGGACGTACATGTGAGCGGTGACAGCGCCGCTGGCATTGCCGGTTTGCGACTGGAGCAATACGTCTCCCCGGAGCAGCGCTACCTGGTCGGTGGGAGAAAACTGGGCGAGAAATCCGTCCTGCTTGACCTCGTGGATACCCTGAAGTTTGCTAGTAACCATCGATTTATTCCTCCTAACAATGCGATCTAGTGTTGGTGCCAATAGCCGCTAGGCTATCGGGGGCTTTCTGGCCCTGGAGCGATCGCAAACCCCAATCCTGCTCATTAACCCTAGTAAGGGCCACGGTATCTGGGCCATACTAGCGCTGTGTCGCTGGCTTTTCTATTAAAGATGAGACAGTTTCGAAGCGTAGGGAGAACGGTAGTATCATTATGGGGCTTTTACCAATCGCCTCAGTATTGCTCCGTAACCCAGTAAAAGCTTTATAAATGGAGACATTGCTGCTATGGGTCGTCGTCGTTATCCGCTGCAACCCCTAACCAAACTCTTTTTAGCGGCCCTGGGGCTGACCGTCGTTGTGTGGTTTTTACGGGGTCTGTCGCTGCTGGCCTTTCTACCAGGGCTGGTGATCTGGCTACTGATTTTGCTGTGTTTTGGTCTGGGCATCGTCAGCAGCTTGCAGCGTATTCGCTAGGGACTGTCGGCCTGGCTCAATCTCGGCGCTTGATTTTGAAAGAATCGAAAGATGGCGGCGGCGTTGGTGTCGGTCGCCCCCAGGGGCGATGCGCTGATCCCCGATAGCGCAGGAGGCTGAGGTTGATCTGAGCTCCTATCGGCACCAGCAGAATCAGCCCATACAGCGTCACTAAGTTGAGGCCAAGGGCCAGCAAGAGGTCGTAGGCGATCGCCTGACGAGCCAGCCAGCTTAGCCCCCAGTGCCGCAGCCCCAAAATTCCTAGGCCCAAGACTAAGACAGCCCTAACGCCAGGCCATAGCCCTAAGCCCGGTAGCCAGCGCTGCGGGGTAAGTCGATATACCAAGGCCAGCCCTACAGCCCCAATTCCGATCGCCAACACCCAGCGCCCTAGCTGAATTAGGACACCCCATCGACTCGCGATCGCCGCCGCGTCAGTCGCCCTGCCTACTAAGCTAAACACCAGCCCCATCACTCCCAGACCTAGCAGCGTGATTCCCCAGGGCAACAGTCGGTCTCGCCAGCGTGCCAGGGGGTAAAGACTACCGCCTGTGACCCCTGCCACCAGCTGCACCAGCTTTTGAGTACCGGCAACTAGGCAAAGCCAAGCCCCCAGGCCAACCAGGCCTAGTCCCCAGCGTCCAGGCGCAGCGGTTGCTGGGGTAGCGGCCATTCCCAGCATGGTTGGGAGTCTGCGGGCTAGCGCCAGGGCTCCGGGGGGTAGCAGCGCATTTTGCTCGCCGTGGAGCAGCACAAAACTGAGCCCCAGTAAGCCCAGCAGCCAAAGAAAGGCGATCGCGGCGGTGACCTCTGCCCAGCGCGATCGAGCGGCCTGTTGCCCAACCTCACGCCAGAGTTTCCCGCTGCTGTAGACAGACAGCGTGTGGCCCCAAATGGCCGGGCTTAGATAATTCAAAAACCGCTTCACCATGGCCCCTATCTTGCCATAGGCCTCGGTATTTAGGGCGGCCTTTCAGCAGCCAGCAGCGAGCGACGGCCCGTTAAAGCTAAGCGCGATAGACCGGCAGGGTAAAGAAAAACGAGCTGCCCGCCCCTGGGGCTGAGTCAACCCAAATTTGACCGTAATGAGCGCGCACAATGCGCTGGCAGAGGGCTAACCCCAGCCCATAGCCATCCTGGGTAACATCACGCTGAAGGCGATAGCTTTCTTCAAAAATTTTGTCCCGGTTTTCGGGCGGAATGCCAGGCCCAGTATCGACCACAGCCACCTGTACCTTTTGGGTGGTGCGATGTAGCGCAATAATCGAGACCTGCCCACCCTGAGGCGTGTATTTGATAGCGTTGTCGAGCAGGTTGGTGACAACGCGCTTGACCTGGGTGCCGTCGGCATAGACCGTGGGCAAATCTTGGGGGATTTCGGTGGTTAGGCTCTGCTGTTTTTCCTGAAGCCGGTTTTGAAAAGCGTCGACCACCTCCATACACAGGGCAGGCAGGTTGAGCTCCTGGGGCACAATTTGGAGCTCCATCGAGGCCCCCCGAGCCGCCTTGAGAATATCGGTAATCATTCGGTTGATGGCCCGAATTTGAGTTTTGGCGTGCTTGAGCAGCTGGCCCGTGAGCTCAGGGCTGAGGGTAATGTTGCGGGTTTGGTTAGGGGCGTAGCCCAACTCCAGGGTTTCAACCGCAATGGAGGCGGCCGTGAGGGGGTTACGCAGGTCGTGGGCCATCATGGCGATGATGCGATCTTTAAAGCGTAGCTGGGCCTCTAGTTCTTCACGGGTCTGGTTGAGCCGAAAGATCTCGTCTGAGAGCTTCATCAGCTCAGCGGAGGTAGTCAAGAGGTCAGTTTGCTGCGCCAGGGAATCAACCGTCGGGTCTAAGTCAGCCCCTACTCCGATTAAATTGAGGGTATCGAGGTGCTCTTGCTGCCACTTGGGCCACCAGCGCTCCAGCTGGTTAACAATGTCGCTACCAGCCAGCATCTGCTGGGGCGCTGGGGAAATTTTAATCAGCGCCGGGCTAGCCACCAGCTTGTAGTGTTCAGCGAGGTAGGGCTGTTCACCGATGTCCACGACATCGAGGTTGAACTCAAAATGGGTCTCTAGGGTTTTCAGATACTGCTTGATTTGGCGCATTTGCCGGGCCAAGCTGGGCCGCTTGTCAATAAACAACAGCAGTTTGAGGGGCACCCGAAGGTCGTCAAAGGAAGTGGAGGAACCCTCCATTACTGTCTCCTACAAGTCTGAAAACCAGTTTCCACCTACGATTTTACCCTGACTCTCAGGTCTCTACAGCCCAACTGAGAACCGGGGCCACTTCTGACCAGTTGCGAAGCTGGCCCATCGACAGATGTTTAATTAAGGGCTTTGCCTGAAACTATACCCAGTGGCGAGGCAAGTTGTGTGCAGCGCGATCGCCCCTGGGCAGACCGCAAAAACCGCAGCTAACTCAGACCGATTGCAAACAAATGACCACCACTAACAAGAGTTGTTACGGTTCGCCGTTGGGGTGTAAATCTGATTGCTGAGGTCTACTACATTGAGTTCAAGCCACAGAACCTGAAAAGGGCATGGAGCGGCGCATTGGGGCATTGAGCCAACGCGAGAACCAAGTTTTCTCAATGGCCGATTAGCAATAACAAAGATTAAACGAAAGGGGGCAATAAAATGGGTATCAAAACGTTTCAATCCACCCTATTTTCTTCCCTGGTAAACCGATTTTCAAGCCAGGGCCGGAGTTGTGATCGCCGCGCTCTATCCTACGTAATATTAGGTGCAGTTACGGCTGCAGCGTTGGGTACTGCTGCCCAAGCTCAAGCTCAAAATGTAAGTAATCAAACCTCCCCAGAGGCGTTAGCGATCGCTCAGACTGCCGCCGAGCCCGTGAGCGATCGCTATCTGTTTGGCCAAGCTCCCCAGCCTGACCAAATTGGTCAAGGCTATGTGGTGCTAGAACGTACGGGCGATCGCGTCTATGGCGCGCTGTACTACCCGAGCTCATCCTTTGACTGCTTTGAGGGCCAGGTGCAGGGCACCGAGATTGCCATGACTGTCATCAACAGCTATGACCAAGCCGACACCTACCCCTACAGCCTGGCCATGGTCGAGGACTCGGCGATAGCGTCTAGCGACGCCTCTGGTGGGCTAGTTCCCTTTGGTCTTGATGGTTTTCACGCCATTGGCGATCTGAGCGAAAACGATCACCGTATGCTCGAAATATGCAGCGGGGTGGTTGGCTCAGCTCAGTAACTGCGGATTAGGTTAAAGCTATTCAAAGTTGGTTCAGCCGTTACCCAGTTAACTGTTGAAAGGGGAGCGCTAGTTTATGCTTAAGGCTCCCCTATTATCGTTGTAGGTCGCGTGAACGCAGCAGAACAGGCCAGCAGCATTGAGTTTGCCAGCAAAATTGCCGCCGTAGTAGGTCTCTTTAAGACCGAATTTCCCGACCTGCGGGCCGACCTCAAGCCCTGGGCCAATGACCCTGACACCCGCGACCTGGTTGATCCTGACTCCATTGATGTGGGGTTTCATTTCCCTGGGGTGAGTCGGTTGTTTCAGTGCCGCAGCCTGCTGGTGCAAATTCGCCTGTACAGCGAGCCTGAAGACGACAGCCACGCAAAAGTGTCGCCGCTAGAGAAATATCGGGTGATTGGTCTTGATCTGGCCGGATTTGACCATCGCGGCAAACGTTGGGGTCTATCTACCATCGACAATTGGGCATTTTCAGGCGAGGTTACTCCTGATCCCACCTGTCGTGAACGGTTGAGGCGTTGCTGTCGCCAAGTATTTGCGTTGTTTAACGCACCGCCCGCTCCTGCGGGGCCAGACCACTTTTAGCTCATATTGTAGATGCCTACCAATGGGTCTTCAGCCCTTGCAGCCGCATGACCTCCTGGAGTGCCCCCATAGAACCGCTGGGGATCACGGCGACTGGGTCATTGACAGGCACACCAGCTGATACCAGCCAGCCAGCCGTTACCCCTGCGGCGGCCCCCACCTGCCACTCACCATAGTGAATGCGGGTTGAAGCGTTAGCAATATGAGTTACTGCTATGGGCTTGCCGCCGATCAGCAAATTGTCGACCCCCTGAGGGATCAAGCTCTCTAACGGCAGCTGCACAGGTTTGACTTTGGGCTCCTGGGCTGGAGCAGTAACAGCTTCTCCTGAGGGTAGCCAGTTGCGGTAGCGACAGCCGTGGATATCGATCGCATAGTGAGTCAGCCCAACAGTGGTGGGGCTAAAGTCGCGCTGGCCGGGAAAGTCGTAGCGCAGATCGCTTTCACGAATCATAAACTCATCTTGGCCGTAGGCGGCGCGGCCCACAATTCGCCGCCCCTCACGAAAGTAGGGCACCATGCTAAGGCCCGACAGCGTACCCATGGGGCTCTCCGCGCCGTAGAGATAGGCTAGCGGATAGTTAGGGCCAGACTGAGTTTCAAGCAGCCAGCGAGCAAACATCAGCGCGTTCTCTTCGCCAAATTTGAGCGCCGACGGCGATAGGCCTCCCATCCAGTTTTGGTGCTGGCCAGCGGCCTCTAGCTCAGCGGCGTTGAGCAGTAGTGGTGGATCCATCCAGTTCCAGTCATTGCCCCGATTCCAGTTGATCATCGAGATGTCGCCCGCGGCGGGAGCACTGGTGTAGGGGTTGCCCCGGTTTTGGCTGACGATGCGCCGGTAGTGAAAGACGCTCTTGCCCGCAAAAAACGGAAACCCTTCTAAATCAAACGAGGCTTGGTGCTCATGGAGGCCGTAGGTGGGCGACAGCCTGGCCAGGGCGGCTAAGCTGTCGCCCCCGTCATCGTGAATGCCAAGGGCAAAGGGGTAGGTAAAGGCCTGGGTACAGCCAGGGTTGTCAAAGGCGGCGGCATTAGGTTCTCCCGTGGTCGCCTTTGATTCAGACCCAAGACGATAGGGCACTTTGGCCCAGGCCACCAGTTCGCCCGTGTCGGTGGCATCAATCACAATCATTGGCTGGCCGGGGGGCGGCTGGAGCTTAACGGGCACGCGGTCAAATTCAGCGGTGGGCGACCAACTATACCACTCGGCTAGTTCTGCTGACAGTCGTCCCAGAGGCTGATAGCCAGGGTCTTTAGGAATGCGCCGTACCCCATAAACCGCTGTGATGCGGCGGCCCGTGGCGTCAAACTCAGCTCCCTTAAACGCCGTCATCTCGGCCCAACGGCTGGCAGGAGCGCTGGGATTAGTATCGGTTAAAAACTGTTCTGCGGCCTTGGCCCCGGCCTCGGGGGGAAAACACAGGGTGCCTACCCAACAGCTGTTGATGTCGGCCACCGATCGCGCGCTGCCATTTGGGATCCAGGCCGGTAAGTTGACCACCTGCTGCTTAATCAGTTGCCGGAACCGCTGCCAGCTGGGCGATAGGTTATTGGCCTGGCGCATGCGCAGCGATTCATCGAGGGCAGAGACACCCTGGGAGCTAATCTGCCCCCCCAGCCAGGGGGCGACTTCGATTAGACAAGTGGTGGCACCGCTAGCCATGGCGTGGCCAGCAGCAGCCACCCCACCGAGGGAACCGCCCACCACCACTACCTGGCATTCCCAGACCTCTTGAAACTGGGGCATTGGGTTGATGCGCGGGCGACCGTTAAACACGATGGGCTGCGGCACACCCCGCAACCGCAGGGCGGGGGTGATGTCGCCACCTGCCCCCGGCGATGGCGCAGGCGACCAGCGCGATGCGGTGAGCCCGGCGATCGCCCCCACCCCAAACATCAGGGCGGCCAGACCTGGCAAATATCGCCACCGTTGCCAGATTCGCCGCTGAGTCTGTCTGCGATCGCCCTTCACGCCTAAATCCTGGTTAACGCTGCCAAGGTTTTAACACACCTTTACCCAGGCGATCGCCCTTTGGCACGCTCTGTTACAGGGCATTCCAGACCAGGATGAACCTGATACAGTAGCCACAGATCTGCTACGTTCTGCCCTATGTCCCCCGATTCGCCCTTTGTTGTCAACCTCACTGACGGTGTCATCCCTCCCCAACCTGCGAATGGATAGGAACCGCCGAAGACATCGGGGCGCTGCTGTCGGTAGACGCGGTGCAAAAGTACCTCAACCGATCGCGGGCCTCGGTATACCGCTACGCCAACACCGATCCCGGCACCCTCAACCCTCCCTACAACCCAACCAAGCTCAACCCCGAAGTACGCCGCGACAGAGACGATCCCCTTGAATTTCGACCGCAGGAGGTGCGCCGCTTTGCTGAAGAAGTGCTGGGCCTACACCCCACCCTTCAGGTGCAGCCCCCCGAAGAGACGATCACCCACGACCTGATGCGGCAGATATTGCAGGAGATGCGGGCGATTCGGCTATTGCTAGAGGAGCGGGGGAGTGGAGGGTAGGGGAGTGGGATATCCGTAATTCTCCGCAGCCGTCGGGAATGCTAGATTCAGGAGTGGTTTAAACCTGTAAGCTTGGTTTGGCCAAAGGTTCAGCCTTTGGAGTGATCAATGTCATGGATTGATTGCTATAACCTTGCATATAGTTTCAATGGAACCATTTTTCACTCCCAGATCGTCGATACTCTTGTCCAGAATGAGTACACGCCGGCGGTAGTCTCGAGCGAGTCTACCTACGAAGGTTGGATAGGTGGGATGGTCTGAGCTTTCTGGGCCTTGGCCTCGACCTCAGATTTATATCCCTTGTTGAATTCTGTTATCTCACTGTATGGACTCTGCCAGTCAACCGGATACCCCTGCGGGGGAACCTCCTAGTCCTTCATCTAACGTGTTGGGCATTTTAATTGCGGTACTAACCCTAACTCTGCCACTGTTTGTAGTCGCCCATTTTTCAGCGGCGACGGCAAAACTAGAACAGCCCCCAACCTTTTCGGTACCAGCTTCAGCGGAGCGCTAGGGCAATGCCCAGAACCCAGTTGGGGCCGCTGTAGGGGCCTCCACGAAATGTCTACGCAGGGGAAGCGCTCCCTGTAAAACCGCTGCTTTGTTTGGAGTCGGTGGGCCAAACCATGCGGAAAAGGGGCCGCTGCCCCGTAAAATACTATGTCGGAAGGGCATTTATGGAAGCCTGGCGACCGTATTTAGCAGTGCGCTGGGGGAGCTTGAGCCTTCTGGCCTGTACATTCAGCCTTTTATTGATTGGAGTAGTGTTGTGGACCTATCGCGTATTCCAGCTCAGCCTGAGCCTGGACTAATCAACGTGCTGGTGGAGATTACCGGCGGCAGCAAAAACAAGTACGAGTTTGACAAAGACTTAAACGCGTTTATCTTAGACCGGGTATTGTTTTCGTCGGTGAAATATCCCTACGACTACGGCTTTGTGCCCAACACCCTGGCTGACGATGGCGATCCCCTTGACGGCATGGTGCTGATGGATGAGCCTACATTCCCCGGCTGTGTGATTGCAGCGCGGCCGATTGGCATGCTGGAGATGATCGACGGCGGCGATCGCGACGAGAAAATTCTCTGCGTGCCCGCCGCTGATCCCCGCTATAGCAGCGTCAAATCGCTGGACGATGTGGCCCCTCACCGCCTCGACGAAATCGCCGAGTTCTTCCGCTCCTACAAAAATTTGGAGAAGAAGGTGACTGAAATTCTCGGCTGGCAGAACGTCGACAAGGTCGCAGCCTTGGTAGAGCAGTGTATTGCAGCGGCGAAGTAATACTGAATTCGCCTTGGCTAGCCCCGGTTGGGCTGGGCAAACACCGTTTGCCCCTACGCAATCCGCCTATTTGGAATCGGGGTTATGCGATTCGGATTTGGTCTAACACCCTTGCGCGCTTAAAGCACTAGCTAACAAAGAAAGGATGCTTCGTCACCGAAGCATCCTTTCTTTTGTCAGAAAACCCGTTTGGAGGCCTGGCCCCGCTGCGCGGGACCAAGCACTTCAGACTTAGTAGAGTTCTTCTTCTTGGTGGGTCAAGATGGTGCAGTCGGAGGTGGGGTAGGCAACGCAGGTCAGCACATACCCACCGCCAATCTGGTCATCATCCAAGAAGGACTGATCGGATTGATCAACGGTGCCAGCGGTAATTTTGCCAGCACAGGTGGAGCAAGCCCCGGCCCGGCAGGAGTAGGGCAGGTCTAGACCCTGCTCTTCAGCAGCGTCAAGAATGTAAGTATCGTCATCGACATCGATGGTTTGATTGAGACCTTCAGCCTCGTTAATCAGCGTAACCTTGAAGGTTGCCATGGTGCTATCCTCTCGTCCAATACAGATTGCAGATCGATCTTTAGGCTACAGAACACCCTTCGGATAAGGTTTCCAGGATTTGTTCTGAGCAGACCTAACACAACTTTGATACTACGGGAAAACCTGAAGCCTGTCTTGCCTTTTTCGCCCCTGGCTGAACGGGATTCGTAATCAAACCGATTAGTAATGGGTTGATTTGCTTATACTCTATTAGGATCCCAAACGTAAGACGGTGGCGATCGCACGGTCAAACCCGTATAGCTTTTCTCAATAACTGTTCACAAAAAGCAGGGCAGCCCAAGGATTGGGCCAACCCCAGCAGACATAGACTGTCAAGCCAAGGGCGACTGGTCGGTAGGGGTTTAAGGTTCAGGCTTCGAGGTCTTAGGCACATGACCTGCCCTAAACCGTACACCTAAACCCTCAACCCAAGCCGTTAAAACCTGTCACCATCCGCTAGGTCAATTCCTAGGCCTTGCGGCTGTTTTCAGACAGTTGCAGGTTGAACTCGGCCTGGGTCAGCAGGGCTGCCACCTGGCAGGCCACATCGGGCGACAGGGCTGGCTGACTCTCGGTGACAAAGTCGAGGTAGCCATTGAAGGTGCGCATGACGATTTGCTTATTTTGCAGCATGGTTGATCTCCTTAGGGTGAGCCGCCGACAAACGGGTGCTGCCCCATGATAAAAGCTGCCCAACCCGAGCAGCTAATGTCGTTATACTGAATCGGTTTGCTGAGCAAGGGCGAGCTGTATCTATGGTCGATTTACTGTTGTTTTGGCACCGTCGCGATCTGCGCTTGGGGGACAATGTGGGGCTGAGCGCGGCGCGCGATCGCAGCCCCCAGGTGATCGGTGTATTCTGCCTCGACCCAGGCATTCTCAACAACGGCGATGTGGCCCCGGCGCGGGTGGCCTATATGATCGGCTGTCTGGAGCGGCTGCAGGATAGCTACGCCCAAGCTGGTGGCCAGCTGCTCATTCTCCAGGGCGATCCCCGTGAACAGATTCCGGCGCTAGCCAAGGCGCTGGCCGTCAACGCCGTTTACTGGAACCGCGATGTGGAACCCTACTCGCGCCAGCGCGATACGGCGGTGGTTGATGCCCTCAAAGAAGCCGGTATTGAGTTTCGCACCACCTTTTGGGATCAGCTGCTCCACGAGCCTGGAGACATTCGTACCGGGGCGGGGGAGCCCTACACGGTTTACACCCCCTTCTGGCGTAACTGGGTGAAGCGATCCAAGGCCACACCCCTGCCGGCACCAGAGGGGCTACAACCTCTCAGTGCCCAGCAAGTCGAGGTCGCTAAGCAGGCGGGTTGTATTGATCTGCCCAGCGCTGCCGATTTAGGGTTTGTCTGGGAGAACGGTTTCCCCATCGAGCCGGGGGAGCAGGGTGCTCTGAATCGGCTGGAGGAGTTTTGCGATGGCGATTCCCGTAGGGATCGCTTCGCGAATCGCGCCATCGACAGCTACGACGAACAGCGCAACTTTCCGTTTGTCGATGGCACCTCGCGGCTCAGCGCCGCGATGAAGTTTGGGGCCGTGGGCATTCGCACGGTGTGGGCCGCCACTGAGGCCGCCTACGGACAAAGCCGCAGTGACGAAACCCGCAGCGGCGTGCAAACCTGGCAGCAGGAGCTAGCCTGGCGCGAGTTTTACCAGCACGTGATGTATTTCTTTCCAGAATTAGCCGATGGCCCCTATCGCGAGCCCCTAAAGAATTTTCCCTGGGACAATAACGAAGACCATTTCGCCGCCTGGTGCGAGGGGCGCACCGGCTACCCGATTGTCGATGCCGCCATGCGCCAGCTCAACGAAATCGGCTGGATGCACAACCGCTGCCGCATGATTGTGGCCAGCTTTCTCACTAAAGACCTGATTGTTAATTGGCAGTGGGGCGAGAAATACTTCATGCAGCATCTGGTGGACGGTGACCTGTCGGCCAACAACGGCGGCTGGCAGTGGAGCGCTTCTAGCGGCATGGATCCTAAACCGCTGCGGATTTTTAACCCCGCCAGCCAGGCCCAAAAGTTTGACGCCGAGGCCGAGTATATTCGCCAGTGGGTGCCGGAGCTCAGGTCGCTGGATACGGGGGCATTGGTGACGGGAAAGATTGGGGAGCGCGATCGCGGCGACTACCCCGCCCCCATCGTCGATCATAAAATTCAGCAGGCGCTATTTAAGGATAAGTACAAAGCTCAGAGGGCCTAACGGCAAAAGCTTTAAACGCTGAGCACAGCCTATCGCCGCCGTCGCGGTCGCACAATGCTAAACAGCAGCCACAGCCCAAAGAAGCTGGCCGCCGCAAACAATATAATGCTCAAGATCTGACCCTGGGATGTCTGCTGCCCCGTTGACACAATCGCCGCCCCAATGATGAGCGCCGCCACCACGGTACTAAAGGCATGGCGGTTAGACGATTCATCCAGGCTGCGGCGCAGGTCGTCTAACCCCTGAATGCTGAAGCTAAACTTGAGTTGCTCTGAACTGAGGCGATCGAGCAAAAAGCCCAGCTGGCGCGGCGAACTCAGCGACAGGTTGCGAAACTCTAGCCCCGTGCGCAGCAGCGCCAGCAGGGGGTCATCCCCCACCAGCTGCTGGCGAAACAGATCGGCCATCAGCGGGCGCACCTCCTCAATCAGGTTGACACCGGGGTTAAACTGCCGGGCCGCCCCCTCTAGATTGGCGAGGGATTTGGTAAACAACCCCACGTTGGCGGGCCAGCGCAGGTTATTGCGAATGCCCGCCGCCAGGATTTCGCCAAAAATTTCGGCGGTGTTGATCTGCTCTAGGCTGAGACCGTAGTAGCGGCCCAGCAGACGGGTATAGTCGCTCTCTAGGCGGGCCAGGTTGACGGGTTTGAGGGGTTCGGCCAGCTGGAGGGTGAGTTGGCAGCAGCGCTGGGCATCGCAGTTGACAATCGCCAGCACCATCTCGGTCATGGTGTTGCGGGTGCGAGGATCCATGTGGCCCATCATGCCGCAGTCAAGTAGGGCCAGGCGACCATCTGCCAAGTAAAAAATGTTGCCAGGGTGGGGATCGGCGTGGAAAAAACCGTCCACAAAATACTGTTTGAGAAAGACTCGAAACAGCAGTGTAGTGGCAGCGGATCGCAGGCCAACGACATCGCTGTGGGCGTCTTCGGCCAGCAAATTGGCCTTGAGCAGGGGAGTGCCCTCTAACCACTCCATAGTCATGATCTTGGTGTTGGTCAGATCCCAATAGATCTGCGGCACGACCAGCTGGCTAGCGTCATACCAGGCGCTTTTAGCCAGGTTGCGCCGCAGCTGGTCGGTGTAGCCCGCCTCGGTGGTGAAGTCGAGTTCGGCATTGATGGCATCGGCAAACTCTTCTGCCAGATCCACCACGTTATAGCGCTGGCCAAACTGGGTGGCTGACACCAGCCGGGCGATGTCGCGAATCAGGGTCATATCGCGCTCGACCTGGCGCTCGATGCCGGGGCGCTGTACTTTGAGGGCGACTTGGCGACCATCCTTGAGCACCGCCTTGTGGGTTTGGGCAATAGAACCAGCGGCGATCGCCTGATAGTCCAGCCGTTCAAACAGCTCCTCGGGAGGGCGACCCAGGTGCTGACGAATGTAGGCCTCGATTTCCTTGGGCTCTACCGAGGGTACAGTGGTTTGCAGGCTGCTGAGTTCCTCAATATAGGCCGGGGGCATGAGGTCGGGTCGGGTGCTCAACAGCTGGCCTAGCTTGACGTAGACCGGCCCTAGGTCAGTCAAAATATTGCGCAGCACCGCTGGGGGTGGAATCTCGGGCTCATCGGCTTTGCCCCCCACCAGCAGCCGTCGCATGTAGTCCCAGCCGTTGCCGAGCACTACTTCAATAATTTCTTTTTGTCGGGCTAGACGAGACGATGAAACCATTGGGGGCAGGAGTAAGCTTTGCTCGATGCTAACGCACCCAGGGTAAGGCGTTAGCTGCGTATGGTGCGCCAGGTGACTATTGATAAAACAGCGGCGGGGGCGGATTCACCCGGTGCTATGATGCTTGGGCGCTATCGGTTCCGGTGGGGATCAGCCACTGGAGGCAAGGGGGAAAGTGCAGTATAAGGCTGCCGCTGTCCCGCAGCTGTGAGGCTAGCTTGTGTTTAGCGGAGTCACTCCGCCAACCGTCAAGTAGCTGAGCCAGAACGCCCGCCGATCGCACCTCTGTTTTCTACTATTCTTTCTTCGTCTGCGAGGTACGGATGAATTATCGCGTTGCTGCCCTGAGATCTATCAGAGCCGGTCTGCTATCAAAGTCTGCGGGTCGTAGCATGGTGGGAGCACTGGCCCTGCTGCTGCTGCTGCCCCTGCCCAGTTTGGCCCACCATCCGCTCGGGGGCCGAGTGCCCGCCAACTTTGCCGAGGGGTTTCTATCGGGTCTGGCCCACCCCATCATCGGCCTCGATCACCTGGCCTTTGTAGTCGCCGTAGGCCTGCTGGCTGCCGTTAGCACCTGGGGAATCGCGATCCCCGCTGCCTTTGTGCTGGCGGCCATGGTTGGCACAGGGCTGCACCTAGCGGAGATCACGCTACCGGCGGTAGAGTTTGTGATTGCTGGATCGGTGCTGGGGGCTGGGGTGCTGTTGGCTCTCCGCAACCGTCCCCAGAGTGGTGCGATCGCGGGCCTGGCGGTGCTAGCTGGGCTGTTCCATGGATTTGCCTACGGCGAGGCGATTTTTGGCTCAGAGCCGATGCCGTTGGTGGCCTATCTGGCTGGATTTACCGCAGTGCAGTTGGGGATCGCGATCGCAGCCTTTTTCCTTGGGCGACAGTTCACCCAGCGGTCTACGGTACATTTCGTACAGCGGGCCGGGCTGGTGATCTGCGGCATCGGGGCCACGTTTCTTGCCACTGCTCTCCTCAATAGCCTTCCTGCTTAGGCGCATTCAGGGGGATGGGCACGACGCCACTGAGCGGACTGTATCCCCCAAATTCTGCCAAATTTTCTCCCCTGGGCTGAGCCTGTTGCAGAATAGGCACAAGAGCTAGGCATAAATGCTCGATGGGGCGGTATGCTTAAGCCGTTCGGTTGAGCCAACGGTGCATTTCCTATGACTCTATCTCCTGCTTGGGCGGCGGCCCTGTTTATGCCCGCAACCGTAGGGCTGCTGTACCAGGCGTTGCAGCCCTATCCCTGGCCCTATCGGCTGCTGGCTCTGGCGCTGATGTTGATGAGTCTAGAGCAGGCCCACATGGCCAGAGTTGACCTGCACCATGGCGAGATCGTGGGCCAGCGATCTCGCGATCCGCGCCTGGGCCACTTTGGTCGTGTGGTCATTCTGGCGATTGCCGGCCAAGTCGTGGGCTTCTCTATAGCTGCCCTGGGCCATCTAGGCTGGGGAATGGGGCTGATCTTGGTCAGCCTGCTGGGGTTTAACCTGGCGGCCACCATTCGCCTGGAACCTGCTAGCCCAAGGCCGATTCAGCCCGCTGGCTGGCGATCGCGCCTCGATGTGCTGGGGTTAGATGCGATCGCCCTCGTTCTCGCTATCCTGTGGATTGCCCAGCGGGCCCAGGGCTGGGTGGCCGGGGGCTTGTTTATCATTACCGTACTCTACGGCAGCAGCAAACTGGTGGCCTACGTCACCGCCCTGCGCTCAGGTTCAACGGTCCATGTCGCCCACGCCACTCAAGAGCATCCACAGACCTCCCAGCAAAATTAGCAGGGCCAGTCCGCCCATCGCTCCATCTAACCAGGACGTCGCTTCCATTAAATATCCCCTTCTCCCTCAAACAGCGTCTCCAGGGGCATGGCCTCTAGGTTCAATGATTCTTGCAGATAGCGCGACACCACGTCTGACTGACCGTGGGTAACGTACACCGTTTTAGCTCCCGTATCTTTCACCGTTTGGATCAGCCCCGGCCAGTCGGCGTGGTCAGAGAGCACAAACCCGCGCTCATAGCCCCGCCGCCGCCGCGCTCCCCGCACCGCCATCCACCCCGAGGCAAAGGCCGTTTGAGGGTGCTTAAACCGCTTCATCCAGCTAGAGCGGTGGCCCGAGGGCGGGGCCAGCACCAACTCCCCCGTGAAGCTGTGGGTGCGGGGCATCTCTGAGGTGCAGATGGTGGGCACCATCGCCACGCCCTGCTCGCGATAGATCTCAGTCAGCACATGAATTGCGCCGTGCACGTAGACGGGGCGATCGGTGAGCTGAGTCAGCTCACTCAATACTCGCTGAGCCTTGCCAAAGGCATAGCAAAACAAGATTGACGGGCGATCAGGATCGCCCTGCCACCAGTCGTAGATCTGGCGAGTGGTCTCAGCGCCACTTTCCCATCGATAAATGGGTAGGCCAAAGGTGGCTTCAGTGATGAACGTGTCGCAGGGCACTACCTCAAAGGGAGCACAGGAGGGGTCAGCACCGCGCTTGTAGTCGCCCGACACAACCCAGACGTCGTTCCCGTGCTCAACCCGAATCTGCGCCGAGCCCAGCACATGCCCCGCCGAGTGAAACGACACCCAGGTTTCCCCCAGCTTGAGCTTGTCTCCATAGGCAACTCCCTGGAGCTGGATGTCTTCCCCCAGCCGCCGGCGCAAAATGCCCTCCGACTGAGCGGTGGCGATATATTGAGCCGAGCCCGATCGCGCATGGTCGCTGTGGGCATGGGTAATCAGCGCCGTCTCCACCCCGCGCCAGGGATCGATATAAAAGCCGCCTTTTTCACAGTAGAGCCCCTCAGGGCGCACGGTAATCAATGTCATCGGTTTAGAAGGGTGGCAAGCTAGGATGCTGACAGGTTGATGGGGGTTCAAAGTTTCAGGTTCACGACCTGCCTGCAACCCTGAACCCTAGGCGGCTAAAACAGCTCGGTCAAGTACTAATCTTTCTTCTCTAGCCGAAACAGCAGCACCACAATTCCAATTACCCCTAGCTGCACTCCCAAGTTGGGCAGAGCGCTGCCGACATCGCGCCCGGCCAACAGTTGGGTAAAGAAGACAAACGCCCCGATCGCCCCCGAAGCCCCTACGGCCCCATAGACAAACTTACGCAGGCTTTTGTAGGGCGCTTGAGCTTCAGCCCTCAGTCGAGCATATTTTTCAGGGCTCATGCCTGAGGGGGGCGTGTCTGGCAGTTGGTCAGGGCGGCTATATTCAGGGCGCATCAATCGGGCCTTAATCGGAACATACTGTCATCCTACAAGGCATTCCCTGGGCAGTGACGGCTGAGTCAGCCGCCCTGCGCCTCGACAGTCACCTTAGGAATTACTGCCCCAAGTTGGCTTCTGGTGGGTCGCGCTACCGAAAATTGCAGGCTACCCCAGCCCACAGATTAGTAATGGTGCCAGTGGGTTCGGGCGAGGTGAGTAGCCCAAAGAGATCCCCCGCCGAAAACTCAACCCCGAGGGAACTGTCCAACACCTCCACGGTGTAAGCCTCTTCTAGCTCCTGGCGGGTGGAGCCAATGCCAATGCCTGAGGCGGTAGTCAGGGCGGTGTCGTCGTCACCAGACTGCATGGCCCAGCCCACAAAGGTGTTGTCAGCGGCATTTAACGCTAAGCCATTAGACCAGCTGGCGATCGTCAGGGGGCCAGAAGGGCACTCGCTGTTCTCGCCCGTTTCCTCGGGTTCGCCCAAAACCTGAGTGACAGCATCGAGGGTGGAGTCCATGTCACTGGCAAAGGCCAGGGAAGTGGTCGAACCTGTTTGCAAATTCACTAGCTGTAGCCCTTCCCCTGCCAGAATCAAGCCAACCTCCTCGGTCTGAGACATTTCTGTGGGGGCTTCTGCGTCGGTGGGAGCTGGAGCGGGGGCGGTAGTCTCACTGGTGCAAGCGGTGGTGATGAGTAGCGATAACCCCAGCAGCGCGAGGGTGTGAGAAAAATGATTTTTTTTAGGCATCGCTCTAAAGTTTATGGGTTATGACTGGGGATATACAGCTTAGGCAGACGGGTTTGCTCAGGAGTCAGCCGCTGTCCATCTATGCAGCTGTGCCGAGGGCTCAGGCCCGATGTATCCCAGGATACGCGCTGGTCGGTGACGCAAGCATTAAGTCTCGTTGCCAAGCCCGTTCCCCCGGCTATCCCACACTGACCCGCATCTTTGAGGAAACCGCCATGGCCGATTCAGCCGCATTCACTCCCGCCGATGCCGAAATTATTACCGTGCGCCCCCAGCACGACACCGCAACGCTGCAAAAGCTGCCCTACTTTGTCGGCATTTCTGAAGCCACCGCGGGCTCCCAGGGCATTTCGATGAATCTGGTGATTATTCCCCCTGGGGCCTCGGCAGAGCCCCACTTTCACAAAGACTACGAAACCGCGATTTACATCCTTCAGGGGCGGGTGAGGACGGCCTACGGCGAGGGGCTGAAGAAAACCATCGTCAACGAGGCGGGCGACTTTCTCTACATTCCGCCGGGGGTACCCCACCAGCCCACCAATCTGAGCGCTACCGAACCCGCCCAAGCCCTGGTGTCCCGCAACGACCCCAACGAGCAAGAGAACGTGGTGCTATACAACCCGTGATGCCCCACTCTCCCCTACCCATCCACCCCCTACTCCCTCACTCCCTCACCCCCTACTCCCTCACCCCCTACCCTCCTACTCTCTACCGACTAGGACGAACAGCCGGGGTCACAAAGGCCTGCTGGAGCTTGCCCACCCGCTGCTCGGCCGTCTCCGGCGGCGGCGAAATCCACAGCGATTCGTAGAAGAAGAAGGACATGCCGGAATAGGCGCGATCGCGCACCGCCGCCATCTGCTCAATGATAAAGTCCATCTTCACGGGAGCCGATCGCAAACCGCTGAGAATGCCAATGTTCACCGGGATTTTACGCCGCGCCGCCTGAATCGAGGGCTTATTCATTTCCCACATAAAGCGGTTTTGGTCGCTGCGATAGACCTGCACCACCAGCTCATCAACAATGCCCCGATTGACCCAAGTGGGCCAGTCTTGCAGGTAGTTGGTAAAGGCAAAGGGGTAGGGGTTGGGCGAAATTGAGACCATCGCGTTGGGCCGTCGCGCCTTCACCAGCTTGTGAACTTCGGCCAAAAAGTCGGAGATTTTGTTGGCCCGCCAGGTCATCCACTCCGCATCTTGGGGATCGTTGGGCGGGGCCTGACCGTTGTGCTCGGCCCGGTAGAGGTTAATGGTGAAAGGGTCGTAGCCAAAGTCCACCGGCAGCCCTAGGTGGTCGTCAAACTGAAAGCCATCCACCTCGTAGTTTGAGACCAGCTCGTTAATCAGCTCTAGCTGAAACTTCTGCACCTGGGGATGGAACGGGTTCATCCAGCGGCGCGGAATCACGTTGCCCTCCAGCCAAATGCCGGGGTCGTTTGCCGTGCTGGGGTCGGGGAGAAAGTCGTCCTGGGCGAGCCACTGGTCGGCGCGTTGCTTTTCGCGGGCCAGCTCCCCCACCTTGGGGGCATCCAGCGCGGGAGTTAGCTTAGCTTCATGTTTGGCGTCTAGACCAGCGGCCAGTTTGGGCGCATTTCTCGGTCGTCTGGAATCGCGGGGGGCCAGGGGCTCTGGCTCAGGGGGCTCTGGCTCAACTCGCTTTTGGGTAAACCAGTCGGGGTGGCGGCGGTAGAGTTCATAGTTAGCGGGGGCCATGAAGCCAAACTCAAACCAGGGCACCACGGCCATGCCCCGAGCGTGGCCCATGGCGATCGCCTCGCGCATCATGTCACGGTCACTCTCGCTAGCGGGGCCGGGGGCGCGCAGGTCGCCATAGAGGTGCTGGCTCACCCCTAGCTCACGCCGGGCGGTGGCGCTGGGGTAGAGGGTGTGGCCGTAGTTCCACACCACGGGGTAAATTGTGTTGAAGTTGAGGTCAGCCAGGCGGGTTACCGCCGTTTGCAGGGCCTCGGTGGAAAATAGCACCTGGCTATCCACATTGGTGAGCCACACGCCGCGCGTTTCGCGGGCGGGGGAGGTCACGGCAGGGATCTGGGCCTGGGCCACCCAAGCGGGATTAATCGTCTGTTGCAGGACAGGGTTGTTTGGCGCGGCGTGGCACAGGAGAGCCACCGCTTCGCCCCGAGTCAGCCGCTGGGTGGGGTTGAGGCGGTTGCCCTGGGGATAGTTCACTACCACGCCCAGGGCGAGGGCAGCGGCCACCCCTTCGCGGGCATAGGAGGGCACCTGGCGGCCATCCTCCAGGCTGGTGTTAATGATTGTGTTGGCGGCAATTTGGTAGCTGCCGCCCAGCTTAGTGGCCAAGGCCATAATGCCCTCAGCCCGCACCAGGGGGCGATCGCGTTGAAAGTAAGCATCGGGGTAGTGGGACGCCACCGTGGGCGCAGTTTGCACCCCCAGCGCTCGCTCCAGCGAGTTAGCCCATGACTGGGCTGGCCCCACGGGCGAGAGCATGTTCAGCAGGGTAATGTAATCGCCCCAGAGAATGGGGTCATCGGGGTAAAACAGCCCCCTGGCATCAGGAGCGATCAGGCGCTGTTCAACCAGTTCCGTGATGCAGTCCTTCGCCCAGTGGTTTTGAATGTCAGCGGGGATAATGACAGGAATAGAGGGCCGTGGAAGATTGGGTCGTGGGAGAGCAGGTCTAGGTTCCGCCTGATCACCGAATTCCTGCTTAGGGCCAGTGGCCTGGACCACCTCAGCCGGAACCATCGCTGCTGCTTTGGGCAACAAGGGCAGTAGCCCTGAGCCACCCACGACCAAAATCAGCGCCGCGCTAAATCCGAGCAGCGATCGCCGCCACCCCCGACCCATCCATCCCCTACCCATCCGGCCCATACCCTTCAACCTCCACTCCGTTTGGCCTGATAGCCTTTGGCTACCAGGAGTTCGACTAACTTTTGGGCGTGGTCGCCCTGAATTTCAATGGTGTCGTCTTTGGCGGTGCCACCGGTGCCACACTGGGCCTTGAGCTGCTTGGCCAAGGCGGTGAGCTGGTCGGGGCTGTGCTGAAACCCGTTGATGATGGTAACGGTTTTGCCACCGCGCCCTTTGCGGCTGACCAGCACCCGCACGGTTTGCTGATTGGGGGCGCGATCGGGCACACCCCGCGCCATGGGGTCAGTGGGGCCAAACTCGCGGTAGGCGTGACGGTCACCGGTTCCAGAACTATTGCCAGCTTTGTTCTTGCCCATAGCCATTACCTGAACTGCCTGATTTATACCACTGGCAGGGATACCTCGGGGCATTGCCCTAGGCCAGATCCTCAGGGGAATAGTTTGGGACACAGTGGCCTCACAAAAGGCATCAAATCCAACTCCAGATTCCAGAGTGCAAGCTGTAGCTTTCTCAGCGAAATTTAGCCAGTCTTCTCCTCAATAGGAGGACTACACTAGAATCAGCAGCCTTATCCCACCGCAGCAGCCTTCCCATGCAACTTCACCTCAAGGTCTGGCGTCAGGCCAATGCCGATACCCCCGGTCAGCTCTGCACCTATACCGTAGCTAACGCCCACCCCGACATGTCGTTTTTAGAGCTGCTCGACGTGCTCAACGAGCAGCTCACCCACGCTGGCGAGGTGCCGGTGGAGTTTGACCACGACTGCCGCGAGGGCATCTGCGGTTCCTGCGGCGTGATGATCAATGGCAAAGCCCACGGTGGGCTGCCCCAGACCGCCACCTGCCAGCTCTACCTGCGCCACTTTAAAGATGGTGACGAAATCATTGTCGAACCCTGGCGGGCTAAGGGCTTCCCCGTCATTAAAGATCTGGTTGTAGAACGGGCCGCGCTCGATCGCATCATTATGGCTGGGGGCTACATTTCCGTTAAAACCGGTTCGGCTCCCGAGGCCAACGCTATCCCTGTCCCCAAAGCCAACGCCGATGCGGCCTTTGACTACGCTGCCTGCATCAGCTGCGGTGCCTGTGTGGCGGCCTGCCCCAACGCCTCAGCCTCCCTATTCACCGCCGCCAAAGTCGCTCACCTGGCTCTGCTGCCCCAGGGCCATCCCGAACGCCACCAGCGGGTGCTAGCCATGGGCAATCAGATGGCCGCCGAAGGCTTTGGCGACTGCTCTAACCACGGCGAATGCCAGGCAGTTTGCCCAAAAGGGATCTCAATTGATGCGATCGCCTCTATGCGCCGAGAGTACGTGCGAGCGACGGTGGGATTCTAGAGTTAAGAGTTTTGAATTTTAAGTTTTGAATTTTGAACTTTAGGTAAGCACGGCTTTCAACATTCAAAACTAAGAACTCACTCTTCTTGCCAAATGCGAACCGTGCCATCCCATCCGGCGCTGACCAGAGTCTTGCCGTTGGGGGCAAAATCCACTCCCCAAACCCAGCCCTCGTGACCATGCAAAATGGATGTCAGTCGGCCCTGCTCCATGTTCCACAGGCGAATGGTGCTGTCGTTGCTAGCGGTGGCCAGCAGTTTGCCGTCAGGGTTAAAGGCGAGGCTGTTGACCGGGGCCGGATGGGCCTTAAAGCAGGTGGTCTGACGACCGCTGTTGAGTTTCCAAAAGCGTACGGTGCAGTCGGCGCTGGCGCTGGCCAGCAGCCAGTTGTTGGGGCTGGCCGCCACCGCCAGCACTTCGCCGGTGTGGCCCGTGAGCACGTGGTTGCGCCCCTTACCCTGAATGCGATACAAGCGAATGGTTTGGTCTTGGCTGCCGCTAATTAGCGTGGTGCCATCGAGGCTGACGGCGATGGAGCGCACCCAGTGGGTATGGCCGTTGAACTGATGCACGAGGGTGCGATCGCTCAGCCGCCAAACGCAAATTTTGTGATCTTGGCCGCCGCTAAATAAGTACTTGCCATTAGGGCTAAAGGCGACGGCCCGCACCCAGGTGGTGTGCCCTTCCATCTGGCCCCAAGGCTCTCCGGTGGTGAAATCCCACAGTCGAATGGTGTTGTCGTTGCTGACGCTGGCAAAGCAGGTGCGATCGGGGCTCACGGCGACAGCCCGCACCCAGGCGCGGTGGTTGTCGATCACCCGCATGGTGTGGCCTGTGGCCAGGTTCCATATCCGCACGGTTTTGTCGCCGCTGCCGCTGACGATAAAGTTGCCGTCGGCGCTGACGACCACCGATCGCACCCAACTGCTGTGGCCTGTAAGCACTCGCGTACAAACCCATTTAGTAGCTCGGCGCAGCGGCACAGCAGCCGTACTTCGGTCAAGGGCAGCGGCCATATCCACCAGTTCAAAGGCAGAGGGATCGCCATCCGGATCGCCCTGGGAAAGAGAGTCGGGGGGCTGAGGGGGCATGGCAAGAGTACGCATTGGCATAGAGCTCTATCGGTCGTTGGCGACGGCAAACACAGGCGCAGACTGGCCCCAGCCCGCAAATTCACTGTCGACTACACCCTGACAGCATCCTATTCCGAAATACTACTTAACATGGGGCTTAACCGAATCTGTCTACCGCTCTGTTTTTTAAGGTCGCATTCTTAAAATCTGTCGAGATTAGGCAATGCTGCCGCGCTTGCGGGCCTCTTTATAAGAAGTGCCGACATTTTTGAGGCCAGCGCGAATCATTTCTTGCTCAAGCAGGGCAAAAAATCGGCTGCGATCGCCCCCTTTCACCACCGCCTGATTGTGCGCTTCCGCCAGCGTCACCGGATACCCATACCCCTTCTGTACCTGGGTTAGCACTATTCTGAGCGCCATCTCACACAGCGCGTCATCGGCCATTACCCACTGGGGCACCTCCACCCGCGCCACTTCAGGGCCGACATTGAGGTAGCAGAAATACACCCGATGGTCGCCGTACAGCTCCAAAATGCTGGCGGTGCTGCGCCAGAAGGGGCTACGTTCCCCAGGGGCCAATTCTGTTGCCCAAAACGTCGCATCGCGCAGCGGCAAAAACCGACCGCAGGGGGTCCGGTCGGCCTGGTTGCCCTCGTCGCTGCTGCAATGGGTCTGACAGTCGGGTTGCAGGAATGGGCAGGCTGCAAACCGCAAAAAGTTCATCGCTTCGCCGCTGCGACTGGCGCTGAGATAGCCCACCAGGGGTATGTTTTGCCGCCGCAGCCGCTCCCATGAGTCAAGAATGGGGGACAGGATGCGATCGCGTGCCTCCCCCGGCAGCGCCTCCAAAAACCAGTAGATCAGCGACCCGTCTACCAGGGCCAGCACGGGCACCCGGCCCGCCCTGGGGCTAGCTTCAACTAGGCTGTCGTGAACGGCTTCCCCCACTTCGGCTAGCACCACGGCCTCGGCGACGGTGCGGCGATGGCCCATCCATTCTTCGGTGCTAATGCCCCACTGGCGAGACAGGTAGAGATCCTCGGCCCGATACACCACCTCCGGCAGGCTATCGAGCAAGGGGAATCGGCTCTGGCCGTAGTGGAGCACGACGCGGCCCACGTTGATCAAATAGCAGTAGGCGATCTCGTGGTGGCTGGGGGAAATTTGTGAGCCGTCGGTGGCGATGACGGTGTGGGCCTCAGGGGCAACAGTGATCGCGCTGCGAATGGTGAGGACCTCGGTAGGCTGGGCGGCAGTGAAAGGGGCGCGATCGCCCCAAACTTCGGCCTGGGCGACCAGATCGGGCTGGCGGGTGGCGGCGATCGCCAGCAGCTGGCGGGCTGCCATGATGCGCTCCTGGGCGGCAGCAGCCTCCTGGCTGAGGTGCTGGCTAATGCCCTGCATCTGCCGGGCTAGCTTCATCAGGTCGAGCATGGCGGAGTCAATTTAGTACGCTCATACTAACATCCCCCTTCAAAAATTTTTGCTAGAACCTGTGCCCTACGGATGTCACTTTGGTTCTCATCGTTATACTGTCGGGTGGCTTAGGTCTTGGTCGTGTTTTGGTCTTGCTTATGGAGTCAAGATGGCTCACCTTAGGGCTCACCTCAGGAGCGTTAGCAACCCTGGGTGCCCTAGTTGTGGCTGCCCCCGTTCAGGCTGCAACCCTGCAATACTGGTGGTTTGATGCCCAGACCAACCAGCTGGTGTTCACCACTGATAGCCAGGTACAGCCTCGGGCTCAGCTGCTGGTTAACCCTACCCGCATCGTGGTTGACCTGCCCAACACCCAGATGGGCAGCACCAACGCTAGCCAGTCCGTCGGCGGTGCCGTGCGCGAAGTGCGGGCGGGCCAGTTCGATCGCCAAACCACTCGCTTGGTCATCGAGCTTGCGCCCGGTTACAGCCTCAACCCTCAAGATGTGAGGGTTCAAGGGGTGCGCCCCAACCAGTGGGCGGTGCAGCTACCCACCCTCAACCAGGGTGCGGCACCGCCCTCAGGGGCGCTGCCAGCCGCCACCGCCACCGCCAATCGAGTGCAAGGCAACACTGGCACCGGCGCTGGCTCGATTCTCAGCGGCGTGGTCACTACCGGCGACGGCTTCCTGATTCGGCTCAGCGGCACTTCGCCCACCCCCACGGTGCAAATCACCAGCGACGATGCCGACAACCGCTTCGCCATCATCGATCTGCCCAACACCGCCGTAGCGGGCAACCTGCGCCCCGACGACCTGCCCAACTATCGCTATAGCATCATCGCCTGGGATGTCGCCCAGCAGCCCACCAATCCCCCCTCTACCCGGATTACCCTCCGGCTCGGCCCCACCAGCCCCGACTGGCGCGCCCTGCGCAACAGCAGCGGCGTGATTGTGCTGCCCCCCAGCGGCGTGCCCCTCAGCAGTATTGCCGATGAACCACCGGCTGTGGCCACAGCCCCTAACAGGCCTCCGACCACAGCCCAAGCTCCGCCTCCTGCCCAGCCCGTTGCGCCCGCCCAGCCTGTCACACCTACGCCTTCCCCCACCCGGTCGGTGGAGCCCCCACCTTTGCCGACGGTGCCCAATGGACGAGTGGTCGTGGCCATCGATCCCGGCCATGGTGGCCGCGACCCCGGTGCTGTAGGAATCAACAGTCTGCAAGAAATACAGGTGATTTTTCCCATTTCGCTGCGAGTCACCGAGTTGCTCGAAGCCCAAGGCGTGACGGTGGTCATGACCCGGCGCGAAAATGTCACCGTCGATTTGCAGACTCGAGCTGATGTCGCCAACCGTGCCCAGGCAAACTTATTTGTCAGCATTCACGCCAATGCCATCAGCATGAGCCGCCCCGACGTCAACGGCATTGAGTCGTACTACTCCTCAGAGACCGGGCGGAGGCTGGCGGCTACCCTCCAGGCCAGCATGCTGGCGGCAACGGGCATGCGCGATCGCGGCGTCAAACAAGCCCGCTTTGCGGTGCTGCGCCAGTCCACCATGCCCGCCACCCTGCTCGAAGTGGGGTTTGTCACTGGCGCTCAGGATAACCCTCGATTGGCCGACCCCGCCTGGCGTGAGACCATGGCCCAGGCGATCGCCCGCGGCATTCTACAATATATCCAGCAGGGGTTGTAGCGGCGCATGGCCTACTGGTTCGCCGGGCAGCTCTGCCAGGGCACCGATCTTGCCCTGGCCATCAACGACCCCGCTCTGATCTACGGGGCGACGGTGTTTACCACCCTGCGAATCTACGGTCAGAGCCTTGAGCATCCCCTCACCCACTGGGTGGCCCACCAACAGCGCCTAGTCCATGCCCTGACTGACTTTGGCTGGCCCAGCCCTGAATGGGGTCGGGTACGCCAAGGGGCTGAGGCATTGTTGAAGGAATATCCCGTCCTGCGGATCACCTGCCTGCCCGACGGTCGTGAGCTGGTGACCGGGCGCAGTCTGCCCCTAGATTTAGAGACGATGCAGACCCAGGGCATTGCGGCTTGGGTAGCAAGGGGAGAGATGTATCGGCGACCCCTGCCCGCCTACAAAACCGGCAACTACCTTGGAGCCTGGCTAGCTCTACAGGCTGCACAGCAGCACGGTGCCCGCGAAGCCATTCTGGTAAATGCCCAAGGCCAATGGCTGGAAACCAGCACCGGCAACCTTTGGGGCTGGGCCAACGGTCAGTGGCATACTCCTGGACTGGGGGCCAGCTTGCTGCCAGGAATCGTGCGGGCTCACCTGATTGAATATTTGAGGCAGCAGGGGGAACGAGTCAATCAATCTCCCTGGCCACCGGGGGTGCTCCCGCGCTTTGAGGTGTTGGCCCATAGCAACTCAGGGGTGCAGATAGTACCCATTCACACAGTTTTGGGCGATCGCAGTAGACTAAAGGTTAACCCACAGCACCCGGCCCTAGAGGCTTTGCGGGCTGCATTCAGGGAAAATTAACCCCTAACCCAATTATCGATTAGCCCTTTCCGACAGATGACGTTAACATAAGTTAATATCTCTCTAATATTGTGGCTTATTCAAGCACTAGCCCCAAACAGGTTTCATTAGAAACGGTTTCCAAGCAACAGTTCATCCCAAGAAGTAAGACGTAAGTGGAGGCATTAGCCCGGTGAACAAACGGTGGAGAAATGCAGGTTTATATGCCCTGCTGGTCGTGGTAGTCATTGCCCTAGCGACCGCAATTTTTGATGGTTCTGGCCCCGAAACCCAGACCTGGCGCTACAGCCAGTTTTTAGACGCGGTGCAAAACAACCAGATCGAGCGCGTCAATATCAGCGCCGATCGCACCCGCGCCCGCTTTACAGACCCCGAGGGTAACGGTCAGATCATCGTCAACCTGCCCAACGACCAGGAGCTAATCAGCACCCTAGAAACCAACAATGTCGACATTGTTGTCATGCCCCAGAGCGATGACAGCGTCTGGGTTCGCGCTTTTAGCACCCTGCTGATTCCCATCCTGCTGCTGGGGGTGCTGTTCTTTGTGCTGCGCCGCGCCCAGAGCGGCCCCGGCAACCAGGCGATGAACTTTGGCAAGTCCAAAGCTCGCGTACAGATGGAGCCTCAGACCCAGGTCACCTTTGGCGATGTGGCCGGTATTGAGCAGGCCAAGCTAGAGCTGACCGAAGTCGTTGACTTTCTTAAGAATGCCGATCGCTTTACTGCCGTCGGTGCCAAGATTCCCAAGGGTGTGCTGCTGGTTGGCCCTCCCGGTACCGGTAAGACCCTGCTGGCCAAGGCCGTAGCGGGAGAAGCAGGCGTGCCCTTCTTCTCCATCTCCGGTTCTGAGTTTGTCGAAATGTTTGTCGGTGTGGGTGCCTCCCGCGTTCGTGACCTGTTCGAGCAGGCCAAGGCCAACGCTCCCTGTATCGTATTTATCGACGAGATTGACGCCGTCGGTCGTCAGCGGGGCGCAGGCCTCGGCGGTGGCAACGACGAGCGTGAGCAAACCCTCAACCAGCTGCTCACTGAGATGGATGGTTTCGAGGGCAACACCGGCATCATCATCATTGCCGCGACTAACCGCCCCGACGTGCTCGATGCGGCCCTGCTGCGCCCCGGTCGTTTTGACCGCCAGGTGGTGGTCGATCGCCCTGACTACGCCGGTCGCCTCGAAATTCTCAACGTCCACGCTCGCGGCAAGACCTTCTCGAAGGATGTCGATTTGCAAAAGATCGCCCGTCGTACCCCTGGCTTTACCGGGGCCGACCTGTCGAACCTGCTGAACGAGGCCGCGATTCTCGCTGCCCGCCGCAACCTCACCGAGATTTCTATGGATGAGGTCAACGATGCGATCGATCGCGTCCTGGCTGGCCCCGAGAAAAAAGACCGCGTCATGAGCGAAAAGCGCAAAGAGCTGGTCGCCTACCACGAAGCCGGCCACGCCCTAGTTGGTGCGCTCATGCCCGACTACGACCCCGTGCAGAAAATCAGCATCATCCCCCGTGGTCGGGCTGGTGGTCTGACCTGGTTTACCCCCAGCGAAGATCGTCTGGAATCGGGTCTGTACTCCCGCTCCTACCTGCAAAACCAAATGGCTGTGGCCCTGGGTGGCCGTATCGCTGAAGAGATTATCTTTGGCGAGGAGGAAGTCACCACGGGTGCCTCCAACGACCTCCAGCAGGTGGCTCGCGTGGCCCGTCAGATGGTCACCCGCTTCGGCATGAGCGACAAACTCGGCCCCGTCGCCCTCGGACGCCAGCAGGGCAACATGTTCCTGGGGCGAGATATCGCCGCCGAGCGCGATTTTTCTGAAGAAACCGCCGCGACCATCGACTCCGAAGTGCGAGGTCTGGTTGACCAGGCCTACACCCGCGCCAAGCAGGTGCTCATCAACAACCGCCATGTGCTCGACCAACTAGCTACCATGCTGGTGGATAAGGAAACGGTGGATTCGGAAGAGCTGCAGCAGGTGCTAGCCACTAACGATGTCAGCATGGCCTCAATCGTGTAAAAGCGGACAAAAGTCCGCTCAGTTAGATCTATTTCTAGGGATGTCCAGGCTGGACATCCCTTTTTTATTGGCGAACTATGGCTCCAAAACAGCCTTGCCCCTGGCCCGCCCAGGTATATGCCCATGCAGTACATTTGCCACTAATTTAAGCGATAGATTTGAGATGCCCTAGTGGTTAGCTGATTGAGCTCTGTGTAACGGTTTGCAAGCAATGGTGGGCAAACCGTTAGAAATCATCGACGCCGATGACCCTAAGAGCTAGGGTTGTCGTTGTTTTATAGAGCTACAGGCCGCGAGATGACCGTTCAACCTCGATCTTCTGCATCGAATATCATTCTCACCAACATCGAAACCGTTCCTGGCAAAACCGTTACGCAACACATGGGCCTGGTTCAGGGCAGCTCGGTGCGAGCCAAGCACATTGGTCGAGACATTGCCGCTGGACTCAAGAATATTGTGGGCGGCGAGCTCAAGGGCTACACCGAACTGCTGCAAGAGGCCCGCGCAGAGGCCACCAGCCGCATGGTGCAAGATGCTCAAAAGCGGGGCGCGAATGCCATTGTCAACGTGCGCTTTGCCACCTCATCGCTGACTCAGGGCGCAGCAGAACTGTTTGCCTACGGCACCGCCGTGCGGGTGGAATAGGTATGGATAGTCTAATTATTTTTGCAATATTGCTAGGGGTTGGCTATTTTTTTGGTACCCGAACTGAAAAGCAGCATTTTCGTCAGTTGCAACAGCGGGAGCAGGCTATTCAAGGCGTAATGCTCAGCACGGCTGGAGCTAAAGGGGCTTTGCCTAAAACGCGTCAGGCACAACTATTCACCGGTAGCGTAGTGATATCGTCCGACTTCTTTAAGACTTTTATGGCGGGGGTATTAAATGTTTTCGGTGGACGCATTACGGTCTACGAAAGCCTGCTTGAACGGGGCCGCCGCGAGGCCATATTGCGGATGGAAGAATCGGCTCTGGCCTGGGGCGCAGACCAGGTGGTCAACATCCGCATTCAAACTGCTGAGCTGAGCGGCAACAACGGCCAAGGCGTTGTTGCCCTCGAGGTGATTGCCTATGGCACAGGCGTTCGCTAACCGGCTGTGCAGGTTGGCCTCGCCGCTAGCTTGCCCTAAACCATTTCTACGGCGGCAACCAGGCCAAAGATGACAAACAACAACCCGCCAACGGTCGTCAGCCAGCGCTCTGAAATACGCCCGGCGATGAGTTTGCCGCAGGCGACGGCGATCGCAGCACACACCGCGTGCCCCAGGGTTGACCCCAGCACCACGCCCACCGGATGGTTAGCCGCCGCCAGGGCAATGGTGGCAAACTGGGTGCGATCGCCCCATTCCGCCACAAAGGTCAGGCTAAAGGATTGGATGAGTACAGTTCTGATCGACCATTTACTGACCTCGGCCTCGCTCTCTTCGACAGCCTCTAGGGCCTCAGCCTGCTCATCGGCCAGACAGCCGCCTCCAACCATGCGGCTGGCATCATACAGCAGCTTAAAACCAAATCCTAAAAATAGAGCTACTGTTAGCCCCTGAATGTAATGCTCAGGGAAAATGGTGACCACCTGGCCGATCGCAACCGACAAAACCGTCATCACAAACAGCGCGACAGTAACCCCGGCAAACACCCAGCGGCGGGGGTGGCGGGTGGCCAAAATCATGCCGATAAAAAAAGTCTTATCCCCTAATTCAGATAGGGTGATGAGTAATAAAGCAGCGGTAAATCCGGTTAGTGGGTGCATGCTCGTTTCCAGGGCTATAAAACCTGAGCGGGCATGATGGATACTCAAAAGAACTCCACCAAGCCCACGTCAGTTGTGGACTCAGTGAAGGTCTCGCTTGCGAATGCACGGCTTTAATTCACGGTGCTAATTCACCATCTGAACCAGGCTCATCGCCAGTATGTTGACTCAGATGATCGAGCTGCAACGCAGCCCTAAGCTACTCCCCTTCATGACTTAAACCATATCATGGATAGCAGATTTAGGCGTAATTAAGAATACTGATTAGAGCCATAGGCAGCGGTTTTTTATTTCATAATTCAATCATTTTTGAGCCGGACAGCTTTCATTTTCTGTTCATTTTTGGTTGTTTGTCATGGCAGGATTTTCTAGCTTATGCTATTTTTTAGCGGACAAAATACTCTAAATTGGCGACTAAGATGCCTAAATTAATTCCCTATCAGCCTTTGGTTTTACGGCTTTTTCACGGCATTAGCGGGGTGCTAGCGATCGGTGCCTTAATTACCGGATTTCTGGTTTACAACACCTACGACGGTCGTTTTGGCTCTATTCCTTTACCCTTGCTGCCCGATATTCAGGGCATTCACGGTACGTTTGGTCTTTTCTTTTTGCTAGCATTTCCTGCTCTTGCTATCTATAGTTTTCATTGGGGATATCGGCGTTTATTGTTTTCTGACTTTTGGGTTCGACTCAGCCATCAAGTGGGTAAACCTGGCTGGTGGATCAATCTTCAGCGACTTTTAAACACCGCTATGCTCTTGGCCAGTACATTAGCTATAGTGACCGGCAGAATGATGCAAGAAGCTTGGCTACCCGCTGGCGAGTCATACCATGTTTGGTACCGGCTACATTTGACGGCGTGGCTAGTGCTGTTGTTAACGCTGTTGGGCCATATTGCCATGAGCCTTAAGGTCGGCGGAGTACCTTTGCTGCTGTCCATGGCTCAGGCAGCCTACCGTCCTGAAGAGTCACCATCCCTGTGGACAAGGTATCTCCGAGAAAAATTCCGCGAGCGATTTGGGCGTTAGGCCTTAATTAATAATTCTCGAAAAACCGTACCTATGCAACGAAAAAATACTCCCTTAAAAGCTGTTGAGTTAGTCGTCATTGGTGGCATTTTTGCCGCATTCATTTTGCCGCTGCTAACCTATCTAGCTGAACTATAGCGATCGCGGCTATTTACAATACTAAGCTGGCCGTAGTTTCACGACATTGATGGAGCGCAGGTTAGGGCCAGTCTGCGATCGCTGTGGTTGACTGCACCCGGTGCATGCCAGCCTCGGCAAAGCGCTGATAGGTTTCCTCAGCCTGGTCGGTAAAATCAACCACACCGGGGACAACTACCGCAGAGGCACAGTCATCGAGCAGGTAAACTTTTTGGGCCAGGGCCGGGTCAGTGGCCTGAATATCGCTCAATAGGTCAGCCACCGTCCAGGCAACGCAGTGGCTTTTGGCCTGGCCAGCGACAATCACCCCGTCAAATGACCGCAGAGTTTGGATGAGGGGAGTATTTTTTTGGGCGATCGCCTGTCCCTGGCCATCCTCCATCACCTCAGGGCTGAGCACTGAATAGTTTTCCGTGAGAGGATTGCTGCCCTTCAGCTCAAAGCGGGGTTGGCTTTGGCGGGCGATCGTGTGAAAAAAGCAGGCCTCTTCGATCGCCGGCACCAGCGCATGGCCAATCCCCCCCAGCATCGAGTGGTAGGGCCAGATGGTAAGGGGATACTTGCCCCGGTCATCCAGGGTTTTGGTGTAGTGCAGGGCGTACTCTTGCAGGTCGCGGGAGTCGGTGAGGTTGGCGGCCATCGCCGGGTTGACCCGCCACTTGCCCTGCACCACATCGTCGGAGTGAATCATGGTCATCGGCGGCGGATTTTCGCCCTCAGCATCCACCCAAAAGGCAGGGTGAAACACCTGCATCGCCTGGTGGGTGTCGAGGGTGGCGGTAATGGTAGTGATCTGTCCTAGATTGCGATAGATAAATTCGCTCAGACGACGATTGTCATCCACAGCCCCCTGGCCCGATCGCCCACCGACAAATAGCTCGAAGCCGGGAATGCAAAAGGTATTTTGTACGTCGATCAGCAGCAGGCAGAGGCGACGGCTGTCTTCGGCGGCGGGGGAAATGCTATGGGCTTTGGCCCAAGCCTGGGCCAAAGCGGCGCGCTGCTGGTAGGGCACCGACCACACCTCACCAACCCGGCTGGGGTTATAAAAATCGGGCACTGGCAGCAGGGCTGAATCGGTCATCGTCCTGGGGCTCCGCAAACTATTACATCGTTAGCTGCTCCAATTTTAGGCTCAAGGGCGGGGGCACGACACCGGGCGAGGGCACCAGGCTCACTAACTTTCATAAAGGCCATTGCCCGCCATTGAGCAAAGAAAAGAGCTGCACCAGGCCTTACATTTCAGTGCTGGCGACGGCATGGGTACAATGTTTTTGCCAATTGATTACCCTCCCTTCACTGTCCCTTAAATAACCGCTAAACGTCCATTAAACCTACCGTTACCCAAGCCCCATACTATTTTTTCGTTACATAAAAAGCCTACTGGGGAGCCCTGACCATGGCGAAGAAGCAAGATATCCGTACCGTCCTCAAAAAGATGGTCAACCTTGAGGACGAAAACCATAACCCCTCAAACAATGATTCCTTTAACCAAGTTTTAGAGCGTGCCCGCCTCGGTCGGCGGGGGTTTCTTAAGGGCAGTTCATCCCTGGCCGCTGCTGCCATGCTGGGCACAGGTCTAGCCTTTGCAGCCGATGCCACCAAGCAGACTGGAAAAGCCGCTAAAGCCGCCACTGACCTGCGCTTCAGCTTCAGCCCCGTAGCCAAAAGCATTGCCGATACCCTGGTGGTGCCCGAGGGCTACACCGCCCGCGTGCTGCTGGCTACCGGCGACCCCATCAAGGGCAACGTCACTCCTTACAAAAACAACGGCACCGACGACGATTTTGAGGTGCGGGCAGGCGATCACCACGACGCCATGCAGTACTTTGGCATGAACCGGGCTGGCAACGGCTGGGATCCCACCGGCAGCGATCGCGCCCTGCTCTGCATCAACCACGAAGTCTGCGAAGACCTGGGCTTTGTGCACCCCAACGGCCCCACCAACTACGGCCTTGAGAGCACCGAGGCCCGTCCCGCCGTTGAAATCGACAAAGAAGTTGCCGCCCACGGCGTCACCGTCGTCGAAATCGTTAAGCAGGGAACGACCTACGAGATCAACCGCAATTCCCAGTACAACCGCCGCATTACCGGCACCACGGTGTTTGATATGACTGGCCCGGCCCGGGGCAGCACGATGCTGGCCACCGCCTTTTCGCCCAGCGGCCAGCAAACTCGCGGCACCCTCAACAACTGCGGCCACGGCTACACCCCCTGGGGCACCTACCTCAGCGGCGAAGAAAACTTTGCGGGCTACTTTAACCGTCGCGAAGATGACGCAGTGCGCACCGCCAAGGAAGTGACGGCCCTCAAGCGCTACGGCATCGGCAACGAGACCTCCGGGCGCTACAACTGGTCGCGGGCAGAGTCGCCTAGCACCCCCGACCTCTACCAGCGATGGGATGCGGGCAAAGTCGGCGATCGCCCCGACCAAGACTATCGCAACGCCGCCAACACCTTTGGCTGGGTGGTAGAAATCGATCCCTTTAACCCCGACGCGGCTCCCCTCAAGCACACGGCCCTGGGTCGCATGGCCCACGAAGGCTGCTGGGCCGCCAAGGCGGTGGCCGGGCAACCGCTGGTGTTTTACATGGGCGACGACGCCCGTAACGAGTACACCTACAAGTTTGTCACCGCCGCCAAGTGGGATGCTCGCGATGCGACTCGGGGATTGGCCGCTGGGCAAAAGTACCTCAGCGCTGGTACCCTCTATGCCGCCAAATTCAACGACGACGGCACAGGCGAATGGCTGCCCCTGACCCTGGACAACCCCAATATCGCCAGCTACGCCGACTACACCTTTGCCGACCAGGCCGATGTGGTGATCAACGCCCGCCTGGCCGCCGACGCTGCCGGGGCCACCAAAATGGATCGGCCCGAGTGGGGCGGCGTGAACCCGGTCAATGGCGATGTCTACCAGACCCTGACCAACAATGTCTCCAGCAGCAGCGGTCGCGGCACCAAGGTGCCCCTCGATGCCGCCAATCCCCGCTACTACGCCGATCTTAAGGGTGAGAAGACCACCTCGGGCAACGTCAACGGCCACGTCATTCGCTGGCGGCAAACCGGCAGCAATCCCGCCGCCGCCACCTTTACCTGGGATGTCTACCTATTTGGGGCCCAGGCCGATGCCGACTTGAGCGTGAACCTCTCGGGCCTCACCGATGAAAACGACTTCTCCAGCCCCGATGGCTTGTGGTTTAGCGAGGCGGTACCCGGCTTGCTATGGCTGCAAACTGACGACGGCTACTTTACCGACTCCACCAACTGCATGATGCTGGCAGCGCTGCCCGGCCCCGTGGGTGACGGTGGTGCCAAGATGGTCACCAATGCTTCAGTACCGTTGAATGGCGACGGCGAACAACAGGTGAAGACCTACATGGGCCAAATGGCTAGCCCCACAGTGCTCAGTCGATTTTTGGTGGGGCCGCGTGACTGTGAAGTCACTGGCATTACCGAGTCGCCTGATGGCAAGGTGATCTTTGTCAATATCCAGCACCCGGGCGAAAATAGTGAGTCGGTCACTGACCCGGCGCTGTTCACCAGTCACTGGCCCGATGGCGGCAACGCTCGCCCCCGCTCGGCGACGGTGGTGATCACCCGCAACGATGGCGGCAGAATCGCTGTGTAGTTATTCTGGCGCTTGCTGTTGAGG
>JANPIO010000246.1:0-19562 GCA_031425055.1 Phormidium sp. VAR_61_metabat_6
CCGCCGCCGTCGGAACCCTGGGAAATTGCGCACAGCCCCGCCGCCAAGGCCGCTGCCCCACCGCCGCTGGAGCCCCCCGGCGTGTAGTCCAAATTCCACGGGTTGCGAGCAGGCGGAAAGCCCGGCGGTTCGGTGTAGGGCAGCGACCCGAGTTGGGAGGTGGCGGTTTTGCCCAAAATAATCAGCCCCGCCTGGCGCAGCTTACCGACAATGTAGTCGTCTTCGGGAGCGATTAGATTACAGGCGGCCTTGAGCCCATAGGCACAGGGCACCCCCCCTACCGGGTTCAAATCTTTGACCGAGACCGTCACCCCAAACAGCGGCGGCAAATCCTCAGGATTGCTCACCAAATGCTCGGTTTTAGCCCTGGCATCGGTCAGAGCCTGCTCTGCCATCACCGTCACGTAGGCCCCCAGAGCCGGGTTGAGCCGCTCGATGCGCTCCAAATAAATTTCCGCTAGCTCTAGGGGCGAAATGTCTTTGTTGCGAATCAGCCGAGCTTGTTCGAGGGCGGGCAAGAAGGCAAGATCGACTGAATTCATAGCTACAGGGTTAAGGACTGGGGATTGTTTTCAATCACATTGGACAGATCCTTGAGGAAGGCGGCGGCATCGGCCCCGTAGATGATGCGGTGATCGCAGGTAATGTTGACCTGCATCTGGCGCTTGACCCCCATGAGACCGTCGGCGGTGGCGACCACCGTGGGGCGAGAGGCCCCGATCGCCAAAATCGACCCCTGCCCCGGCGGCAAAATTGCGTCGAAGCGATCGACCCCAAACATCCCCAGGTTTGACAGGGTGAAGGTGCCAGAGGTGTACTCGTCGGGCTGGAGCTGCTTGGAGCGCGATCGCGCCACCAGATCAGCCCAGGCGCGCGACAGCGAGTAGATGTCGTACTGGTCGGCATTCTTCAGCACGGGGGTAATGAGGCCACCGCCCTCCATGGCCACCGCCACCGCAATGTTGATGCCTGAGCGGTACTGAATGCCCTGGTCGGTGAAACCCGCGTTGACCAGCGGGTGCTTTTGCAGGGTGACGGCCACGGCCTTGGCCAGTAGCCCGGTCATGGTCACGCCCTTGGACTTGATCTGCTTATAGAGCGCATCTAAATTGTCAGTGGTGATGGTGTAGCCCACGTGGAAGGTGGGCACCGCCAGACTGGCCACCATATTGCGAATAACGGCCTGCTGCAGGGTGTTGAAGGGCACGACCTGGCCCAAAGGTGCCGATGGGAGCCGGAGCCGCCGGAGCCGCCGGGGGCATAGGAGCCGCAGGCACCGGCGGTGCCACCGCCGCCAGGGGCGTTGCCACCGGCCCAGTAACAGTAGGATTTTTGCCCGCCGCCAGCTCCACATCTTGGGCCACAATACGGCCGTGGGGGCCGCTGCCCTGGAGGCTAGTGAGGTCTACCTTGAGGTCTTTGGCCAGCTTGCGGGCGCGGGGAGAAATCACCACTCGACCGCTACGACTGCCAGAAGATGCCCCGTTTTGGGCGGCAGGAGCCGGAGCTTCGACCACGGCCACCGGGGCAGCGGCTTCAGGATTAGGGGCAGAGTCGCCCCCAGCGGCACCGGATTTGGCGGCGGCCTGCTGTTTGGCGGTTTCAACTTCGGCTTCGGTTTCGGCCAGCAGGGCGATCGCCTCACCCACCGGAGCCGTGCCGCCCGCTTCCACCACAATGGCGGCCAAAATCCCTTCGTGGAATGACTCCACATCCATGTCGGCCTTGTCGGACTCGACAATCACCACCGTTTCGCCTTTTTCTACCCTGTCACCGGGGGCTTTGACCCAAGACACAATCTTGCCTTCGGTCATAGTTGAGCTGAGGGCAGGCATAAAGACTTCGCGAATCATGGAGGTGACTTCCGAAACAGGGTTAAAACGACAGAGCAGCAGAGATGCCAAGGATTTATTCTATCCCCAAGGCTGAACCGTTCGAGCGGTTAAACGTTCAAACCTGGGCGGGCTAAACGCGCCTAAACTAGAGTTCGCCGCGAATCTCTTGAATCACGCCATCCTTGATCAAAATTTCGACCTGGAGCTTGCGCACCAGATTGTCGCCCACTGAGACATTAAAAAAACTCTCGACCTTGCCCTGATCTACTTCAGCATCGACCGCTATGGTCTGCACTTCCTGGAGCTGCTGTAGGCTCTGGTTTTTTTGCTGAAGCAGCTTGCTCTTGTCTTGGTTGAGCTGATTTTGAATATTGCCCATCTGCTGCTGAATGGTGCCGCTGGTGGGCTGTCCTTCAGCCTGTTTTTGCAGCTCGGCCACCATGCGCTGGCCCTGCATTTCGAGCTGTTGCAGACGGCCATCAACCTGGTTAATTTGGGTTTGTAGCTGCTTCTGAGCTTCTTCTTTCCACAGGGGGGTCACAATGGCTTTAATGTTGACCACTCGCTTGAGCAGCAGCGTTTGATTCTCATCCATAATCTTTGACGCAATAAAGAAATCACCAATACCGACTACGACCATCGGGCATCGTGGCCGGACTATTCCACCGGATGCGGCTGAGGTTAGCGAAGTCTTTACACCACCGCAGCTACACAAACATCGCGTCAATCATATCGCGATACCGGGTCGTAACCACGGGACGGCGGACTTTTAGAGTTTGGGTAAGCAGGCCGTTGTCGATGGAGAAGGGCTCAAGAATCAGGCGAAAGGGACCAACACGATCGTCGGGACGATATCCGGGGCGATCTTTCACCTCGCGGCCTAACTCATCGCGAAACAGCTTCTGCACTCGCTCATCGTCGAGGGTAATAGCGGTGCAGTCGGTGGGGGCCGGCGTGGTATCGCCGGGAATGGCAACAAATAGGGACTGACTTGCGGCCCAGCTCTGGAGCGCATCTAGGTTGGGAACGAGGAGCGCACCGAGCGATCGCTGATCTTGGCCCACCAGCATAATTTGGTCAATGTACTTGCTGCGAATGCAGGCGTCTTCGATGGGCTGCGGCTCAATGTTTTCACCGTTGGTCAGCACGATGGTGTCTTTAGCCCGCCCGGTGAGCACCACGTTGCCATCGCGGCTAATCCAGCCTAGGTCGCCCGTGTCGAACCAGCCCTCGGGGTCGATCGCCTTTTGAGTGGCCTCAGGGTTGCGGTAGTAGCCCGCCATAATCTGTGGCCCCCGCGCCAGCACCAGCCCCTGTCCGCCCTGGGGCAACTCTTGGCGGGTTTCGAGATCCACCACCTTGATTTCGGTAAAGGGAATCGGCTGCCCCGCTGCCCCCCGCAAATTTCGCCAGGGGCGACGGGCCGAGAGCACCGGGGCGGTTTCGGTGAGGCCGTAGCCCACGATCAACTGTACGCCGATGATTTCAAAGAAAATATCAATGTGCCGGGCCAGGGAACCACCGCCGCTAATTAGCTGCTTGACCTGGCCGCCCGTGGCTTCGCTCACTTTGCCGTAGACCAGCTTTTTGCCCAGCTGGTGCAGGGGCCAGAGGGCCAGAGCCGCGAGCCCCGCACCCAAGCGTTTCACAGAGGGCAAGTCAGGCTCGTCGATTTTCATATCCTGGTAGCGCCAGAGATTTTCGACGTAGCGCTGGCTCAGGTCAAAAAAGGTAAAGATCAGCTTTTGCTTGCCGGGGCTTTGCTCACGAAACTGCTTCTGCGCTCCTTCGTAGATCGACTCCCACAGGCGGGGCACCCCCACCATGTACTGGGGTTTGGTGGCCTTGAGGTCGGCCTTAAGATGGCGAATGCTGCTATAGGTCTGGGTGCAGCCCCGCGATAGCAAAAAGTATTCGGCAGTGCGCTCAAAGCTGTGCCAGGAGGGCAAAATGCCCACCACGCGATCGCCCGGGTTGGGCTGCACCACCGCCTCTAGGGTGTTGATCTGGTGCAGCAGGTTGCGGTGGCTGAGCATCACCCCCTTGGGCTGGCCGGTGGTGCCAGAGGTATAGATCAGAGTAGCCAGATCTTCGGGCTTGATGGGCACTGGGGTGTAAGGGCGATCGCGCCCCAGGGCCATCAGCTGACCGAAGTTGAGAATCTTGAGGCGATCGCCCTCGGGCGGCTCTTCGTCCGATAGCAAGATCACCAGGGCAATGGGTAGGGTTTCGAGGCGACCGCGCAGCCGATTCAGCAGCGCCAGGGTCTCCACCACCAGCACCGTGCTCTCGCTGTGCTCGGCGATGTAGGCAAGCTCTTCTTTCTCAGCGGTGGCGCTGCGCACGGCGTTCATACCGCCAGCGGTCATAATGCCCTGGTCGGCGATAAACCAGCGGTAGCTATTGTCGGCAAACAGGGCTACATGGGCGCGGTTTTCGACCCCCAGGGCCTGCAACCCGCTAGCAAAGGTGCGAATGGCCTCGGCCAGTTGCCGATAGGTGAGAGTGGCGGCAGGCTTGTAGTGGGGGTCATTGAGGGCCACCGTATCGCCATATTTCTCGGCTACCAGGGGCCAAATTTCGTGCAGGGCCTGGAGCCGCTCGTAGGGATTGTGAGCTTCTAGGCAGGCGCGATCGCGCTGTCGCACCGCTTGCAATGCAGTTGTAGATACGGGCATAGCGGCCACCAAGAGTTTAGAAAGCTTGCGGTAATCCTACCGCAGCCTGACTCAAGGCTAGCCCTAAAGCCTACGTGCCTTAACATTCCCCCTTCCAGAAATTGAACTGGCCAGAAAATGAACTAGGGGGAGATGGGTGCGATCGCAAACCTTCAGACTGTATTTGCCCATTGCAAACAGCTTTTATTTTTGGCGGCGCAAACTATAGATAGTCAGGGTTAGACGGCCCAGCAACCGCTGACTCCGTCCCAGGGACTACGGCCACGCTAGCTAGTCTGCCCCAAACACCGTCTCGTCTTCCTGTCGCCAGGCGGGGTCGACCAGACAGATAAACACCAGTGGGCGATCGCCCGTGTTGCGAAGGTGCTGGCGGGCATGGGGCGGAATGTACACAGCGTCCCCCGGCTCGACCGGGCTAGTTTCGCCGTCGATCGACATTTCTCCCTGCCCCGCCAGAATGTAGTAGACCTCAGAAGTGGTGAGGGCGTGGGGGGTAGACACCTGCCCCGCAGGCACGATCGCGTGGGCCAAACTGTAGCGTAGGGCAAGGTCTTGCTTGTCGGGGTGCAACAGCTCTCGCAGCTGGGTACCGTCACCGGCAACAAACTCAGGGCAGTCAAGCAGTTTACGAATCAGCATGGCGGCGACAGTTTCATTACCCAACTGAGCCCTCCTTAGGGGGGCGGATGACAGGAGGCAGGTCAGACAAAGGGGCACTTTTCTCCGCCATCATAGCCTCAATGGCGGCGGATGATAGGGGGCGGGAGAACAGATAGCCCTGACCCAGCTCACACCGCAGCGCCTTGAGCTGAGCGTGGTGGCGCGATGTCTCTACCCCTTCGGCCACCACATCAAGGCCCAAGTTCCAGGCTAAGCGCACCACCGACTGCAAAATCTCCAGCTTTTCAAAGTCTTGGTCGGCGTTTTCAATGAATGAGCGATCGATCTTGAGGCAGTCAAAGGGGAAGCGGTGCAGATAGCTCAGGGAAGAATAGCCCGTGCCAAAGTCATCCACCAGCAGCTTAATGCCTAAGGATTTGATTTGCTGCAGGGTGGCAATGATGCTGTCGGAGTGGTCGATTAGCACCCCTTCGGTCAGTTCAATTTTGAGCCGATTGGCTACAAAACCGGTGTCGGTCAAAATTTTCTGAATTCTTTCGACGATGTGCTGCTGCGAAAACTGCTTACTCGACATGTTGACACTGACCGTAAACTTGGCCATTGCGGGGTATTGCTCAGTCCAGACCTGCATTTGCCGGCAGGCTTCGGTCAGCACCCACCAGCCCAGGGGAATGATCAGCCCACTGGTCTCGGCAATGTGGATGAACTCCCCAGGCAGCAGCAGCCCCCGGGTGGGGTGCTGCCACCGTACCAAGGCCTCAAAGCCGCAGATTTCTTCGTTACTGAGGGTGACGATGGGTTGGTAGTGCAGCCGCAGCTCACCGCAATCGAGGGCCTGGCGGAGGTCAACTTCGGTTTGCAGGCGCAGGTCTTGCTGCACCCTGAGAGACCGATCAAACACCTGCCAGCCCTGATCAAGATGGTCTTTAACCTGATCTAGGGCCGCATCGGCATCGCGCAACCAGTCGAAGGCGTTTTCATAGACCTCGGAGCCGAAGGCAACACCGATGCTGGCATCGACGTAAACCTGCTGCTGCTGAAGCCAAAAAGGTTGCTGCACCACCGCGTGAATTGTTTCAATCAGATCAAGCGCGCTAGCGGGGGTGGTCAGGTGGTCTAGAAGGATGGCAAACTCGTCTCTCCCCAGCCGCGCAACCGTATTGTCGGGGCCGACCTGGGTCTGGAGGCGAGCGCCTAGTTCAACCAGCATTTCGTCGCCGACCTGGTGCCCTAAGTTGTCTTTGATCAACCTAAACCGTTCTAGACCGATGACCAACAGCGCCATTACCCGTTGAGGGTCATCCTGGGCGCAGGCTAGAGCCTGACCCAGGCGATCGACAAACAAATGGCGGTTGGGCAGCCCCGTGAGCGGGTCATAAAAGGCCTGCTGCACCAGGTTGGCTTCCTGCTGTTTAGCAGCGGAGATATCGCGCAGGGTCAGCAGCGCCATGCCAGAAAACAGTCCGCCGCTACAGGCTACCCAGTGAAGTTGGGGGGGGTGCCCCACAGCCAAGATCAATTCTTCGTTGTGCAGGCGCTGACCAGCGAGCACCCGACTTAGGGGCAGCTCAGGCGCGGCTAGGGGCTGCTGCTGCTGATCGAGCACCTGATAATCTGATGGGTCGCCGCTGCCTCCTAACCCGGCAATTCCCCCTGGGAGCAAGGCCTCAGTCGCCGCATTGCAAAACAGCAGCGCCCCGCCCAAGTCAACCACAACGACCGCATCGGGCAGGGTGCTCAGCACGGCCAGATACATCTCGGCATCAAGGCAAGAGGGCTGTGACATAGGGCCAGTGGTGAACGAAGGGGAAGTAGCGAAAATCTAGAGCCGGTCTATCGGCAGGGGCGATCGCAGCGGGTAGATTTAGCTTGCCCAAAATACCGGCGTGGGCTCGCCTGGGGCGATCGCTCTCTTAAGCGTAAAGCCCTGACCTGGCTTGAGAAACTTAAGATAAAGTGCTGTAAAGGATGTGTAAGGTCGCCGGGGGCCACCTCTGGGGCCAACTCAAGGAAGCCAGTCAGGCCCTAAACTAAACTAAAGCTGGTGCATCAGTGGCGAGATTGACGCGACAGTTCCACAAAGCAGACTGACCTTGGGTTCAAAAAATTCCTAAGCCGGCCCGATCGCCCATGCCTCTGCTGCTGCTATGGGCAACCAGTCAGCCGGCCTACCCCTGGGCACCAGGCTATTGAGTCTGTGGTTAAATGACCAGGCTGACAAAGACATTCTGGGCAGCATGGAGCAAACACTACTGGGAGGACGGTACCAAGTTGTCCGACGGCTGGGGTCAGGGGGATTCAGCCGCACCTTTTTAGTGACCGACATCCACCTGCCGAACCACCCTCGGTGTGTGATCAAGCAGCTCAAGGTACAGGACAAAGACACGGGCACCCTCGACATGGCTCGACGGCTATTTGACACCGAAGCTCGGGTGCTCTATCAGCTGGGTAACCATCCCCAAATTCCGTCGCTGATGGCCCACTTTGAAGAGGATCAAGAGTTTTATCTGGCCCAAGAATATATTGAGGGCAGCCGCCTCAACCGTCAGGTCGAAGAGGGCAAACCCTGGTCTGAGACGCGAGTAGTGCTGCTGCTGCAAGAGGTGCTGGAGATTCTCTCCTTTGTGCATCGCCAGCAGGTGATTCACCGAGATATTAAGCCCTCTAACCTCATCCGCCGCCACCGCGACGGGAAGTTGGTACTAATTGACTTTGGGGCGGTCAAGCAGGTAACCTCATCCCCGTTACTCGACGCCGAAACTGGGGCCACCAACATCACTGTGGCCATTGGCACCCACGGCTACATGCCCAACGAGCAGTATGCGGGCAAGCCGCGCTTTAGCAGCGACGTTTATGCCGTCGGCATTCTCGGCATTCGAGCCTTGACCGGCATCCATCCTCAAAAAATTGAAGAAGACCCCATCACCAGCGAGTTGTCCTGGCGTCACCATGCTCCGACAGTGTCATCATCGCTGGCGGCTGTGCTCGACAAAATGGTGCGCTACGACTTTCGCGATCGCTACCCCACAGCCCAAGAAGCTCTCGAAGCTCTGCAAAATCTGCCCAACCCTCTTCACGGCCTGCTGGGCACCCAAATCTACCAAACCTGGATGAAGGGAGCCAACGGTCGGGGGCCAACCTTTCCCGGGGACGACAGCGACACCGCCATCGGGCCCACCGAAACCTCAGAGCCCACAGCCTTTGCCGACGACCAAGACTCCACGTCACTGTTTCCAGTCGATTTTGCCTATGGTGCCAGCGAAGCGGTGCCGCCAGTGTCTTCAAGCTTGGCGGTAGAGGAGCTAAAGCCCTATGCCCGTCGGCGCTCGATAGTGGTCGGCAGCCTGATGGGAACGCTCAGCCTGCTAGTACTCTGGCGCAGCAGCCTCACCATTGCCTTTGAGCCTAGCCCGGGGGCTGCCGTACCGTTTCAGGCAGCGGCGATTCCTACTTTGACCACCGATTTTGGCCTGCTGCTGCCCCCTGAAGAAAAAGCGGTCTACCTGACCCGCCAGGGCGATCGCCTGCGCTACCAGGGCCGCTACCCCGATGCCCTTGTTACCTATAACCAAGCGGTCGAGAGCCAGTCAGATTATGCACCAGCCTACCTAGGGCGCTGCCGAGCCCTGATTGCCCTCAAACGCCCTCTAGAGGCCATTGCGGCTTGCGACGATGCTCTGGCCTACAGCACCTACTACCCCGAGGCCGTGCGCAGCAAGGGCAATGCCGAAGAACAGCAGGGAAAGCTGCTGGCCGCCCTAGCACTCTACGAGAGCACTAACCGCCTCATGCCCGCCATGTTTGAGGCCTGGCTCGACCGGGGCCGCGTGCTGCAAAAGCTAGGCCGCTCCGCCGAGGCCATTGCCGCCATCGACCAGGCGATCGCCCGCAACCGCGAGTCAGCCGAAGCCTGGACTGTGCGCGGCGAAGCCACCTGGGCTCTCCAGCGCTATGACCAGTCGATCATTGCTCTCGAAAAGGCCTTACAGATTAACCCGGACTACGGCCCGGCTAAGGAGTTGCGTAAGCGTGCCCAGCAGACCTTGGGGAGGTGAGGGTGATGGGGGTGATGGGGGTGATGGGGTGGTCAGGAGTTTTAAGCTTTTGTCTTCCTCATCTTCCCCACCTTCCTCATCCTCCCCACCGCCTAATTCCCCAGCACCTCTACCCGAATCTCGGTCTCCAAACTAGACCCCACCTGGCTCCCCTCTTGAGTGGTGCCGCTGACGGGCAGAGTTTGCGCTGGAAAGGGGCTGGCCACTAGGGCAATATGGCGATCGCTCACTGCTAGCCCGTGGGTGGGGTCAAAGGCGCGCCAGCCCCCGCCGGGCACGTAGGCCTCAGCCCAAGCGTGCAGGTCGCGATCGCGACTTGTGCTGTCGCCCTGCTCATAACCACTGACAAAGCGAGCGGCTATCCCCACCGCCTGGCAGGCCTCCATAAACAGCACAGCAAAGTCGCGACAGCTGCCCAGCTTTTTGCCCCAGGTTATGCCCCCCGGCCAAGGAGCGCCCGTTGGACGATTGGTGTACTCACAGGTTTCGTAGATGCGGCCAACTAAAGCGGTCAAAAAAAGACCCACGTTGCCCTCTACCTGGTGGGCCAGCGTCTGGGCTAGGTCAACCACTCCAGGCCCAAGGGCAGGGGCCCTGGCTAATGCCAAGTAGGGCGCTAGCGTGGCTCCTAGGCTGGTGGGATATTCGATGGGCAAGGTGGTGGCCCAGGGCTCCGCCAGGTAGTCAAAGGGGTTGGTGCGAGAGGTCTCGACCTCAGCGGTGGTAATAACTTCAAATTGCTCTACGGGGCGAGGCGCAAACCACAGGCCCACGGTGCTGTTGCCATCGGTATCGGCGATCGCGCTCTGCTGAGTTGGCTGGGGGGTCACCTCAAGGGCAAAATGCCGCAGCTGCTGGGCACCGTCGCTCCGGGGTCGCAGGCGCAGGGTGTGGGGCCGCAGGGTGACAGGCTGCTGATAGCAGTAGCGAGTGAGGTGGCGAATTTGATAGCGCATAGCCGAGTAAGAATTGAGCAGAAATCTAGCAGAGCACAGACAGACAATAAAGTCCCACTGAGTTGGACAAACTTATTCTCTGTTTCCCGAACATCCCTACAATAGTGACCTGAAAACTAGCGATCCCCACAATCAGAACGAAAAGGCAAGGATCCAAATCTAAAGATTAAAGATCTGCACTGTAGCCAGCTACTAGGCATCACCTCAGAGTTGTAAACAACGGGTGCAATGTTCGGCCTGCCTACTCTATCTAAAGGCGGGGATCATTGCCCAGAGCTTGATCCCAAGATTAAGGATTTATAAAATAGAGTTGCACCTCCCAAAAAACGAAGTGATAATAAGCATCAGGGAAGATTAAGATTTTGGCCTGCGTTTTTGAGTCTTGCTCAAGCGGTTCTTGCGATGTTTTATCCATTGCGAGAACTATTTTTAATAAGATCTGATCCAAATAATATCTCTCAATTGTTCTGTCAAAAAGCTGCCGGAGTTACAAAATGATTGGTCATTCTCAACAGGTACACTGCCCCAACTGTGGCCATTTAGCCGAAAGGCACCACATTCACCCCGACCAGCTGGTGCGAACCCAGTGCGCCGCCTGCGACTACCTCATGATCACCTGCGCCACCACTGGTAAGGTAATTGAGGCCTACGCACCGGGTTTATTTGCCGCTTCAGCTTGCTAAATTAGGCTTGACCAATCGACCGGCATCTACCTGCGGTTCTTCCCCCCTGGGTGATCTCAAATTCGTTATCCTCGGCATTGCCTTAGCGGCAGCGCCGGGGATTTTTAATGGGGGATCGCTCACTGGGGACGCATCTGGCCAGGACGGAATTGGTATAGTCATGGCCGTAACGATAAGGCAAACTGCGCCAAAGGGGAGCCATGGATCTTATTTTGCGGAACGGTAAGCTGCCTAGCGGCGAGCCAGTCGATATTGGCCTCGAAAATGGACGCATTCAGGCAATAGAACCTCACTTGGCCATCTCAGCTACCCAAGAGCTTGCCCTAGGCGGCAAGCTGGTAAGCTCGCCCTTCGTAGAATCGCATATTCACCTTGACTCGGCACTGACGGCAGGACAGCCCCGCTGGAACCAGAGCGGCACCCTATTTGAAGGCATTGAGATCTGGCGCGATCGCAAACAGTCTCTCACCCTAGAAGATGTCAAAGCGCGGGCGATCGCCACCCTCAAGCTCCAGGCTCAGCAGGGGGTGCTCTTTGTCCGCAGCCACGCCGACGTCAGCGAAATCAGCCTCACCGCCCTTAAATCTCTGATCGAAGTCCGCGACGCTGTCAAAGATTGGATCACCGTGCAAGTCGTTGCCTTTCCCCAAGATGGCCTCTACGGTAGCCCCGGCAATCTTGACCTGATGGAAGAATCCCTCAAACTGGGGGCTGATGCCGTCGGCGGCATTCCCCACTACGAAATGACCCGCGAAGACGGCGTCCAGTCGGTACACCGCATCTTTGAGCTGGCCCAACGCTACGATCGACTGATCGACATCCACTGCGACGAAATTGACGACGACCAATCGCGCTTTTTAGAAGTGGTCGCCGCCTGCGCCGTGCGATCGGGCTTGGGTTCCCGCGTTACCGCCAGCCACACCACCGCCTTTGCCAGCTATAACAACGCCTATGCCTTCAAACTCATGGGTCTGCTGGCGCGATCGCAGATCAATTTCATCGCCAACCCGCTAATCAACATCACCCTCCAGGGTCGCACCGACACCTACCCCAAGCGGCGCGGCGTCACCCGCGTCAAAGAACTCTGGCAGCAGGGCCTCAACGTCAGCCTCGGCCACGACTGCGTACAAGACCCCTGGTATAACCTGGGCACCGGCAACATGCTCGACGTCGCCTCCATGGCCGTCCACGTCTGCCAAATGACCGGCCAAGACGAAATTGCCGCCAGCTACGACATGATCACCACCAACAGTGCTCAAACCCTCGCCTTAAAAGACTCCTACGGCCTCGAAGTCGGCAAACCCGCCAACCTCATCGTTCTTGACGCCAACAGCCCCTACGACGCCATCTGCCGCCGCGCCACCGTCACCCATGTTTTCTCCCGAGGCAAACTGCTAGTGCAGACGAAGCCCGCAGAGGTGAAGTGGGAGTAGGGGTGGGGGGTGGGGAGTGGATGGGTTGGTGAGGAAGGTGGGGAGATGAGGAAGATGAGGGTAAGGGGTGAATGTTGCCTCCAGGCTACTTTGCAACACAGAGGTTTAAACCGATGATCAGCCAGTCCTTTCCGTGGGGTGAAGGGCGGCGGAACGCCTTTCTCGATGGGGGTCTGGGGCCAGCGAAATGGCCCCAGCAGCAGATCTGGCTTTCACCCCAATTGTGCGCCGCCAGCCCAAATCCTTAGCTGAGAACCCTCTGCCCTCTCCCCCACCCCCTCTCCCAGCAAGCGAGGGAAGCAGTTTGTTGCATTTCTACTAATGAAAATACGACGCCCCATTCACATCAAACGTCGCCCCCGTCGCATGGGGCGCTAACCCTGCCACCAAAAACGCCACCAAATTGGCAATATCCTGCGGCTCCGCCGGAGCCCCCATCGGAATATCCCGCGTCACATACTCCGCTCCTCGCTCCGCCATCAACTGCTCGATGCGATCGGTACGCACAAACCCAGGCGCGATCGCATAGGCCCGCACTCCATCCGCCGCAAACCCCTTCGCGATCGTGCGAGTCAGCCCAATCACCCCACCCTTCGACGCCGCATAGGCCATAAACTCTGGCCCATCACCCCGAAACGCCGCTCGGCTGGACAGGTTCACCAGCGTACCGCCGCCCTGGGCCTGAAAGTGCGCGATCGCCTCCCGGCACACATCCGCCATAGCGATTAGATTCACCTGAAGAGTCTCCTGCCAGACCGCTGCCCACTGATCCCACTCGGCTGTAATGGCGGCAGCAGGCATAGTCGCAGCATTGTTGATCACAGCATTCACGCTGCCTTGCCAAGCTAGAGACTGTTCCCACAACCCTAGAGCCGCTCCCGGCACCGCCAGATCGGCCTGAACCAGGTGAGTGCGCTCCTGCCCCAGATCAGCGGCGAGCTGTTTAGCTTCGGCTTCACCCTGACTGTAGTGAAGAATAACCGCCGCTCCAACCCCATGCAGAGTACGGGCGATCGCCGCCCCAATTCCCCGCGAGGCCCCCGTCACCAACACCGTGCTGCCCTGCAAATCAATCAAAGTCATAGCCATTGCCGCTAGTAGTTCAGCGTCCAGAGTTCTGCCGCTGGCTACTTCCGCACTTGGGGAGCCAGGGCAGCCATAGACAATCTACAGCGCAGCGCAACTCTCAAATGGTGTAAATATTTTCGCAATATTTCTTTACATCATGTTACATTACCGTTACAGAAGCAGCGGAGAACACCCCATGACCACTAGCGGGTACACCACCGAAGAGGGCGGTCGTCTAAATAACTTTGCCGTTGAACCAAAAGTTTACGTCGACGACAGCCAGCAGTTTAGTTTGAATGAATATGCCGAAAAGCTGAACGGTTGTTTGGCCATGACTGGGTTTCTGTCTGCCGTTTTGTTTGAGGCTGTCACTGGCCACGGCATCGTGTCCTGGCTGACCAACCTCTAGTAGACAGGTCAACTCCGCGATGGCTGCCTCAATCTTAGGTATTAAATAAAGTCATCGTTCTCAGACCTCCAACCCAAAAATCTATGTTACGTTAAGTAACAGGATATTGATTTTTGATCCTCTCACCACCTAGGAGATATCCACCATGGAAACCAACGAAAACAAGTTCGGCTTCGTTAACTTCGCAGAAACCTGGAACGGTCGTTTGGCTATGCTGGGATTCGTCATCGGCGTAGCTACCGAGTTCCTAACCGGTCAAGGCATTCTGTCTCAGATTGGCATCATGTAGGGTTCTACAGCCCAACAAGAAAAAACTAAATACAAAACGAAAGGGGAGGTGCTGCTTCTAGCACCTCCCCTTTCGTTTATGTATTCCCAGATTTGCTCAACCAAAGCAGCCCCGATCTGGCTCTGCGAACCGGATTAGAACATGCGAGTGAGGGCAGCAATTTTTGACAACTTAGCTGAGTCTAGCCCTTCTAGCTCGTCTAAGCTCAGCCAGCCTTCTTTCACCAAACTCGAAAAGACAAACAGCAGCGCCGACTCGCGATCGTCATATTTGCCGTCGAGTTCGTGGCGGCGGGCGCTGAGAAAGTCGTGGAGTTGCCAAAGATCATCTATGGTGTTGAGGCTGCTGGAGCGATCGCGCACAACCTGAACCAATCCGCTGATCTCTCGGCTGTAGGCTGTTGCGATCGCCGCCTTAGCAAGGACTTTTTCTTCAGTTGACCACTGGAGTTCGCTGGTATGCATGACGACTTAAAAGAAGGAATCTTAGACAAAGACTTGCGAAAAACGCTATGACCGTCATCGGCTAGCCCAGTTACCCGGTCAATGATGTTGTTTAACGTTTCTCTATATTAGAGACATGTTGCAAAACTTTGCAATGTCCTTCTAAGCTAAGCGATCCTCAGCCGCCTTTACCCCCCTTGCCCTCGCCATGCTCAAAGCAATGCTGGCTGCTGGGTCTTTCCTGAGGCGGAAGACCCAGCAGCCAGCAAACAAGACAGGGGTAACCAGCGAGGGTTAACTAGGATTAAGTGGGCCTAGGCCAAGTTAGGCCCTCAGACTGCGTTGGCCTTTGGCCGGGCCTTGCCCATCGCCTAGCGACCCAGCTCCTGCCAACGTTTGCCTAGCGAACCAGGTTGAGTAGTTCTTTCGGTGAGGCCAGCAGGTCAATAGCAACAAAGAAAATCTTGCCATCGGGGTTGAGCAAAAACCGCCAGGCAATATTCATCCCGACCCCAGCGCCAAACCAGGGGGTCTGTACTTTGCCGGTAACTTTGATTTGGGTAAAGCCATCTTCAGCCTGCTCGGTAACCCCACGCTCTGGAATCAGCTTAAGGTTTTGGCAATCTTCCTGAAAGAATCGGAGAATCGCTTCTTTGCCGGTGATCGGACGCTGAAAGGGAGGCTGGAGTGCGCCATCGGGAGTAAACAGCTCGATCAACGCCGTGAAGTCGTTGGCATTGAGATTATTCATGTAGGCCAGCACCGTAGGGTTGGTGACCCCCTCAATGGTGACCTGGCTGCGCTGAGCCATATCTTGAGGCGGCGCAACCGGCTCAGAAATGCGGGTGTAGCTGCCCATTTGCTTGGCATCAAACCCCATATCGACAACGGCATTGCGAAGCACCGTAATCTGCTGGCCAGATTCTAGGGTGCGAATCGACTGCAACACCGCTGCGGCATTGGCCGACAGCTTATAACCCTCAGGGATAGGCGCAACCGAGCCTTCTTCCATCCACTGGCCGAGCTTGTACCAAAACCCGAGCTTGATATTGGGCGACCAGGTCGAGTAGGTGCGACTAACCGGAGTATCGGTTCGGTTTGCCAGGTCGCACATCGCCTGAGACTGCTCCTGAAAGGACATCTTGCGAATTTGCTCCATGGTGGCTTCAGCAAACTGCATACTGGCCGCACCGGGGGCCGCAATGGTAATGCTGCTACCCATTTCTAGGTAGGCAAACCAGATTAGGGCGAGCTGGTCTTCGGCGCTAAGCTGGGTAAAGCGGGCAATGGTTGCGGGTACAGAATCCGCCGTTAGCGTATTAGGGAAAATATTACGAGCTGAGTCGATCGTAAATGGCATACTAAATCTCTGAGAAGGATACTGAGGCTGTCGTCATTTGATCTCGCACAGGTCTTTTGAATCAAAGCTTGGCCCCTCACGACTCAGTTTACGCAACAACGGCCCCCTACCTCCATAAAGAAATAAGAACCGGCAACGCTTGATTTAGCAAGCTGTATAGGGGAGAGGGATGGCGTTATTCCCTGGACAAATCGCGGATAGATCAGGTTGTGTACTCTGGAACGGGACCAAAATCCTTAGAATGTAGATAGACTCTCAATACTTTTGGTAGCTATCGCCCATGGAAACGCTTGCACTGACCCCCCCTAATGTGGAACAGGTTTTAGATGAACTGCGCCCCTACCTGCTGGCCGACGGCGGCAACGTAGAGCTAGTCGAAATTGATGGCCCGGTGGTCAAACTCCGCCTGCAAGGAGCCTGTGGCTCTTGCCCTAGCTCTGCAATGACGCTGCGCATGGGCATTGAGCGTCGCCTGCGCGAGTTTATTCCTGAAATTGCCGAGATTGAGCAGGTATTTTAGGAATGCTGATATTCTGATCTATTGGCAAGGAGTTTTTTGTCAAAAAATCAGATTTCAGATTGTAGAGGGCTGCTGTGCTAGATCTAAAGCAAATACGAGAAAACCCGGAGCGGGTGCAGTCTGCTCTGGGTAAGCGGGGCCAGTACGATTTGACCCCGCTGCTAGAGCTAGACCAGCAGCAGCGCCAGCTAGAGACGGTGCGATCGCAGCTGCAAGCCCGCAGCAACGAGATCGGCAAGCAGGTCGGCCAAACCATCAAGGCCGGGGCCGCCCCCAGTGGCCCCGAAGTCACTGCCCTCAAAGACGAAGGCAACCAGGTCAAAACCGAGCTGCAAACCCTAGAACCCCAGGAGCGCGAGATTAAGGCCCAGATCGAAGCGATTTTGCTGGGCCTGCCCAACCTGCCCAGCGACACCACCCCCGTCGGCAAAGACGAAACCGAGAATATCGAAGTGCGCCGCTGGGGTGACGAGCACTTACCCAAGCAGCCCGCCAAGCCCCACTGGGAAATTGGTGAAACCCTTGGCATTCTCGACTTTAAACGCGCCGCCGAGAAGATTGCCCAGAGCCGCTTCGTTGTCCTAAAAGGGGCCGGTGCCGCGTTGGAACGGGCGCTGATCTCCTTTATGCTCGATCGCCACACCAAAGCGGGCTATTACGAGATCATCCCCCCCTACCTAGTTAATTCCGCCGCGCTGACCGCCTCAGGCCAGCTGCCTAAATTTGCCGAAGAAAGCTTTCAGTGCCGCAACGACGACCTGTGGTTGACCCCCACCGCCGAGGTGCCCCTCACCAACCTGCACCGCGACGACATTCTCGCGGCTGATCAGCTGCCGATTCACTATTGTGCCTACACGCCCTGCTTTCGCCGCGAGGCCGGCAGCTACGGCAAAGACACGCGGGGGCTAATTCGTCTGCACCAGTTCAACAAGGTTGAGATGTACAAGTTCGTTCATCCCGACACCTCCTTTGACGAGCTAGAGGCGCTGGTGGGCGATGCCGAAGACATTCTGCAACAGCTCAAACTGCCCTACCGGGTGCTGGCGCTCTGTACCGGTGATCTAGGTTTCTCCAGCTGCAAAACCTACGATCTCGAAGTGTGGATGCCCTCGTCTGAGAGCTATCGCGAGATCTCTAGCTGCTCGAATTGTTTAGACTTCCAAGCTCGTCGCGCCAACATTCGCTTTAAGTCAGCGGGTCAAAAGGGCACTCAGTACGTCCACACCCTCAACGGGTCGGGCCTAGCCATTGGCCGCACCATGGCCGCCATTTTGGAGAATTACCAGGAGGCCAACGGCTCAGTGCGAGTGCCTGAGGTGCTGCAACCCTACCTCAACCGCGAGTACCTGTAGGCATCTATATGACAGTCTATAGGGGAAATCGATAGACCACGGCCCCGTTGTCTAAAACGTCGAACGAGGCGTTTAGCTGTTGGGCTTTTTCGTCTAGGTAGACTTTAGATTCTTCCAGCGACAGTTGGGTTGCGGTGGCAAACTGAAGCACTGTCAGGTCGCCCTTTTGGTCTTGAAGGAGCTGTAGAAACCGCTGCTCTTGCTGGTCGGCTAGGTCTTCCAGCGATCGCTCGTGTTGCTGGCGCAAGTTCCAAATTAACCAGCCGCCTAAGGCCGTTGGCGGCAGTCCAAAGAAGGCCAGGGCTGCCATTAACCCCGATCGGTCTTCAGGGGAGGTATTGGGATTGAGGCTCTCAACCGTTGCCATCATGATGATGGGCAGCCCAATGAGCAAGCAAACCCCAGCCGACACCTTTTGTAGCAGCCGCATAGGTATCCTCTACAAATCTAGATCGATTGTGGCAGTAATCTTGCCTGTTAACGTCTCTAGCTTACCCACAGACATTCAACCGATGAGTCTCTATTCGAGTTGATTGACTCATTGTTCAGCAGTTTGGGTGGAATTCAAGACTTAGGTTCGCAAAGCAAACAACTGCTTGAGCACCGACAGTCGAGAGCAATCCCAATAGTCAATATGGGATATCACTTTGCCATCTTCCCCTAGCCCAAGCTCACTGCGACCGGGTATGCTCATGGGCGGCTGCCAGGGCACTGGAGCAATCCAACTCAATGTCCAACGGGTGTCAATTTGGCTGGGGCTGGCGTACTCGATTCCGTGCAGTTGCAGATCAACATCCTTAAACCACTGGCTCATAAAGCCAACCATGCGCTGGTAGCGATCGACGCCGCGAAACTGGTTCAGCGGGTCTTTAAAGTACACATCTTCAGCGTAGAGGTGGTAGCTCTGATCGCGGGGAAACCGCTGGTAGTCAAGCCGAATCTGTTCGAGAATATCCACCTAAAGAATCTGGGAAAGAAACTTCTGGGTGCGGTCTTCGCGAGGGTTGCTGAAGAACTCGTTGGGAGTGTTTTCTTCGATCAGGTAACCGCCATCCATGAGCACGACGCGATCGGCCACCTCTCGGGCAAAGCCAACTTCGTGGGTAACACACACCATGGTCATACCCGAGTCGGCTAGACCACGCATCACGTCTAGCACCTCGCGCACCATCTCAGGGTCGAGGGCGCTGGTGGGTTCGTCAAACAGCATGACTTTGGGCTGCATGGCGAGGGAGCGGGCGATCGCCACCCGCTGCTGCTGCCCCCCCGACAGCTGACCAGGGAACTTGTGGGCCTGTTCTAAAATGCCCACTCGCTCTAGCAGCTGCATGGCTACTTCTTGGGCCTTAGCCTTGGGCCAGCGGCGCACCCAGATCGGGGCCAAAGTCACGTTTTGCAACACCGTCAGGTGGGGGAACAGGTTGAACTGCTGAAACACCATGCCCACTTCACGGCGGATAGCCTCAATATTTTTTAGGTCGTGGGAGATGGTGATGCCATCAACTTCAATGGAGCCTTTCTGGTAGGGCTCCAGCGCATTAAAGGTGCGAATAAAGGTCGATTTACCTGACCCAGACGGCCCCATGACTACGAGCACTTCGCCCTTATAGACCGTCATGCTGACGCCCTTGAGCACGTGAAAGCCGTTGTCATACCACTTTTCCACATCGCGGGCGACGATCACGGGCTCGGTGCTGGTAGCATGGGCCGATGGTTGCTCCGTCTGAAACTGTGTCATGAAAGGTTTCCTCTTTATCGCGCCCTTGGGGCTGCTAACAACTCATGGAGTGAACGTTTTCAACCTAGCTCAACCCGACAGGCCGGGGCGCTAGGGCAAGATAATGCTATTTTGCCTTAACC
>JANPIO010000247.1:0-7864 GCA_031425055.1 Phormidium sp. VAR_61_metabat_6
ACTCGCGGTTTATGGAAACCATGCCCCAGGATCCGGTCGATATGGTCGATGATCTGGTGAAAATGGGGGTCTACAAGCAAAACCAGCTGCGCGCTGCCGACACCGTCAACACCTACGAACTGCGCAAGGCGCTGTTTCTCAAGCGCGTGGGCCGCAACGACCCCCAGCGCGAGAAACTGATTTTGGCACTGTGTGAGCAGGCAGGCGGGCTTGAGAATGCTTTCGCGGCAGCCTTTGGCCCCCAGGCGGGTTTGTTCTTTGCCGACTCGGTGCGCAACAGTGGCGCTACCCGCCGCGAATTTCTCAAAAATATGGCGCTGGGGGCCGCCTTGGTCACCTTGGCGAGCTGCGCGGGCGGCGGTGAGGAGCCGGTGACTGAAGAAACCGCTGCCCCCATCGACACGAGCAACCTGGAGAAAACCGACATTCAGGTGGGCTTTATCCCCATCACCTGTGCCACGCCGATCATTATGTCGGAGCCGCTGGGTTTCTACGAGAAGTATGGCTTCAACGCCTCGGTGGTGAAGATGCCGAGCTGGGGTGCGGTGCGGGATTCGGCGATCGCAGGTGAACTCGACGCCTATCATATGCTGGCTCCCATGCCCATCGCCATGACCCTAGGCCTCGGCTCCGCTGCCTTTGGCGTCAAGCTGGCCAGCATCGAAAACATCAACGGCCAAGCGATTACCGTGGCCCAGCGCCACCTGGGCAATGTCAACGGCCCTGAAGACTTCAAAGGCTTTGTAATTGGGGTGCCCTTTCCCTACTCGATGCACAACCTGCTGCTGCGCTACTACCTGGCCTCGGGCGGATTGGATCCCGACGTGGATGTGCAGATTCGCCCCGTGCCCCCGCCAGACAGCATCGCCCAGCTAATCGCCGGGGACATCGACGCCATGCTGATGCCCGACCCGTTCAACCAGCGGGCCGTGTATGAAGAGGCCGGGTTCATTCACATGCTCACCAAAGACCTGTGGGATGGCCACCCCTGCTGCGCCTTTGCGGCCAGCGATGACTGGATTACCGCCAACCCCAATTCCTTCCGGTCTTTGAATAAGGCCATCATCGAAGCAGCGGCCTACGCCCAAGACCCCGCCAATCGCTCCGAAATCGCCGCTGCCATCTCCGATCGCGCCTTTTTGAACCAGCCCGTAGAAGTGGTCGAAGCGGTGCTCACCGGTAACTTTGACGACGGCCAGGGCAACACCCTGGAGGTGCCCGATCGCATTGGCTTTGACCCCTACCCCTGGCAGAGCTTCGCTAAATGGATCTCGTCGCAGCTGGTGCGCTGGGAGCTGCTGGGTGAAGGCAACACCGCCGCCACCGTGAGCAATGGCGACATTGACCAAGTGGGTGAAGAGGTGTTTTTAACCGACCTGGCCCGCGAGCTGGCTCTTGAGCTGGGCCAAGAGCCCCCCTTCGAGACCGATCGCACCGAAACCCTAGCCTTCGACACCTTTGACCCGGCTGCGTCGGCAGACTACGTCAAAGGCCAAGTTGACCAGTTTGGTAAGTAAGACCGTCGCGATCGACGCAATTTTTAGGAGGTATTGAATCATGGCGGCGAGTCACAGCACGCCTGGGCTAGTCATAGCGGAGCGGCAGACACCGCTCTGGCAGAACGAAAATGTGAGAGCGTTCGCGCTGTTTATGCTCTCCCTCGGCATTTTTCTGCTGTTTTGGGAAATTGGGGCCAAATCTGGCTGGTTTGTAAAGGGCGTGCCCACCGCTACCGAGACGATCAAAGAGTTTTGGTGGTGGGTCACCAATCCTTTTTACCGCAACGGCCCCAACGATCTGGGTATCGGCTGGAATTTGCTAATTAGCCTGCGGCGGGTGGCGATCGGCTACATTGCGGCGTCGCTGGTGGCGGTGCCCCTGGGCATTTTGCTCGGCATTTCGCCGGTGGCGTTTAAGGCGTTTAACCCCTACGTGCAGTTGCTCAAGCCAATTTCGCCCCTGGCCTGGCTGCCGTTGGGCCTATATTTGCTGCGCGACTCTGAGAAAACCGGCATTTTCATCATTTTTATTTCTAGCATTTGGCCGACGCTGATCAACACCACCTTTGGGGTAGCCAACGTCAACCAAGAGTACCTGGATGTCTCCAAAACCCTGGGAGCCTCGCGCCTGCGCACCATTCTCAAGGTGATCATTCCAGCGGCGCTGCCGAATATTGTGTCGGGTCTGCGGATCAGCATGGGCATTGCCTGGCTAGTGATTGTGGCAGCAGAGATGCTGCTGGGCACGGGCCTGGGCTACTTCATCTGGAACGAGTGGAACAATCTGTCGATACCGAATATTTTGGTGGCCATTTTCATCATTGGGTTGACGGGGCTAGTGCTCGATAGCCTGTTTGCTGCCCTCGAAAAATTTGTTGCCTTTGGTCGAAACTCATGAGTATTGCCCCTATAAACGCGATTGACTTAGCAAATGCGCGATCGCAGACTGCACAGCTGTCGATTCGCAACGTGGCGAAGGTCTTCTCCGGTAAAAAAGACCTGTTTAGCAAGCTGACCGGCAAAGCCCGCCGCGACTTTGTCGCCATTCAAGATATCAACCTCGATATCGAGCCCAATACCTTTGTGTCGATCATCGGCCCCTCCGGCTGCGGCAAATCGACCCTGCTGAATATGATCGCGGGCCTCAGCCCGATCTCGGGCGGCGAGATTTTGCTCAACGGTGCGCCGATCGCCGGGCCGGGGCCAGACCGGGGCATGGTCTTTCAAAACTACGCCCTGATGCCCTGGATGACAGTGGAAGAAAATCTGCGGTTTGCGGTCGAAACCGTAGACCCCAAGATCTCGGCAAAACAGCGCGATCGCACTATCAAAGAGCATATTCAGCTGGTGGGCCTGACTGGGGCCGAGCGCAAGCACCCCCATGAACTCTCGGGCGGCATGCGCCAGCGGGTGGGCATTGCCCGGGCGCTAGCCATCAACCCCCAGATTTTGCTGATGGATGAGCCCTTTGGTGCCCTTGATGCCCTCACTCGCGGCTTCTTGCAAGAAGAAGTCGAGCGCATTTGGGAACAACAGCGCAAGACCGTAATCATGATCACCCACAGCATCGAAGAAGCCCTGCTGCTGAGCGATCGCATCGTCATGATGACCCGTGGCCCCGCCGCCCGCATCGACGAGATTCTCGACGTGCCCTTCCCAAGGCCCCGCGATCGCGAAACCATTCAGCAGCACCCCGCCTACTCTGGCCTCAAAGCCGAGATGGAGAGCCATCTGTTTCGCGAAACGCGCGCGGTGGAGGCGGAGCGCGTGGGAGGGTAGGGGAGTGACGGGGTAGATGGGTAGGGGGTGGATGGGTAAACCCCGCATAACCGTAGGGTGGGTTAGGCAGCCATTTCCCTCTGCCCCGCTCACCCATTCTCCCGCTCCGCCATAACCCACCGCCGAGCAATTTGCCTCGCTCCAAACCCCTCTGTCTATTTAACTGAACGACGTAATTAAAAGGATCCAAACATGACCGTTTCTCCTATTACCGAAAAACTGCTGGCCGCTAAAAAAGCCGCAGGCCTTAGCTTCGCCGACCTCGAAGCCAAAATTGGCTGCGACGAAGTGTGGATTGCCTCCGTTTTCTATCGCCAGGCCAGCGCCTCCGTCGAAGAAGCCACCAAAATCATCGAAGCGCTGGGTGCCGACTCTTCCCTAATTGAAGCTCTGACCGACTATCCGGTGAAAGGCGGGCTAGACCCGGTAATCCCCACTGATCCACTGATCTACCGCTTCTACGAGATCATGCAGGTCTACGGCATGCCGATGAAAGCCGTGATCCACGAGAAGTTTGGCGACGGCATTATGAGCGCCATCGACTTTACCCTCGATATTGAAAAAGTTGAGGATCCGAAGGGCGATCGCGTCAAAGTGATCATGAACGGCAAATTCCTACCCTACAAAAAGTGGTAGACCCAGTTCACGCGTCCTGACTCACAACTCCCGAGGCTGTTGGCGATCGCTAACAGCCTTTCCTATGCCCTCCCCTCTCATTTTTCGTTCTTCCCTCCTCCCCATCCTCCACATCTCCTCTACTCATTCACCCATCTACCCCTATGCCCACCCCCCTCATCCCCCCCTTCACCCGCGAAACCGCGATCGCCAAAGCCCGCATGGCCGAAGACGCCTGGAATAGCCGTGACCCCGATCGCGTCGCCCTGGCCTATACCGAAGACAGCCACTGGCGCAACCGGGCGGAGATTTTTCAGGGCCGCGACGCCATCCGCGAGTTTCTGCGCCGCAAGTGGGATAAAGAACTCGACTACCGCCTGATCAAAGAGGTGTGGGCCTACGGCGACAACCGCATTTCCGTGCGCTTTCAGTACGAGTGGCACGACGACGCGGGGCAGTGGTACCGCGCCTACGGCAACGAAAACTGGGAATTTGACGAAAACGGCCTCATGCGCCGCCGCGAAGCCAGCATCAACGATCGCCCCATCACCCCTGAAGAACGCCGCTTCTTCTGGGACACCTCTGGCCCCCGGCCCCACGACCATCTAGGGCTAATTGATTCGCCAGTTTAGTTACCTTCGCTGCCAGAAATCGGGTTTCTTAGGGGTAGCTAAAAAGCCAATAGGCCTATTACAAGAACCCGGTTTCTCTACCAAATTCTAGCCATTTGCAGTACAAAACCTGGTAACTCAGGGTCTGCGGACACGGTGTTGGGGTTCTCTAAAATTTCTGGCGCTTGGTTAGGGCGGTAAATATGAACCCGGTGGGTTTTGCGATCGATCAGCCAGCCCAAATCCGCACCGTTGGCTAAATATTCTTCCATTTTGGCCTCAAGTTTGCTGAGGGCATCGCTGGTAGACCGCAGCTCCACCACAAAATCTGGGCACAGGGGCGCAAAGGAAGCCCGCTCTGCTTCTGTCAGCGCATTCCAGCGCTCTAGGCAAATCCATGCAGCATCGGGAGAGCGGGTAGCACCATTGGGCAGCGTAAACCCACTGCTAGAGTCAAAGGCTTCACCAGTGCCATCAATATCGGCCCAGTTGGCCAACTGCTGGGCGATCTTGAGGTTGCGGTTACCAGTATCAGAAAATGCAGGGGGCATAACAATCACCTCGCCACTGGCCGAGCGCTCAATGCGTAAATCCCGATTGGCCTGGCAAAAGTCATAGAACTCAGCGGCAGTCATCTCAGCGCTGGCCGGAAAATTAACCCTTAGCGGCAGATTCTCTGTCTGGATCAACAGCGTTGTCATAGGCGATCCATGCTCTCTGCAAGTAACCCGATCATAGCCCATTGCCTCGATCGCCCTAATGAGCTGACGTTCTCAACTGAGTCACAATCAGGTGTTAAGGAGCTGAGAAGCCAGCCGAGCAAAAATGTCTTTCTCTAGGTAGACTTCAGCGGTGCCTGCCTCTGAGATGCTGTATAGCACACACCATGGCCTAGGGGACGAATTATGGTTGGCATGAATCTGTTCAGAACCTTGGCATTGTTAGCGCTGCTCAGCGGGCTGATTGTGCTGGCGGGCTATCTGCTGGTCGGCAACGAGACGGGCTTGCTCTACGGGCTAGGGTTTGCGGCGGTAAGCAGCTTTGGCTCGTGGTACTACTCTGATAAAGCGGCGCTGGCGGCGTTTAAGGCTCAGCCCACGCCCCGAGAAGAGGCTCCAGAACTGTACGCGCGGCTAGAAAAACTGAGCGATCGCGCCAACATTCCCACTCCCACCCTCTACCTGGTGCCCTCAGAGTCGCCCAATGCCTTTGCCACCGGGCGCGACCCCAATCACGCCGCGATCGCCCTCACCAAAGGCATTGTTGACCTGTTGCCCGATGACGAACTCGATGCCGTGATCGCCCACGAGCTGACCCACGTGCGCAACCGCGACACCCTCACTCAGGCGGTGGCGGGTACCCTGGCCGGATCGCTAACTTTTCTAGGCCGTATTCTGACCTTTGGGGCGCTGTACTTTCCGATGGCCCGAGCTGGTGGGCGGCGTGGCAACAACCCCCTTGCTATTTTGTTTCTGCTGGTGATTGCTCCTTTCGCTGCTGGGCTGCTGCGCATGGCCCTTTCGAGAACCCGAGAATATGCTGCTGATGCCGGAGCCGCCGAGATTACCGGCAACCCTCTGGCCCTGGTGCGGGCGCTAGAAACTCTAGAAGCCACAGGGCAGAAAACTCCCATCCACGGCAATCCAGCTTTCGCGCCGCTGTTTATCGTCAACCCCTTATCTAAGAAAGGGATGATGACGCTGTTTATGACCCACCCTTCCACTGACGATCGCATTCAGCGATTGCAGGCTATGGCCGAGCAGGCGATCGCCGGTAAGACCGATGAAAAAGCTCTTAGCCCTAGCGCCTAGGTAGTATGAATGGCTGTACTGAGATTTAAGCGGAACTTAGCTCAGTAAGGCGAACCATCTTTGTAGTTAAACTGCCATTGGCCCTCTGGGGTGAGAACCGCTTCAATGTCGTCATCGGGGTATGAGACCCTGTCGTTGGAGCTACGATCGCCCATCTCCAGATAAACCACATCCTCGCTAGTCTGATTAACTAAGCAGTGGGCGTCGCCATCCCCTGCTTTAAACCCGGCACACATGCCAGATTGCAGCAGTGTTTCACCCGCATTAGTCACTAGCGTGGGTTGACCTGAAATAATGTAAACAAACTCATCTTGAGTGGCATGGGCATGGCGCAACGCTGAAACCCCACCGGGTGCTAATGTCACCTGGTTAACCCCAAAGTTTGACAGCCCAAAGATACTGCCCAGCGATCGCTTTTCACGACCCGCCATTCTAGAGGCAAAGGGCTCCGGATAGACTGACGGTCTCGTTCGCAGCGGCGCTTCAGCAGCGGCGATGGCAATCGGTTTTTGGGGTTCGCTCATGCAAATGTGCTCCATTAGAGTGATCAGCTAGCGATCGCCCCAAAAATTCTCTGAGCGGTTGTGCGTCGCTAGCTGTTCCATTATTCGCAGTAAATTAGCTCGATTAGATCTCTCCTTGGCTGGCTAAGGCTAGGTTGTGCGATCGCGTCTAACCTCACTACTCTAGCAGCGGCAACCTCACGGTAAACGTTGCCCCCTGACCTTCTCCAGGACTTTCTACTTGCACAGTGCCGCCGTGCAGCTCCACCAGATTTCGCACGATCGCCAGTCCTAATCCCAAGCCGCCAAATTTACGGGTAGTTGTGCCATCCTCCTGGCGAAAATATTCAAATACATGGGCAATAAAATCGGGATGAATGCCTTTGCCGCTATCGCTCACTTGAACTTGAGCCTGGGAGCCAATCCTGGACAACCGAACGATCACGTCACCGCCCTGATTCGTGAATTTGATAGCGTTGCTGAGCAAATTCCAAAATACCTGCTGAAGCCGAGTAGGGTCACCTAAAACTTGTCCTACCGTCAGATCTAAATCAGTTTGAATAGTAATAGACTTACCTTCTGCGGTTAATCGCACCGTTTCGATGGCGGCTTCAACAATCGCCCCTATATTAACCGCTATCATATTGAAGTTCAGCTTCCCCTGCATAATGCGGGTAACGTCTAAAAGATCTTCAATTAGCTGGGTTTGCAATTTAGCATTGCGCTCAATTGCCTCTAAAGCAAACGCTGTTTTTTGGGGGTCTAACCGACCTGTGCGCAGCAAACTAGACCACCCCACAATGGGGTTTAAGGGCGTTCGCAACTCGTGAGATAGCACCGCCAAAAATTCATCTTTAATGCGGTTGGCTGCCTCCGCTTCTTCTCTAGCAGATTCTGCCCGCAGGAGGTGTTCGGTGCGCTCTCGCTCGCGCTGCGACAGCAAATTGGCCGCAAACTCTAGCGATTGCCCTAGTAAAACGATTTCCCGAATGAAAAGCGTGCTCACCTGCGGAGGCTCACCATTGGCCAGCGCTTCTGCCGCGGCG
>JANPIO010000248.1:0-13000 GCA_031425055.1 Phormidium sp. VAR_61_metabat_6
CCAATCTAGTCCATAGCTCAGACCGTAGAAGGCCCGTCCTGGCTCTGAGCCAGATTCTTGTTCTGCGTCAGTGCTCCAAGGCTCTGGGTAGCGCAGCCGCCGCCACAGACCTACCAGCAGCGCCACGCCGCCCCCCTGCCACAGCAAAATCCAGGCCCAGCCCACCATGCGGTAGTAGCTTAGAGGCAGCCAGCTAAAGGTCAGCAGCACAAGCCCGCCGACCAGCCAGAGTCCCGGCTTTCGGCTAACCCAGTTTCGACGATGGCTGATCCCTGAGTCTTCTGCATCACCAGCATCGGTTGCCCCTATTGGTAGGGAAGAATCATCGGTCAATAGGCCCCCTTGCCCCAGAGCACAATTCCCAGGGTGGCGGTGAGAATTTCTAGATCGAGGTTCAGCGACCAGTTATCGATGTAGTGCAGGTCGAGGCGGGCGACATCGTCAAAGGTGTCGATGTCGGAGCGGCCCGAAATTTGCCACAGCCCTGTCACCCCCGGCAGCACCTGGTGGCGAATGTTGTGCCAACCGTCGAACTTGGCCACATCGCGCACCGGCAGCGGGCGCGGCCCCACCAAACTCATCTGGCCGCAGAGTACGTTAAACAGCTGGGGTAGTTCATCGAGACTAGTGCGGCGCAGCAGGCGACCGACCCGCGTAATGCGCGGGTCGTGCTTGACCTTGAAGAGCACCCCATCTGCCGACTCGTTGTGCTGCTCTAGCTCAGCCTGGAGCCGAGGCGCATCGACCACCATAGTGCGAAACTTCCACACCTGGAAGATGTTGCCGTGCAGGCCCACCCGCTCCTGGCGAAAGAAAATTGGCCCGCGTGAGTCAAGGCGAATGGCCAGGGCGATACCCAGCAGCACTGGCCCCAGGGCGATCACGCCCAGCCCAGCCCCCAGGTAGTCCATCCAGCGCTTGAGGCGGTAGTCCCAGCCGCCCATCAGGGGAGCGTCGAGGCGTAGGGTGGGCAGGCCCGCCACAGTTTCGGGGGTGCCCCGGCGGTAGAGCATGTCGCGGCTGGTGGGGAGCAGCTGCATGGCGATGCCCGCCCGCCGCAGCTTCCAGTACAGCTCAGAGGCCAGGTCGGCAGAGGGAATGCTCTCGGCCAGCACTAGGGTGGCCCCGGAGGCCAAAATCGCCTGATAGGTGGTGGCAGAATTGGCGGTGGTGGACAGAGCTGCCCCAATTACCGGCACTTGGGCTCGCTGAGAGAGCACGTCAGCCAGGCGCTTGAGTCGCGGGGCCGGGGCAATTAAAAAGACGGAGGAAGGCACCTTAGTCTTGATGAAGGGACGCAGCAGCAGTGTTGCCACCAGCCGCAGCCCCACCACCAGCCCTACCCCGCTGAGCCAGGCCGAGAAAAATAGCGATCGCGGCAAATCGAGCTTAGGGTCGTAAAAGTACATCACCACCAGCGCACTCAAATACACCAGGCTGAGCAGCTTGCCCGCCCGCAGGTGCTTTTGCCCCTGAGACTTGGTGTCGTAGAGCCCGCCGTAGGCAAATAGCCCCACGGCACAGGCCACCAGCACCCAAAAGGGGCTCGGCAGCCCCAGCCACACCCACCACACTAGCTGGGGCGGAATGGGGGAGAAAAATTGGTTGAGCGATCGCGCAATGTGCCAAGACATCCCCAGGGCCAAAATATCCGTAGCCAGCAGCACCAGCCCCCGTCGCCCTTGCCCGGTAAAGGCATCGCGCAGCTGAAGCCTCAGCCTGCGGGGGGCGCGAATATCTTGGCGGTGGCGGGGCCGCTGTTGCATCACGGCGGGTACAGCACGGTGACAGTCGATAACGGGGGCCATAGCAGGGGGCAGACGCATAGGGATGAATTTGCCCTCAGTATTCCGCAATTGTGCTGAGAATCCATCATTGAAAGATGGGTTTGAGGTGCCAGGTACAGGATTTTATGGTGTATACCAGCTGTGAACCTTAAACCTTGAACCCCGAGCCCTTTTCTTTGTCTTGCGCTCCCCACAGTCGATACCTGACCACCTGCGCTCCAAACAGCAGCACAAACATGGGGTTATTGACCAGATAGCGCTGCCACAGACGGCGCGGCTCTTGGCCAAAGCGGTAGAGCCACTCCAGCCCCAGCCGCATCATCCACCGAGGTGCTTGGGAGACATCGCCGCTAAAGAAGCTAAAAGCCGCGCCGACGCCGATCATCACGGCGTTGACCTGGCCCTGGTAGCGGTGCATCCACTGCTCTTGCTTAGGGCAGCCCAGGCCCACAAATACCACCTGCGCCCCCGACTGATTTATGTGTGCCACATCGGCGGCGGCCTCTTCGGCTGAGAGCGGGCGAAAGGGCGGGGCATGGGTGCCCGCAATCGGCAGGCCGGGAAATTGTTGCTGGAGGGAATTGGCCATCTTCTCCAGCATGGAGGCGGTGCCACCGTAGAGGTAGATGGGCAGGCCGAGTTGGGCAGCGCGATCGCACCAGGCCAGCATCAAATCAGGCCCGTAGACTCGGCTCTGGCCAGGTACCCCCAGCAGCCGCAGCCCCATCACCAGGGGCATACCGTCGGAGGTGACCAGGACGGCATCTTCGAGAATGCGCTGGTATTGAGCATCCCAGTAGGCGGTCATCACCACATGGACGTTGGCGGCGACCACGTAGCCCGATCGCCCGGTGGTGGCCCAGGTCTGGATGCGATCGCAGGCATCGGTGTAGCTGGTGGCATCCACCCGAGTTTTGAGAATGCGCCTGGCCTGAAGCAGTGACTCCGTCATAGTAGTGACCCTTGCATGGCAACTATTCTAACGAGGCCTGGAATTTGGCCCTCTTGGCTTCTAATCTCGGCGGGGGGCGAGGCCGAGCTGGCCCTGAAACTCCATGTGGTTGGGGGTGAGGGCGGTGGTGGCGCTGAGGCTGCGCAGACTGCCAAGGTAAGTTTTGATCGCACCATAGCTGGGGTCGTCGTTAAAGCCAAACACTTCATAGGCCAGGGCCAGGGTAGCGCCCACATTCAGATAAAAGTAGCCGTCGTTAGGGGTGGGGAAGGTCGCCGTCGCCTGGTTAAACAAGAAAAAGTCGGCCAGGGGGTCGTGGGGCGAAGGGGCCAAAACACTGGCCATGGGCACCGCGCCAGAGGTAATGGCCAGGGTATCATCGGTGACCCAGCCGTGGCTGCCCACGCTGAGGTCGGGCAGGTAGTCACCGCTCAAGCTAGAAAATAGCTCCCAGCTGGTGGCAGGCTGTTGATTGACGGTTCTGGGGTTGACGGTCAGGCCAACGTTAGGCAGCAGGTCATCCACTGCGGCCAGGGTACGGTCGGCGGTGGGGCGATCGCTCGTCTGGAGCAGCAGCCCTAGCCCCACGTACTGCAAGGGGCCACCCTCGGTCGGGAAGGCGGCGATCGCATATTCCCCGTCCATCCAGCCAAAGACATCGTCGTCGAGATCGAGCCCGGTGAAGAGGGTGAACCCAGCGCGCACCGTAGCTAACCCGTCGCGGGTAAAGTCGCTAGCCTGATCCAAAATACTGGCCACAGTGCGCCAAAAGCCTGCAATATTGCGGCCGCTCATGACTACAAAGGTCGAGGCGGGCAGCAACTCTAAGGGGCTGTCGGCGTTAGCCACTGTGGGAGTAAGGCCAAAAGTAAAGGGCACCGCATCGTAGTAGTAGCGGCCCCGAAACTGCATGCCGGTTGCCATGGGGTAGACCAGGGCCTCTAGGGTGCCGCCAAAGTTGAGCGATCGCAGGGTTTGCAGCGTATCGTCATCCAGGCTGGTGGGAGGCGTGGGGAAAGGCAACGGAATGTCAGCGTTGGGCAGCGTGGTTGCCGAGAGGTCGTAGTTCAGCAGCTCAAGGGCATTGCCGTAGACGGCAAAGAGAGCTTGGGTACGCTGCCGATTGCTCAGGGTGCGCTGAAATTCTCGGCTGTCGGCGAGGGAGTTTTGGGCTTCGCTCTGGCGCAGGTGCAGATATTGCTCAAGGGCGGCGGGGTTTTCTGCTGTGATTAGAGCATCGGGCAAAAAGGCTACGGCCAGGCCGCTAGGGCCAAACTCGGGCAGGGGCACCGGCACTTCGACCTCCAATGATTCCTCTGCTTCATGGAAGGCGCTGACGGTAAGGGGTAAGCCTACCGCGCCGTTAAAACGCAAAATTTGCGGAGTAGGACTGGCCTTGAGCGGCGCAAGTTCTGCCTCTCCAGCTTCAGGGCTGCTCTCGTCTAGGGCTTCTGGCTCCGCTTCATCCTCCCAATTGCAGGGGTCTGTGCCAACCTCGGCGGGGCCGCAGGCTTCTGGAATGGCTGGCTCAGACCAGTCTTCGGGCTCAGGGGCTGGCCAGAAGTAGATTTCGGTGCCCAGGGCAGTGATCACCTCTGGGGCATCCCCTCGCAGCTCAAAAAGGGTGTCGCGAAAGGCAGCAAAAGCGGCGGCATCTGTGACCGGGGCCACCATAATCGAGGCCTCGGCAATGGTGGCTGTCTCCCCTGGCTGCACCGGCAGCAGAGCTACCACGGCAGTGTCGCCGATCCAGGGAGCTACCTCGCTGGCAAAGTCAATCCCGTAGGGCAGGTAGGGCAACCCCAGTAGGGCTGGGGTCAGCCCCTGTTCCTCATCCAATAGCTTGAAGAGTTGGTACTGACTGAGCTGGCCCCAGGTGTCGGCGGTGGTATCGATCAGCAGCACCAGAGCGGTGTTGGTGGGCAGGTAGTGCCAGCTTTCGGTTTCGGCGGCGTGGGTGGTTAGCGGTGGAATGGTGCTAACGGCTAGTGTCGAGCTAATCAAACCTAAGGTTAGTCTTTGCCCTACAGGAAGAATCCTCGACCATCCTGCCCACTTGTCCCAACCCAGCCCCCAATTCCCAGTGCCCATAGCTACGCCACGCTCCAAACAATCTTTTCCATCAAAGCCGAGGAAAAGAGCGATGTCTGTAAACTATGGCGGTTTATTTACGTTAAAGGCGTAGTTTCGACCACATCCACGGGGGTTTGGCCCACCGCGTAGGCCCGCAGGGCGTTGATGATGTGGATGTTAGCCTTGGGGAAGGGAAACTCTTCAATGGTGTCTAGGGTGACCCAGCGCACCTCGTCGCACTCGATGGGTTGGGGCTCGCCGCTCAGATGGGTGCAGTGGTGCACGTTGAGGGTGACTTTGAAGTGCGAATAGGCATGGGTGACGGTGCAGAGGCGATCGCCCACCGCAATCTCAATTCCCAGTTCTTCTTGAATTTCTCGGGCAATGCAGGCCTCAATCGTCTCACCAGGCTCGATTTTGCCGCCGGGGAACTCCCACAGCCCGCCTAGGAGCCCTTCTTGCCTGCGACGATCGATCAGAATTTGGTCTTGCTCATTCCAAATCACAGCGACGCCGATTTGCTTGTGGGGCAGGGGGCCTTTGGTTTCTGACATGGGCAGCTCCGATTGAATATTGCGATTATAGGCACAGCAGTGGGCCTGCCAGGGGCAGCGATCGCACGCCGGATTGCGCCTTGTACACAGGGTCGCCCCCAAATCCATCAACGCCTGGTTAAAGTCACGGGGGTTGACCGGATCCAGCAGATGCTCCGAAAAAACCCACAGATCCTTTAGCGCCTTAGCCGGGGGCACCGGCAGCGCCACCAGTCGGGCCAGCACGCGCTTCACATTGCCGTCGAGAATGGCGTGGGGGAGGTTAAAGGCCGAGCTGAGAATGCCCCCCGCCGTAGTTTTGCCAATGCCGGGGAGTGCGGTGATAGTGTCAAAATCTTGGGGGATTTTGCCCTTGTGCTCTGTGGCAATGCGCTGGGCGGCCTGGTGCAGGTTGCGGGCGCGGGCGTAGTAGCCCAACCCCTCCCAGGCTTTGAGCACCGTTTGCTGGTCGGCGCTGGCCAGCATTTCCACAGTGGGGAACTGCTCTAGCCAGCGCTGGTAGTAGGGCAGTACCGTCTTCACCTGGGTCTGCTGGAGCATGATCTCCGAGATCCAAATGGCGTAGGGGTGGTCAATATTGCGCCAGGGTAGGGTGCGGCCCCAGTCGCCATACCAGACCAGCAACCCACTTCGCAACACCCCAACAGGAAAATCCGGCCAGGGCAGAGTTGCCAGGGCCGGATTGGGGGAAAGAGAGTCCTGGTTTAGAACCCTCCTTGTACTCGTTGTGTAAGAACCCTCAGTGTCGCGCGCGGTAGAACGGCGACGGCCAAAGGAGGAATTGAAACTTGGTTGATCCGCTGGGACGGGTGGTTGACTATGGCTCACTCAATCTCAGGAGCAGATTCTGCCGACATCAGCGAGTCCTCAAAGGTCATGCGCTGTTCGGCACCCCGCAGAAAATACCCGCTCATCATAGCAGAGGCCAGCAGGCGACCTAGGTTTTCGCGGTTAGTGGTAATTTCTACGTCGAAGTGCTGGGAGGGCAGCCCGCCGAGCAGGCCAATAATGTTGTGCTCCATCATCTGCTGCACTTCAGTAGACGCAGGGTTGGAGAGCTGGGCAATCGTCTCAGGGCTCATGCCGTGGACGTACTGCATGAGGGAGTTGGGATACTCAGAGGAGTTTTTGAAGCCGTTAAAAAGGTCTTGGGCTTTACCGGAAGAATTGCTCACAGGGGATACCTCGCTTGGCTAGCAGTGTGCGTGCGGCCTGGGTTCATTAAATTGAGCTGGATAGGGTTATTGTTCCCCATCGGGAGTGGAACCCTAACGTTTTGTTGTCTGTGTCACTACTGACTATCTACATGGAGGCGCTCAGTTATTCCTGAAACCCATGTAATTAAGTTAACAACCCATGTAATTAAGTTAACAGGCTAGGTTTTGTTGCTGGGTAGGCAGAACCGTACCCCTCGTGGAGAGGTTTTGCCCTGAACCGGCTTTGGGATGTTTCTCCATAGATAGATGCCTGGGTCAACCCTAGGGTTCAAGCTAAAGCAAGACGTTCCACGGGTATTCCATTTAGATGAGAATCCTAACCCAGGTTACTGAGATCAGCTGTCCGGTAGAGCATGGTTTGGGATGAGGATAAGGCCAGAATACTCCCAGGAAGGTTTTAGGCAATTTAAGGTAGCCATCATTTTGTGGTGAGTTCTATCTGTCACAATTGCCAGCAATATCCCTAAAAGCCCCAAAATGACGCTTTCTTCACCCTTTGCACCGCCTTTAGAGGTCTCCTTGGTCGCCGCTGATTTAGTGGCTCAATATGGGGCCGTGCGCCGCCTCAGCGAAACCCTTTGTGAACCGCTTGAGATTGAAGACTATGGCGTGCAGAGCATGGCCGATGTTAGTCCTCCGAAGTGGCATCTGGCCCACACCACCTGGTTTTTTGAGACTTTTCTGCTGCGCCCCCACCTCGAAGGCTACCGAGAGTTTCACCCCGGCTACGGTTATTTGTTTAACTCCTACTATGAGGCGGTGGGCGATCGCCATCCTCGACCCCAGCGCGGTCTGCTGTCGCGCCCCACGGTGAAAGAGGTCTACGAGTATCGTGCCCATGTGGATGCGGCGATGGAGAGGCTATTGAGCAATGGTCAAGCACCGGCCCAAGAGGGCGATCGCGCCGACCAGCCCGCCGTAGCAGAACTCACCACCCTTGGCCTGCACCACGAGCAGCAGCACCAAGAACTCCTCCTCACCGACCTCAAGTACAACCTGGCGATCAACCCCCTACGCCCCGCCTACCGCCAAGACGTAGCCGTAGCCCAATGTGCCTGCGCCACACCGCTAGAATTTGTGGAGTTTTCGGGAGGTCTGTACAATATTGGCCACCAGGCGACGGGCTTTGCCTTTGATAACGAAGGCCCGGCGCACCCGGTCTACCTGCAAGATTTTGCCCTGGCCAATCGTCTGATCACCAACGGCGAATATCTAGAATTTATGGCTGACAAGGGCTACCAAACCGCCGCCCACTGGCTAGCCGAGGGCTGGGCCATGGTGCAGAGCGCAGGCTGGCAGGCCCCCCTCTACTGGGAGCAGCGCGACGGCCAGTGGTGGATCTTTACCCTGGGTGGCCTACAGCCAGTCAACCTGATAGAGCCGGTGTGCCACCTCAGCTACTTTGAGGCCGATGCCTTTGCCACCTGGCGGGGCTGCCGCCTGCCCACCGAAGCCGAATGGGAAGTCGCCGCTTCAGGAGCCCTCATTCACGGCAACCTCCTCGCCGCCGACCATCTGCACCCGCAACCGGCCTCTGCATCTCAAAAGCTTCAGCAGCTCTACGGCGATGTTTGGGAATGGACCCAGAGCGCCTACCTACCCTATCCCGGCTTTCGCCCCGCCCCCGGTGCCGTGGGAGAATATAACGGCAAGTTTATGTGTAACCAAATGGTGCTGCGCGGCGGCTCCTGCGTGACTCCACCCGGCCACATTCGCCCCAGCTACCGCAATTTCTTTCCGCCCAGCGCCCGCTGGCAGTTTAGCGGCCTGCGGCTGGTGAAGGGGTAAGGGGTAGGGGGTGATGGAGTAATGGAGTTTTTAACCCTCAATTACTCCCCTACTCTCTACTCCCCCACTCCCTACTCCCCACCCCCACTTCTCCATCTCCCTCATCTCCCCCACCTCCCCATGCCCCCCACCTTCCAAACCAAGCCCTCTCCCGTCAAGCTCTACGACTTTCACCCGCCAATGGAAGACTTTCGCAGCGCAGTGCTGCGGGGTCTGAGCCAGCCACAAAAGACACTTTCGCCTAAGTTTCTCTACGACAAGCGGGGGTCAGAGCTGTTTGATGCCATCTGTCAGCTGCCGGAGTACTACCTCACCCGCACCGAGATGCAGATTCTCGAGGATAATGCTGGGGAGATTGCGGCAGCATTGGGCGATCGCGCCCTAGTCGAACTGGGCAGCGGTAGCAGCCAAAAGATTCGGATTTTGCTTAAGGCTGCGCCCCAGGTGACCAGCTACGTAGGGGTCGATATTTCGCGGCAGCACCTGCAAGAGGCCTGCGCGGCGCTGATGGGAGATTTTGGCGAACTGGATGCGATCGCCGTCTGTGCCGACTACACCCAACCTCTGCCCATCGCCGCTATCCCCGAGCTACAGAACCGCCCCACCATCGGCTTTTTTCCCGGTTCTTCGATTGGCAATTTGGAGCCTGCCGAGGTGATCGCCTTTCTCAAAACCGTGGCGGTGCTGGGTGATTTGATCGTCGGTGTAGATCTTAAGAAGTCTGCCGCTATCCTTGAACCGGCCTACGACGATGCCCAGGGGGTTTCGGCGGCCTTCGCCCTAAATGTGCTGGAAAGGATCAACCGAGAACTGGGGGCCGATTTTGATCTAACCCAGTTTGAGTATCGGGCGCGCTACAACGAGGCCCAGGGACGAATCGAGATGGCGATCGCCAGCCTCTGCGACCAAACCGTGACCCTAGGCAATGCTGCGATCCCCTTCAGGGCGGGTGAAATGCTTCGGACGGAGCACTCCTATAAATATACGGTGGATGAATTCCAGCTCTTGGCGATGGAAGCGGGTTTTCAACCGGTGCAGGTATGGACAGATGAGAATCAACTCTTTAGCCTGCACCACCTCAAGCAGATTTAGGGCGATGGCCTGTAGAAAAAACTTTTCTGCTGGCCATCGATGCATTGCGGAACTGTAACCCATTTGCGCTGACTGTAAACACCAGTGGTAGGATGCTATCAAGCTAGGGGTGTCCGAGGAATCGGACTGAGATCATACCCTCAGAACCTGACCTGGTTGATACCAGCGGAGGAAAGCGTTGCTTGAGGTCACGCACCGAAACGACGAGCCTGTAAGCGTTCTGGAGCTTATCTCTAGAACGCTTAGTGAAGCATCAGCCTAAACCTGATGCTCACTAGCTGTAGCTCCGTAGCGTTCGATTTTATCCCTCACCCGCCCAACGACCGCCCAGGAACGCCCTCTAGCGCCACACGTTGTTTGTGAGATGCGTTTTTATGACCCTTGGTGCGACAGCGATCGCTGTGATCTTGATTACGGCGGCCAGCTTTACCCTGCTGGGGTTGCTACAGGCCAGCCGCCACACCATTAGCCTCGAAGACTACATGGTGAGCCGCAACCGAGTGGGCACCGGCATGGCTCTGGCGACCATTGTGGCCTCGGCTATGGGCGCTTGGATTTTGTTTAGCCCGCCCGAGGTGGGGGCCACCAGCGGCATCGCCGGGATTGTCGGCTACTGCATTGGTCAGGCTACCCCGGCGGCGCTGTTTGCCTTTATGGGCACGCGCATGCGGTTTCTCATGCCCAAGGGCCACTCGCTCAATGAGTATGTGCTGCACCGCTTTGGCAAAGCCATGTATCGGCTAACCCTGGGCATTGTGGTGTTTTACATGTTTGTGTATCTGGCGGCGGAGTTGACGGCGGTCGCCAAAGCCGTCGAGCTCATGGCCGGGGTGCCCCTCTGGCTCACGGCTCTGCTGGTGATTAGCGCTGTGTTTGTCTACACCATCGTAGGTGGGCTAGAGGCGACGATTTTTACCGACGCGATTCAGTTTGCGGTGATTGTGCCGCTGCTGCTGCTGAGCTTTGGCATTGCGGTATTTGCGTTGGGGGGCTGGGGCAGTGCGATCGCCCCGGTGACCCAGGCTGCACCCGAATTGCTGACGTTAGCCAATGGCCCCGGCATCAAGTTTGGAGCCACGCTAGTAATCGCGGTGATCGCTGCCGAAATGTTTAACCAGACCAATTGGCAGCGCATCTACGCCTGCAAGAGCGATCAGGTGGTGCGGCGATCGTTTTTAGGATCCTTTTTAGTAATCTTGCCCATGCTGTTCATCTCAGGACTGCTGGGCATTGTGGCCATGCACTTTGGCTTCAACGACGATCGCGCCTTCTTCTCTCTCATACAAGCGCTAGAACTGCCGAGTTGGGTGAGCATTGCGGTGCTGGTGCTGGTGTTGGCTCTAGTGATGAGCAGTTTGGATTCGCTGCTCAATGGCATCGCCAGCGTATTTACGCCCGATCTGCTGCGCTTTTTCCCCAATCAGTCTACCAATGGCATTCTGCGGATAAGTCGGGTGCTGACGGTTGCCGTGGGCATTCCCGCCATTCTGATCGCCTCGCAGGGCTACAACGTGCTGTACCTGTTTTTGCTGGCCGATCTGGTCTGTGCCGGGGCGCTGTTTCCGGTGCTGTTTGGGCTCTATTCCAGAAGGCTGACGGGAACGATAGCGTTTTGGAGTGCGGTGGTGGCGATCGCCACTGGTGCCCTCTTCTTCCCCCGACCCGACTTTAGCCCCTGGAATGGTCTGCCCTTTGCAGGCGATCTGTTGGTCAGCTTTGCCGCCCCCATTGTGGTGTCTACGCTGATCTGCCTGGTCTGGATTCAGCTCAAGGCCCAGGGCGGCAAGACGGAAGCGTTTGACTTTGGCATTCTCAGCCGCGACATCCGCGCCTATGGAGAGAGCGCTACGCTACCGGCTGATAGTGTGATCGATACCCAGAGCTACTAAAAACTAAAGTAATTGCTCAACTAGGTTGACGGTTACCGGCTGATGAGAGAGGGTGGTAGACTTTTGTCATGAAAGACCTGCCGCCCCTAGAAAGCCTCAGTAGTGAGGAGAAAGAGGCTCTAATTCGAGAGCTGTGGGCGAGGGTGCAAGCGCTAGAGGCGGCGGCCGAGGTGCGCAACGGCAAAGGCGTCAAGAAAACGCCGCGCAATTCGAGTCTGCCACCTGCGCAAGGATTCAAGCCGAACTCAGAGCCTTCAAAGCCCAGCCTAAGCCAGCGAAGCGGGAGTGTTGGCCGAGTGGGAGGTGGACGAGAACTGAGCGCATCGCCCGACCAAGTGGTGATAGCGCAAGTGAACCGTTGCCCCCACTGTGGCAGTGAGGTAAACCCGGCTGGGCAGCAACTCAAAGCGGTGTATGAGCGGATTGAACTACCACAGGTTCGACCCCAAGTGACCCGAGTAGAGCGTTATGGGGGACATTGTCCGTGCTGCCAGCAGAGCTACGAAGCCCCCGTGCCGGTCGGTTTAGAGCCCGGGTCGCCCTTTGGCCAGAGTATTGCCAGCGTGGTGACGTATCTGAGATACGGCCATGCGGTGAGCTATCAACGGCTCAGCCAACTGATGGCCGAACTCTATGGGGTCACGCTCTCTGAAGGGGCCATTGCCAGCCTCCTAAAACGGGTTCAAACCCAGTTAGCGTCGCCGGTTGCTCGAATTGTCGAGCGTTTGCGCCGTGCGCGCCTGGTGTGCAGCGACGAAACCAGTGCCCGGCTCAACGGCCAGAACCAGTGGGAGTGGGTGTTTCAGAATGAGCAGGTGTGCCTGCATGTGATTCGTCCCAGTCGGGGGAAAGCCGTCATTGACGAGACGATGGCGGGCCATCGCCCTCAGGTCTGGGTCTCCGACTTATTCAGCGCGCAAAAGGCCCACCCTGCCGAGCGTTGGCAAGTCTGTCTAGCCCATCAACTCAGGGATTGTCAGTATGCCATTGATGCGGGCGATGACCTGTTTGCCCCTCGGATGAAGCGGCTATTACTGCGCGCCATTGCTGTGAACCGACGACGACAGACCCTAGCCGTCTCAACGATTCAGCAGTACCGCTCTCGGTTTCGAGGTAGCCTGCGAGAGATCTTGAACTTAAAGCCCAAGTCCCCTGAGGGCCAGCGATTGCTCAGGCGCTACCAAAAGATTCGAGAGCATCTGCTGCTGTTTTTCGACGATGAGACGGTACCACCGACCAATAATTCCAGTGAACAAGCGCTGCGCTGGAGCGTGGTCTTTCGCAAGGTCACTCATGGCTTTCGCTCCGATTGGGGCGCAGAGTTGTTCGCCCAGGTGCGCTCGCTGGTGAACACGGCTCGCCGCCAGGGTATCTCTGCCTTTGAGGCCATTTCTCGTGCCCTTACCTCACAGCAGGCTGATTGGCTACTGAGTTGAGCAATTACATCCCTTCACTCCCACCGAGGAGGTTGACGATGCCGCCTGAGGATCTGACCTCTGCTTCCCGTAACCCCGAGTTGACCACAACGCTGATTAGCGGTCTCAGCGCCTATGGGCGACTCTATGGGTTACCCAATTCGCCCGAGCAGGTGCAGGGCCTGCTTGGCACCCTGTTGCGGCTATATCTACCCGAAGAGCCCGCCGCGCTG
>JANPIO010000249.1:0-11224 GCA_031425055.1 Phormidium sp. VAR_61_metabat_6
GCTACGCTACGCCCTGTTTGAGCAGACCGGCGGCATGTTCCCTGAGCTGGTGACGCGGTTTGATGTGAAGATATTTTTGCCCCCCATTGGCGGCATCACGGTTTATATCGTGGGCGATCTCGACGCGATTACTGACCCGGCCCGGCCTCTGGCGGTACGGGTTCACGACGAATGCAACGGCTCAGATGTGTTTGGTTCTGACATTTGCACCTGTCGCCCCTACCTAGTGCACGGTCTGGAAGAATGTATCGCCACGGCCCAGCAGGGGGGCGCAGGGCTGATCATCTACTTTCGTAAGGAAGGGCGCGCCCTGGGGGAAGTCACAAAATTTTTGGTGTATAACGCCCGTAAGCGGCAGGAAGGAGGCGATCGCGCCGATGCCTATTTCGCCCGCACCGAGTGCGTAGCGGGGGTGCAGGATGTGCGCTTTCAGGAGCTGATGCCCGATGTGCTGCACTGGCTGGGGGTGACCCGCATCGATCGCTTCGTGTCGATGAGCGATATGAAATACAACGCCCTGGTGCGATCGGGCATTGAGATCGTCGAGCGGGTGCCGATCCCCGACGACCTGGTGCCCCCCGATGCGCGGGTAGAGATTGAGGCGAAGAAAGCAGCGGGATATTACACCGATAAAGTCACTCCTACCGAGGAAGCTTTGGCCCAGGTGAAGGGACGAGGTTTGGAGTAGGGATGGCAGTAGGCAGCGATGGCATGGTGGGTGGTGTCCACCCGACGGCAGAGGCAGCGATCGCTTACCTGCAAAGTCCGCAGGCGATTCGCGATCGCGCCCGCGCCCTCTGTACCCTAGCTGAGCAGGATCAGCTCCAGCATTTTCGCTATCACCCTGAAGCTATGCCCGCCACTGCCGCCTACGTTCTTGACGTCATGCGGCAGCAGTATCCCGATAGCGAGATTCCCTTTCACTCCCGCTGGCGACATTTTGAGGTGGGGGGGCGATCGCGCCTAGACCTCCTAGAGCCTGATCTATCAGCACTGGATCCCCTAGAGCGGGCAAGGCTGAAGGTGGATTTGGCGATTACCAGCGTGCTGCTGGATGCCGGGGCAGGGAGTAAGTGGCGGTACGTGGAGCCGGGGACGGGGATGGTGTTTGCTAGGTCGGAAGGGTTGGCGATCGCCAGCTTCCACAGCTTCACCTCGGGTCTTTTTTCCAGCCAACCCACTCATCCTTGGCAAGCCGACGCCCACGGACTCACGCAACTCACCGCCAACCAACTCGTCCAAGCTTTCCAGGTCACAGCCGACAATCCTCTACTAGGGTTGGAAGGCCGCATGGCGCTGCTGCAAAAACTCGGCCACACCCTGCACCAACGGCCTCAATTCTTTGGGTCTGACCTTCCCCGGCCAGGCAACTTGGTGAATTACTGGCTACAAACCGCCTCTCAGAGCCAGCTATCGGCAACGACCATCCTGCAAACCATTCTCCTGGGCCTGGGGCCAATCTGGCCAGGACGCGTGGAACTTGCGGGGATCAATCTGGGTGACGTGTGGCCCCATCCCCAACTGCCCGACACTGGCCTCGGCAGCAACCTCGTCCCCTTCCACAAGCTCTCTCAGTGGCTCACCTATTCTCTGTTAGAACCGCTGCAAGACCTGGGCCTCACCATCACCGATCTCGATCAGCTCACCGGCTTAGCTGAATACCGCAACGGCGGCCTGTTCCTAGACTGCGGCGTACTGAGTCTGAAGGATCCCACTGCGACTGAAACCGCCCATGCCCCCGATTCCCCCCTAATTGTTGAATGGCGCGCCCTGACCCTTTGTTTGCTAGACGAACTCGCCACCCACATCCGCCAGTCGTTAAACCTAGATGCCGAAACGCTTCCTCTAGTGAAAATTCTCCAGGGAGGCACCTGGACGGCGGGGCGACAGATCGCTGCGGAGAGGCGATCGGGGGGAGAACCGCCGATTCGATTGGCCAGCGATGGCACGGTGTTTTAGAGTTCAAAATTCAAAATGGAGAATTCAAAATTTTTAACTTTGAATTTTGAATTTTCCTCTTCCCTCGCCCATCGTCCTCCTCTCCACTCCCCATGTCCCAACTCCACCTCATCGACCATCCCCTCATTCAGCACAAACTCACCCTGATGCGGCGGGCCGAGACCAGCACGGCGAAGTTTCGCACGTTGCTCAAGGAAATCAGCCTGCTAATGGCCTACGAAGTGACGCGCGATCTGCCACTGAAGCTAGAAACTATCGAAACGCCGATGGCCACGATGGCAGCCCCGGTGCTGGCTCCCGAGAAAAAGCTGGTTGTGGTTTCGATTATGCGAGCGGGCCAGGGCATTCTCGACGGCATTTTAGAACTCATGCCCTCGGCGCGGGTGGGGCACATCGGCCTCTACCGCGATCCCCAAACCCTGCGGGTAATTGAGTACTTCTTTAAGGTGCCGGAGGATTTGAGCGATCGCGACGTGCTGGTCGTTGACCCCATGATCGCCACGGGCAATACGGCGGTGGCGGCTTTGTACCCGCTCAAGCAGGCTCAGCCGCGATCGCTTCGCTTTCTCTGCTTGCTCGCTGCCCCCGAAGGCGTTGCCCACTTTCACCGCGAACACCCCGACGTACCCCTCTACGCCGCCGCCGTGGATGAAAAGCTGGACGAGCGCGGCTACATTTTGCCGGGGCTAGGGGATGCGGGCGATCGCCTCTTTGGCACTAAGTAGCCGCCAGGCCAGCGCACCCTTGAACCCAGCTTTCCTAAAGATGCAAACGAATTACCGCTTTTCTAAGTGTTGAAATAACTATCTGTGTTGCTTTCGTAAAGCAACGCTTTTCGCCGCAGGTCTTTACTTAGGCCTGATCTTAAATGAATCAGCATTTATTATCTAAAAATACTGACACAAGCAGTCGGACAGCTTAATCTAAACTTCACTTTGCCAATAAATTGATTAAGATAATCACAAGTATGCTGCTCACTAGTCAACTGCGGCAAAAGCTAGCAAAAGGACAGCGTTAAGCAATGTAAAGCCGCTTTTAGTAGCATTTACAATTCTTCATAAAGTTTTCTTTACGCAAGGAATGACCTCAGGGCAAGGGATACAGGAACTTGCGGCAGCAAAATATGTTCTATGACTCACTAATTCATCTAACTTAATACTTCTAAATCACTCGCTCATAATATGTCCTTAATACTTTTTTAAGGACTCTATAAAATGCCCTGACTGGCGGCATTGAAGCGATCGCCAGCATATTCTGTCGAGAGTTATGCCGCCAATTTAGGAATCTTTTGTAGCGCGCGGCGGGCTTTTTCCTTTCGCCCACCGCTTTTCAGTGTTGTCGATGCAGCAGAGTTTTATTCGCGGCCAGTTAAAATGAGTTCACTCCCGTCAAGGTCAGGGGTCAATTCGTTGCCCCAGCGCTGGTGAGTGAGCCAATCCATGTTTGAGTTTGTTGGTCTAACTGTCTCAAGTCATTGAGACTAAGTTGTCAACGTGAATGGTGAGTTGCCCCAGGTCTTTGTCTTGGGTAATGCGATCGCCCCTAGGGGCATCTATATCCATCGCGCCACCTGCTTCGAGCCTGTGGGCTGCCAGCAAATTCTTGTGTGATTACTACAGTATTAAGGGTTCCTATGGCTAAGCAATCTATTCGTCTGCCCGAATCAAGCACAACGACAGAGGTACCACTGTCGCTAGACTCGGCAGATGTTGCGCTCGATGCCGAAGTGCAGGTGAGCCAAATTCAGCAGGCGTTGGTCAACAACTTGCACTGGGTACAGGGCAAAGATGAACAGTTTGCTAATGCCCACGACTACTACACAGCGCTGGCTCACAGCGTGCGCAATCAGCTGCTAAAAAAACGCATTCGCACGGCTAAGACCTACGCCCAGGCGCAGGCCAAGAATGTGTACTATCTATCGGCAGAATTTCTCATGGGCCGCCAGCTCGGCAACGGTCTGATCAACCTGGGCATGTACGACACCATGCGTCACGCCCTGGCCGACTGTGGGCTAGATCTAGACGAGTTGCTCGAGCGTGAGGCCGAGCCGGGCCTAGGCAACGGCGGGCTGGGTCGCCTCGCCGCCTGCTTTATGGACTCGCTCACCACCCTCAACCTGCCTGCGATCGGCTACGGCATTCGCTACGAGTTTGGCATCTTTACCCAGCTGATTCGCCAGGGCCACCAGGTCGAAGCCCCCGACAAGTGGCTCAGCTACGGCAACCCCTGGGAAATCGCCCGCCCCGACTACCGGGTTGAGATTAAGTTCGGTGGCCACACCGAAGTCTATAAGAAGGACGACGACAACGACTACCAGGTGCGGTGGATTCAGGCCCAGACCGTGATTGGCATTCCCCACGATGTGCCAGTGCCGGGCTATGGCACCGAGAATGTCAACTTGCTGCGGCTATGGAAGGCCGAAGCCGGAGAAGCCTTTGACCTTGATGCCTTTAACGCCGGCGACTATTTTGGGGCGGTGGCCAACAAGATGATCTCCGAGAACATCACCAAGGTGCTCTACCCCAACGACGAAACCCGCCAGGGCAAAGAGCTGCGTTTACAACAGCAGTACTTCTTCGTCGCCTGCTCCCTGCAAGACATCATTCGCCTGCACCTGCGCGATCACAGCAGCCTAGAGAATTTGGCCGAGTTTGCCGCCATTCAGCTCAACGACACCCACCCGGCTATTGGCGTCGCCGAGCTCATGCGCCTGCTGATCGACGAGTATAACTTTGAGTGGGCCGCCGCCTGGAACATTACCCAGCGCACCTTTGGCTACACCAACCACACCCTCATGCCCGAGGCGCTGGAGAAGTGGTCAGTGGACTTGTTTGGCAAGCTGCTGCCCCGCCACCTTGAAATCATCTACGAAATCAACCACCGCTTCTTAGATCAGGTGAAGCTGCGCTACCCCAACGATCCCGATCGCCTGGAGCGCCTCTCACTGATCGAAGAAGGTCCTGAGCGCCGGGTGCGCATGGCCAACCTAGCCTGCGTTGGCAGCCACGCCATCAATGGAGTTGCCGCCCTGCACACCGAGCTGCTCAAGCAAGAAGTGCTGCAAGATTTCTATGAGCTGTGGCCCGATAAGTTCAGCAACAAGACCAACGGCATTACCCCCCGTCGCTGGCTGTTGCAGTGCAACCCCCGCCTGGCGCAGCTCATTTCTGAAACCATCGGCGATCGCTGGATCACCGACCTCGATCGCCTGAAAGATCTAGAAGCCCACATCGATAACGAAGAATTTCGCCATGCCTGGCAGGCTATCAAGCAGGAAAACAAGTGGAGTCTGGCCCGCTACATTCACGACGCTGTAGGCATAGAGGTCAACCCCGACTCGATGTTTGATGTGCAGATCAAGCGCATCCACGAGTACAAGCGGCAGCTGATGAACGTGCTGCACGTGATTACCCTCTACAACCGCATGGTGCAAAACCCTGGGGATCATGTCGTGCCGCGCACGGTGATCTTTGGCGGCAAGGCGGCCCCCGGCTATGCCATGGCCAAGCTGGTCGTGAAGCTAGTCAACGCTGTAGCCGATGTGGTCAACAACGACCCGATTGTAGCCGGGCGGTTGAAGGTGGTGTTTTTGCCCAACTACAACGTCTCCCAGGCCCAGCGACTGTTTCCGGCCTCTGACCTGTCAGAGCAGATCTCAACCGCTGGCATGGAGGCCTCGGGCACCGGCAACATGAAGTTTGCCCTCAACGGGGCGCTCACCATTGGCACCCTTGATGGTGCCAACGTAGAAATTCGCGAAGAGGTAGGAGCCGATAACTTCTTCCTGTTTGGTCTGACCACGGAGCAGGTCGCGGCTTGCAAGGCCGTGGGCCACAACCCTTGGTACTACTACGACACTAACCCCGAGCTGAAGCGCACCCTGGATGCGATCGCCTCTGGGCTGTTCTCCCCCGAAAACCCCAATCTGTTCTTGCCTATTCTCGACTCGCTGCTGGTCGATGACCCCTACATGGTGATGGCCGACTTTGCGGCCTACGTGCAGTGCCAAGAGCACGTCAGCCGCACCTACGAAGACCGCGATCGCTGGGTGCGTATGGCCATTCTCAACACCGCTCGCATCGGCAAATTTTCCGCCGATCGCACCATCGCCGACTATGCCCGCGAGATCTGGAAGGTGAAAGCGGTGCCGGTGGCGGGGGAGTGGGCGGGTAGATGAGTAGATGAGGGGGCGGGTGGATGAGCACTTTTGTTGACCCATCTACCCCCTACCCATCTACCCCCTACCCCTCACCCCGCTTCGGCGGTTCCTTGAGGGCTGCCACCAGCAGGCAGATGATGCCGATGTTGATGCAGACGTCGGCCACGTTAAAGATCGGGAAGCGAATTAGGCGAAAGTCTAGGAAATCGATCACTTCGCCCGACAGCAGGCGATCGATGCCGTTGCCCAACGCCCCGCTGAGAATCAGCCCGTAGCCCACCTGCTCCCAGCGGTTGGGCAATCGTGCTTTTAGCCCCAGGGCAATCAGCCCTAGGCTGACGGCCATCGACAGCCACTTGAGCCACTCGCCGTTGTCGCTGAACAGGCTGAAAGCAGCGCCACTGTTGGTGACATAGGTAAAGTAAAACACCCCCGACCAGATAGGTAGCGAGTCAGGTGGAGTAGTCAATTCAAAGGTTTGAGCTACCCAAAACTTAGTCAGCTGATCGAGGACTAGCCCAACCCCAGCGGCGATCCAAAACCAACGATTGCGCAATCTCATGGGCCTAGTAAAACAACAGCTGCCGCAGCACCAGCGACAGCACTGCCACCGCACACACTATCACCAGATGGCCCGGTATCGGCAAAATAGAATATCCCACCAGCAGTTCCCAGTAGGAGGCCGAGACAGTCTGCAACCAGCCTAGCAGGGAGGCGAGCGTCAGGTAAAGAATGCCCAGCCCGTGGATGATGCCCAACCCGCTGAGGCAGCTCAGGGCTAAGGTCTCGAGCTTGGGCGGATTTTGAAAGGCCAGGTAGCCGCACACCCACCCAGCAGGCACAAAGCCAATTAGATAGCCAAAGCCCGGCTCACGCACGTAGCTCAGCCCGCCCCCCTGGGTAAATACCGGAAACTCAAATACCCGAAACAGTGCTAACCCCAACACCAGGTAAGCCACCTGCGACAGCGCTGCGGCGTTTTTGCCCCCCACGCAGCCAGTCAGCAGCACAGCTCCCACTTGAAAGCTTACCCCTAGCGACAGCAGCGCCATACCAGACTGTCCCCAGGTCCAGGGAGCGTTGAGAGTAAAGGCCTCCATCCAGGTGGCCACAATGGTGAGAACCAACCCAATCAGAGCCCACAGTAGTTCAAATGGTGCTAGCACTGGCGATGTCTTCACCCGTTGGCGGCAGAATTCAGACATTCACATTAGCAGGGTTTGTCAGACTGGGCACGGGTTCGCAGAAAGATTTTTGCCCGCTATTAGGGAGCAATAAAAGTATCTCAGTCGCGCACATTACCCCGCAGAGATTTAATCTGTCCACGCTTAGCTTTGCTGTCGAGGCGTTTTCGCTTGGCAGTTTTTGAGGGTTTGGTGGGTTTGCGCTTTTTAGGCGTGATGGTGACGCTTTTGACTAAAACTTTGAGGCGACCGAGGGCATCTTCTCGGTTTTGCTCTTGGGTACGATGCTGCTGGGCTTTGATGATGACAATGCCTTCTTTGGTGATGCGGCTGTCGTTGAGGTTGAGCAGACGTTCTTTGTAGAGAGGCGATAGAGACGATGCATTAATGTCAAACCGCAGGTGAATGGCAGTGGCAACTTTGTTGACGTTTTGACCTCCCGCCCCCTGGGAACGGACGGCGCTTAACTCAATTTCGCTAAGCGGAATAGCGGTGCGGTTGGTGATTTGCAGCATGAGACTATAAAGATGCTATCTACACCATAGCTAGATTAAGTCAGGGTGCAGCATAAAGCCTTGTCAGGTAACGGCTTTATGCTGGCTGCCATCTCTACATTCCGGTTGGTTAACTGCCTAACGGGTTTATTTACTTTGAAGTCAGAACGTTACCTAGAGGGGACTTTCTCCGTAATTGCTCAACTCAGTAGCCAATTGTATTTCACAAGCGATCTGTTGCTGATAGCGGCAGGCCAAACTCGCCCGTGAGAGGCAGCAGGCGGAACGGTGACGCGACGGTTGGTAACGTCTTTCCTAGAAAGCCCTTAAGTGCTAGGTGCGGGTAGCTTCAAAGTGCCAAATTTGGGCGACCAAAACTCCCCTCGGCTCTGGAAAAAGGCGACTTCCTTGCACTTGCCACGGCGACTTTCAAGGATTGAGCAGCGCAGCATGACTTTGTCTTGGCCGTCTTTGGTGTAGGCATAGCGCTCTAGCAAGGCACCGCAGACGGGGCAAGGATGATCGGTAAACATCTCGGAATTGAGGGCCTGGCGCTGGGCCTGGGGCAGCTCGTAGCGTTTGGCTTTGGCATGCCAAAACATGACGGTGCCGCAGCTGGGGCCTGAGCACTTGAGGAAGTGCTTAGCTTTCATCTTTTTGGAGCGAGAGGGCAGCTTGGTCATCGTCTCGCCGCAGGTGGGGCATTTGGTTTTGGTCGGTTGCCCGTTGGTAGGCTTGGCTCTGGTGACGGGCGATCGCTCCGAAGACATCGATCCCTGGGTCGGGGGATGCTCGGCAAAGGTCGGAAGAGAGAGGAGTTGGGACTTGGCTTGGGCGATCGCCGGAGCAAAGTACCCCCGATTCCAGTCGAGCAGATAGGCCTGCCACTCTTGGTCGCCCGTAGCGATCGCATCCAAAGCCGTCTCCATCTGCGCCGTAAACTCCGGCTGAATCAGATCGGGTAGGAGCTTCTCCAACGCCCCATCGAGCTCCAGTCCCAGTGCTGTCGGCTGTAGCGTGCCCTGGAGCAGATCCACATATTCCCTCTCCCGCAGGGTTTTGATGGTCGGGGCGTAGGTGCTGGGGCGGCCAATCCCCTTTTGCTCCATCAGCTTCACCAGCTTGGGTTCGCTATAGCGGGATGGCGGCTGGGTCTGCTTGGCATCGGCCTGGGCCTGGTCGAGCTGGAGGGGTTGCCCCTGGGTCAGGGCGGGCAACACCGCATCGGCGCTGAGGTTGTTCCAGTAGCGGGTATAGCCCGCAAATTCGAGCACCTGGCCTCGGGCTTCCCAGTAGGCGTCGCCCGACTGGGTGACAATGCGGGTTTTGCGCAGGCGCGCCGGGGCAGATTGCGAGGCCACCGCCCGGTTCCAAATCAGCTCGTAGAGGCGGGCCTGCTCGGCTGAAAGTTCTCGCTGGAGCCGCTGGGGCAGGTGATTGACGTCGGTAGGGCGAATGGCTTCGTGGGCTTCCTGCGATCCCTTGATCGCCCGGTGCCGGGTGGTTTGGCGGGGCAGGTTGGTGGGGTCATGCTGCTCCAGGTACTGGCGCACCGCGTCACAAAATGGGGCCGAGAGGGTGATCGAATCGGTGCGCATGTAGGTGATGTGGCCCTTTTCGTAGAGCGCCTGGGCTACCTTCATGGTGTGCTCGGGGCTGAAGTGCAGTTTGGAGCCAGCGGCCTGCTGCAAGGTGGAGGTGACGAAGGGGGCCGGGGGCGACTGGGTGGCCTGCTTTCCTTCGATGTGGAGAACTTGGTGAGGATGAGATTGGGCGATCGCCACCAGCCCGTCCGCCCGATCTTGAGTAGTCACCCGCTCCGACTCGTTCTCAGCGCCCTTATCCTCCGCATCCTTGGCAGGCTTTCGCTGCGGCTTAGGACTGCTGCGATAGAACGCTTTGAACCCCTCGCCGTAGGTGACCCACACGCTCCAATAGTCTTGGGGCACAAAGGCTTGAATAGCTCGCTCCCGGGTGCAGAGCAGATGCAGGGTGGCGCTCTGCACCCGACCCATAGATTTTGCGCCGTTGTTCAGGGGCCAGACCACGTGGCGGCTGCCTTTGTAGCCCACCAGTTTATCGAGGCAGTCGCGGGCGCGGCCAGCGGCGACTAGGCTTTGGTCGAGGGTGCGAGGACGTGCGATCGCCGCTCTCACCGCTTGGGAGGTAATTTCGCTGTAGACCACCCGGCGAGGATTCTTCAGATTGAGCGCCTGCTGGAGGTGCCAGTCAATGGTTTCACCTTCGCGGTCGGGGTCAGTGGCAATGTAAACGCAGTCGGCAGCTTTGACCGCCTGGCGCAACTCCGCCAGAACTTTCTTGGCGCGGTCATCGCGGGGTTGGTAACGACAGTCAATAGAATCTGCCCCTAGATCAAAGCCGAGGGCATCTTCGCCGTCGTTAGCCAGTTCGCGCACGTGGCCCATGCTGGCCTTGATCACCCAGCCCGAACCCAGGATCTGCCCCAGCTTCTTTACCTTGCCAGGGCTTTCGATCAGCAGCAAATTGGCCATGATTGCCTCGACAGACCATCGAAGGTATGAATGAACTAGCTTTATAGTACACCTGAGCTGAGGCATTTCAGCCTCTCAACTCCAGCCCTTAGACCCGCAAGGCAGAAGGATGTAGGGCTTGGGGCATAGCACCGATTCGTGTCAGTAGCCAATCGGACTGCTGTGAGGTGAGGACACGAGAAATGGCTTCGAAGGCAGAGATGCCCTGACGACGAGCGGTGTTTACCAACGAGCACACCTGGGTGAACAACTCTGCCCCCCAATCGGAGCGAAGACCATGGGTAACCTTGCAAAAGATCACCCTCCCTGCTCGGCCCACGCTTGCGTTTGTGGGTTTGAAACCCTCTAAATTGCGCTTAAATTCTTTTGCCGGAGGCAAGCTTGAATTGTGAGATGTTTTCTTGACTCCTTGGCGCTTTTACGTCTCAGCCGCCTCCCGTAACGCTTGCACCACCTGCCACAGCTCTCGTATCAGAGCATCTTTCTCCTCAAAACTGAGGCTCTCTAGCGGCGGCAGATCTTTCTCATTCGTCGGAACCCATCAACCCAGTTGAGCAATTACGTTTTTTGTTTGCGTTCTGCTCTAGCTGCCTTGAGTTCTTTGCTCTTTAATTCGGCTGCTTGATAAGCATTCACGTAGTCCTTTCCCCCTAGCATCACGTCACCGTAATACTCGTAGGGCGGAGCACCGTAAATCGGCAGAGGAGGATCGTCTGGGTAATCTTCCCGGGCCTCTTCAATAGAGGCTTTTAATGCCTTGATGCTGAGGCTTTGAGCGGGAAAGTAGTAGATTTCTTGTCGAACCTTATTGATATGCGGTAGCGTCGGGTCGATAATATCTTCACCCAGTTCAATCCAGGCGTGTTCGATAGGCTCATATTGGCCGTTATTCAAAACCACAAACCCTTGGACGTA
>JANPIO010000250.1:0-3444 GCA_031425055.1 Phormidium sp. VAR_61_metabat_6
CCAGCGGGTTCTGGGTGGCCACCACCCAAAACAGGTCGGGCAGGGGATGGCTGGTACCGTCGAGGGTCACCTGCTGTTCTTCCATGGCTTCGAGCAGGGCTGACTGGGTTTTAGGTGGAGTGCGATTGATCTCATCCGCTAAAAGAACCTGGGTGAAGACTGGGCCTTTTTTGAGGGTAAAGGTGCGGCTGGTAAGGTCAAAAACATTGGTTCCCGAAATATCCGACGGCAGAATGTCGGGGGTGAGCTGAATGCGGCCAAAGTCGGCCTGGATCAGCCGCGACAGGGCGCGCACCATCAGGGTTTTGCCGGTGCCCGGCACTCCTTCGAGAATGACGTGGCCCCCCGCCAGCAGAGCCACCAGCAACTCCTGCAATAGGGGTTCTTGCCCTACCACGACGCCGCTGAGGGTGTTGCCGATGCGGGCGATCGCCGCCTGTAGGTCAGTTTGTCGCTCGGTCATAGCCCGCTGGTGTCTCCTGTGGTGTTGCCGGGGTAGTGAAGGGATTGTAACCGCTTGAGCCAGTCGCGCAGCTGGCTTTCGCCCTTAAGGGCAGGGGGATTCAGAATTGCCGCCAAGTCAGTGGCGGGCAGGCTCGTCTGGGTATTCCAGGCCGCTTGCAGTTGTTCTACCGGCAGCAGTGTATTGCCTAGCCCCAGCGATTTTTGCAGGCGAATGCGCTCGGCCTGGCTCAGGGTCTGCACTACAAAGTCGTGGCTGCCCGCCTTGTGCAGCACCCCGGCCAGAGCCTGAATGTAGGCCCGGCTGTTGTCTACTTGTAGAGCTGGTAGGGTTTGTTGCTGACCCAGCCTGCGGTTGAGGGCTAGCAGCGCCAGCAGCGTTACCGCCAGGACTTGAAGCACCACAATGGCCAGAGGTGTGCGAGCCAGGTAGTTGAGCCAGCTAGCGTCGTCGCTGCCGACCTCTGTGGCGATCGCCTCCTCATCCCGGTAGCCATGCAGGTACTCATCGACCCACACCCGCCCGCCCGCGCTCGTCACCAGCTCCGTCAATAGGGCAAAATTTCCTGGCTGGTTACTGTAGGCGTTGGCGGCCAGGTGGGGCGTGGCCACCATCGTCACCTGGCCCGACCCAAAGGCCTGCTGCCAGACCACCGCCCCATACTCGTCTTCTAGGGCAACGCCCATTTTTGGCCCTTGGCTGTAGCGGCGGCGAGTGTCAACCTTCACTGGGCCAGCTTCACGGGTCAGGGTTTGCGAAAAGGGGGCGGCTGTCGCTGGAAACTTAACGCCTAGGACCACCAGCCGATGACCGGCCTCTAGCCAGTCGGGCATCCAGGGCAGCAGGGCCGACACGCTTGGCTCGTCGATAAATCCCGGCAGCACCGCCACCAGGGTTTCGGGGATGGCCGATCGATCTTGAATCAGGGTGACGGTGGCCTCCTTGGCTTTTCCAAGCTGCTCAATCAAATCTTCCACCGGGCGCTGCCAGCGCTGCACGGTGACGCCCTGCTGCTCCAGAGACTCATACCAGGCGCTATAGCCTGCCGGGCCTCGGTGCCAGGTCGAGCCACTGTCTGAACGGCTGGTGGCGGGAGCGCTGATTATCATCAGCCCCAGCAGCAGCGCCAGAGCCAGCAATGCCAAAATCAACCTGCGGCGGTTGAAGGGAAGCGATCGCGTCACGACTGGGCGATCTCCTGATAGGCACGGCGGCAGCGCTGGTAGGTTTCTTCCGTCGCCATTGCCTCGCCGTAGACGATGCGCTCGTGGGTGCGAATCAGCAATTCGTAGGGGCGGCTGGGCTCGGTAGCGATGCAATCGAGGTATTCACCATCGGTGCGGCTGGCTCGGTAGAGCACCCGCTCGGTATCGTTGAGCCGCGCCAAACCCGCCATATAGAGCGCCTGGCAGGCTCCAGCATAGTCGCCCTGCTGGGCTAGCCGCTGGGCCTCACGCCACCAGTGGGCCGCCTGTTTGAGGGCGGCTTCGGTCGGGGTCGACAACTGGGTCGCGCCTGACTTCACCCGCCGCTGTCGGTAGTCGAGATAGGCCAAAATAGCTCGGTAGAGCAGCCAGCTCGTCCAGAGGGCCAGGGCTGCGATCGCCAGCCAAAAAAGTCCCTCGGCCAATGGGCCAAGCCAGCCCCAATTGGGCATCTCGGGTTGGTCAATATCGACTTGAGAAAACTGGTACTCAAACCATTCCCCCAGGTTTTGTGCCCCCTGACGAATCTGCCAGGCCAGGGAATTAGTGCGGTGGGGAAGGTCAGCCATTCAGACAATTTGCTAAATCTGGCCCCATTATGGCGCACTGTTGAGCGCGTCTTCATCCACGGGCGGTAGGGATGCTGCTTCTCAGTTTAGCCAGGAAGTAGATCGGTAGGATTAATGCTCTGTGATTTGTGTCGGTACGGCTCCGCAGGTGCAGAAGATTGCTGAAGGTCGATTGACTTTCTAACCACCGGCAACGCCCAGCGCGGCGAGCAGAGTATTAAGGCATTTTTAGAAGGAATGCGATCGCCTATAAAGCTCAGTTAAAAACCAAAAAAGTCGCTGGTGGAATACTGCCTCATCATGCGCTTAAAGCATTGGAGGTAGGCAAGCGCTCCTAAAACAGCTATAGCTAGGTAAAGTAGCGCCAGCCCAACACTACTCTGTAAAATAATTACAAACGGCAATACAGTGGTTGAAAAACCAAAAACAGTGATTAGAAGCCTAAACGAAATCCGATAAACCGATGTGATGAATCTGGGTTCTTCTTTGCCTAAGTTAAAGTTAAAAATTTGTGAGCTATCCGCTTCGTCGAGCATATGCTTTATTTTCAGTTCATAGGCTCTTAGGTTATAGACGAAGTACCAGCCATAGGCATGTCTAAGCAGCGCCAGACCACAGATCAACCCAAACACCACGTAAAAGCACAGAAAGCCAAAGAACAAAATTAGGTTTGGAGAGAATACAGGAAAACTTGCTGCGATCGCATCGGATATGGGCTTCCAAAGTACAGCTACAGCACCTACCGCGCCAAATAGCTTGAAGTCATTGAAACTTTCTTTGACATAGTCTTCTGCCTTTTCGCTTAGCCGCACATATTCCCGGTATAGATACTCCAGTTTCTGTTCTGGGCTCAGAGGCGAATCCATAGGTAGACACAATCTGGGATGCTTCAACTTAGCATTAGTGACGCCTCTCCTGATCTAAATCAATTTTGAGGGTCAGCCGCAAGGGCAAAAACAGCTGCCAGCGAATGGCGATCGCGCGAATGCCAAAAATCATCCCCATAGCGATCAACCGACAGAAGGAAGAAGGTACCAGGTGCAGCAGCCCCACGTAGAGCATGCCGCCCAGCACAATCGGCGTCGCATACAGCTCCCGCGACAGCAGCAGCGTCGGTCGATGGGTCACCACATCGCGAATAATGCCGCCCGCAATGCTAGTGATCAGGCCCATCACCACCGCCACCGCCGCCGAATGCCCAAAGGCC
>JANPIO010000251.1:0-4977 GCA_031425055.1 Phormidium sp. VAR_61_metabat_6
CAGCTCTTTACCAACGGTGAAGTGCAGCACCCATTCCTCGGCATTCAAATGGTCGAACTCTCCGCCGAGATGGTCGATCGCCTCAACGAAGAAGAGCAGCTTAATCTTAAAATCGACAACGACGATGAGCCCGGCGTGCTCATTGTCGGGGTGCTGCCCGACAGCCCGGCCCAGTCCGCAGGTCTGAAGATTGGGGATGTCATCCGCGCCATTGAGGGTGACCCAGTTGATAGCCCGCCAGACGTGCAGGCTCGGGTAGAAGCAACCGAAATTGGCGGCACCCTCAAGCTTGATATTCACCGCGATGGCCGCGATCAAAGCATTGACGTCAAGCCCGCCGCCATGCCCCCCGACCTGCGCTAATCAGTGAGAGTTTTGAATGCTTAATTTTGAGTTTTGAGTTGAGCGCTGAAGGCGTAAATTCAAAACTTAAAACCCAAAACTCTCCACTCATCCACCCCCTTACCCATCCACTCCCTTACCCATCCACTCCCTTACTCCCCAGCCGCGCTCCGGTGCGCAAAATCTGCCCGGCCAGTACCGCGCTGCCAAAGCCGTTGTCGATGTTGACAACGCCAATGCCCGCCGCACAAGAGTTGAGCATGGTGAGCAGGGCCGAGAGGCCATTAAAGCTGGCTCCGTAGCCAATGCTGGTGGGTACTGCGATGATTGGGCAATCCGCTAGGCCCGCGACTACGCTAGGAAGCGCGCCCTCCATGCCCGCTACAACAATCAGCACATCCATGTCGCGGATCAAGTGACGGTGGTGCAGCAGGCGGTGCAGTCCGGCTACTCCGACATCCCACAGGCGTTTGACCGTAAAGCCGCTCAGTTCGGCGGTAATGGCAGCCTCTTCGGCCACGGGCAGGTCGGCGGTGCCGGCGGTCAGCACGCCAATGGTGCCGGGGTGCTGGGCTGTCCAACCCAAGGGCACTAGGGCGCAAATGCGAGCCATGTCGTAGTATCGCGCCGCCGGAATCTGCTGCTTTACCTGGGCAAAAACCTCGGGTTCGATGCGAGTAGCCATGACCACCGGATTGTGCTGGTGCAGGCTGCGCATGATTTGCACAATCTGGTGGGGGGTTTTGCCTGGCCCCCAGACAACTTCTGGAAAGCCGGTGCGCAGGGTGCGGTGGTGGTCGACCTTGGCGAAGTCATCAACCGGCTCAAAATCGAGGTACTTGAGTCGGTCAAGGGCGGCATCGGGGCTAAGCTGCCCTTGAGAAACGGCGTTAAGTAGATGGCGCAGGGCATCGGGCTGGGTCACGGAGGCAGCAGAGACAGGGTAAATGGGCAAGGTTAAATGGTCAGGGCCAAAAGACTCTGGAAAGATCAGCCTAGACCATGCTGTTAAAAAAGGGCAGCGAAAAATGTCACAGGGTTGTCATACCTCGGCTACCTCAGTGACACACCGAGCTCCTAAATTAATAATTAATCGTTCACTCCTCAACACCCCAAGCGCCGGAGCTACTAGCTCCGGCGCTTTTTTGCGCGATGGCATCCGGAAAGCTGGGGGGCAACCTGTATTAACTGATCAGCCCGTGAAACAATCCTTTGCCACCAGCGCAGGCGGCGAGGCACCCTCAAACGGTGCGGCAGTTGTCCTTAACCCTAGTTTTAATTCCTATGAAACGGCATCTATACGCGATCGCCCTTACTGGCCTCGGCTTAGCCGCTCTAATTCAGCCCGCCAACGCTCGTCCTGAAATTGCCAGCGGCGACCAGCTGCTCGACACTGATGTGGCGGGCTGCCTAACGCGTGCTGACCAACTAATCGACAGCTTGGGGGTCGAGTCTGACCAGGGCGGCATCGATCGCACTGGTTACTTTGAAGACGGCTCTTTTCGGGTGCTCTGCTACGGGGCTGGAGACACCAACAGCCTAGCGATCGTATTTGCCACCCACGATCAGTCGGCGGAGGTGGCCTCTAATTTTATTCAAATGATGCTGAGCGAGCTGACGCGGGACGAAGCGTTGTCGCAACAGTAGTCCACACATGCTAAAAAATAGCCGATCGCTGAGCAGAGGCAGAGCGATCGGCTATTTTTTGGCAATCCCCTATACTGCTGCAGTTGGGGATCTTGGGGAGAGCGAACTGCCCTTTGCCCCTACTCGGAGACTTTGGCGGCCTTGAGCATGTGGTAGGTAATCAGCAGCTGGGTCAGCGCCAGGGGATAGCTTTGCAGCGTTTCGCCTGTGGTGCCCACTACTTTTCCGATGTCGGTGTTGCCCTCAATGCTGCAAAACTTGCCCAGGTAGGGAACTTCGCTGCATAGAGTGCGCTCTAACTCTTGCACGGATTTTTCGGTGGCGTGGCCGTCGATTTCGAGTACGTCTACGGGCTTGCCCATGTCGCGATCGAGGCCCATGCGCACCGCGTCACCCAGAGAGCCGCTGTTTTTGTCTTCCAGCAGGTGGGTAAAGTCGGGGTGGGGAATGGTGGGCCGCATCACCAGACGCACGTTGAGCAGCAGTTCGTCGCCGCTGCTGTTGCCATCGGGGGGGTAAAAGCTGACTACCACGTCGGCCCACTGTCGCTGGGGACGAATGAACGCTTCGGAGTCCTCTTCCCGCGCCTTGATTTGCTCGATGACTTCTTCGGGAGTATAGCCGCGCTTGCGGGTGTCGCGCTTGATCTTCCAATTGGCGCGCAGGTCTTCGGGCGGGGCTAGATAGACCTTGACGTCGTAGGCATCGCGGCAGGCGCGGGTCGAGTAGCCCAGCAGCCCTTCGGCAATGACAAAGCGCCTGGGCTCAATATATTCAGGGGCGTCAAACTCGCCAGTGGTGTGGTTGTAAATGGGCTTGAGAATGGGCTGCCCGGTGCGCAGCAGGCCCAAGTGCTGCTGAATGATGTCGATGTAGTTGCAGTCGGGGTGCAGGGCCGAAATGCCCATTTCTTTGCGCTGTTTGCGATCGTAGCGGTGGTAGTCGTCCGTGCAGATGATGGTGACTTGATCTTCGCCTAAAATCTGCGCGATGCCCCGCGACAGAGTGGTCTTACCCGCCGCGCTGTCACCCACAATGCCGAGGATTATCGGACGACTCATAGATTTCTCCAGGGTTTTGCAACCAATAGTTAGTTCAACCATTGTAGGAACCAGTGGGATCATCACCAAATATTTATTGCTCTGTGTAATGGCCTCAAAACAATGGTGCGATCGCCCCCTGCGACAATCCATCGCCTTGCCAAGCTTTCAATCGTCTGGAATTTGTAACAATAGAAGGGTGCCGCTGACCGCCTGTTGGAGGTCACTATTTAGCTCTGTGAGCCTAACCCAATGCCTGCCCTCGACCCCACCGCTAGTTTGAATGCCCCAGTAATGTCACCCCCTCTGCCAGAGCTGCTAGCTCCAGCCGGTAACTGGGACTGCGCCAAAGCGGCGATCGAAAATGGGGCCGATGCCATTTACTTTGGCCTCGATCGCTTCAACGCCCGCATGCGAGCCGAGAACTTTACCGAGGCCGACTTGCCTGAGCTGATGGCCTTTCTCCATCGGCGCGGCGTGAAGGGCTACGTCACGCTGAATACGCTGGTATTTCCCTCAGAGCTAGCAGAGGCCGCGCAATATCTCAAAACGATGATTGCCGCCGGAGTCGATGCAGTCATCGTGCAGGATATCGGGATTTGTCGGCTAATTCGCCATCTATCGCCCGATTTCCCCATCCACGGCTCGACGCAGATGACGGTGACCAGCACTGCCGGAGTCGAGTTTGCCCGCGATCTGGGCTGTCAGCTGGTAGTGCTAGCGCGGGAGTGCTCGATTAAAGACCTGACCAAAATTCAGGCTCAGATGGGCGATCGCAACATCGCTCTCCCCCTAGAGGTCTTCGTCCATGGGGCGCTGTGCGTGGCCTACTCAGGCCAGTGCCTCACCAGCGAAGCCCTAGGCGGCAGGTCGGCCAACCGGGGCGAATGCGCCCAGGCTTGCCGCATGCCCTACGATTTGATCGCCGATGGGGAACGGGTGGATTTGGGCGATTCCGGGACGGATCGCTCCGCGAATCGCGCCTACTTGCTCAGCCCTCAAGACCTCTCTGGCCTGGATGTCTTGCCCGAGCTGGTGAAAACTGGCGTCAGCTGCCTCAAAATCGAAGGCCGTCTCAAAGCGCCCGAGTACGTCGCCAACGTCACCCGCGTCTATCGCCAAGCGTTGGATCGGTTGGCGACGGGGGAACGTAGGTCTAGAAATCGGTTGGCATCTGAGGATGAGGGCTCAGCGCTGACCCATGCTACGGAGTCATCCACCCATCCACCCATCCACCCATTCACCCACTTACCCGCTCAGGAACGCTACCAGCTCGAAATGGCTTTCTCTCGCGGTCTCTACACCGGCTGGTTTGAGGGCATCGACAACCAGGCCCTAGTTCACGCCCGCTTTGGCAAAAAGCGCGGGGTTTATCTGGGAGAGATCACCCGTGTCACCGCCGATGCTGTGTTTTTGAACGCTCAGGCTCCGATTAAGCCTGGTGACGGCGTGGTGTTTGACGACGGCCACCCCGCCGAGAAAGAGCAGGGAGGCCGCGTTTATGAAGTAGACAAGGTCGGCCCAGAAACCCGGCTAACGTTTGGTCGTGATGCCCTCAACCTGCGCCGCATCTGCCCCGGCGATAAGCTCTGGAAAACCAGCGATCCGGCCTTGGATAAAGAGATTCAGCAGACCTACGCAGGCGATCGCCCCAAATTCACGCGGCCCATCACCATTGAGGTGCATGGTGCGGTGGGGCAAGAAATGGTGGCGATCGCCCGCGACAGCCAAGGCCACATCGCCCAGGTAACTTCGACAATGCCGCTGGTGGAGGCCCACTCGAAGCCTTTGACGGGCGATCGCCTACAGCAGCAGCTGGGCCGTCTAGGCAACACCCCGTTTCATCTCAAATCCCTCAGTAATCATCTCCAGGGGAATGTGATGATCCCCGTCAGCGAGCTAAATCGGCTGCGGCGAGAGCTGGTGGAAGCGTTGGAGAAGCTGCGAT
>JANPIO010000252.1:0-12302 GCA_031425055.1 Phormidium sp. VAR_61_metabat_6
CAAAATGTTTTCCCAACTCGCACCCTGGGTTAGGAGCGGCCTGGTATGCCCATACAATTAGGTTCTAAGGTAGTACTATCCTCTGACGATTTTTCCGCAAAGCCTATGACTAGCCCCGATGTTTCGCCCTCGGCTCCAGGCTCGGTGGCCGTCCCCAAGCCCAGCCTGGGCCTTTTGACTATGCTGCGCCTAGGGGTGTTCAACATGGGGCTGGGCATTATGTCCCTGCTCACCCTGGGAGTGCTCAACCGGGTGATGATTGACGAGTTGCGCGTACCGGCGCTGGTGGCGGCGGGGGTCATTGCAGTACACCAATTTATGGCCCCGGCCCGAGTGTGGTTTGGCCAGATGTCTGACTCTAGGCCAATTTTTGGCCACCACCGCAGCGGCTATATCTGGCTGGGCATTGTGACGGTGGCGGTGACGGCGTTTTGCGCGCTGCAGGTGGTGTGGCAGATTGGCAGCCGCATTGCCGAGGAGGGCTGGGGGCCAGCAGTGTATCCATGGGTAGGGCTGCTGGGGCTGCTGTTTGCGATCTATGGCCTGGCGCTGAGTGCCACTTCGACCCCGTTTACAGCGCTGCTGGTAGATGTGTCGGACGAAGACTCGCGATCGCGCCTGGTGGGCATCGGCTGGGCCATGCTGATGGTGGGCATTATCGCCGGGGTGATTATCACCTCCATCGTGCTCAAGCCAATTGAGCTAAATGCCCCCTTTGAGCAGGTGCGCAGTGCGGTGAATCGGCTGTTTATTATTGCTCCAGCGGTGGTATGCGTGCTGGCGGTGCTGAGCACCTACGGCATTGAGCGCAAATATTCGCGGCTGACCCAGCGATCGTCGCTGCGCGATGGTCGCAGACCGGCCCAGGAGGGCCATCGAGAAGACAGTATTACCTTCGGGCGGGCTCTGAAAGTTCTCACCGCTAGCCGCCAGACGGGGCTTTTTTTTACTTTTTTGCTGGTGCTTAGCCTCAGCCTGTTTATGCAGGACGCGGTGCTAGAGCCCTACGGCGGCGAAGTCTTTGGTATGACCATTGCCGAAACCACCCAGCTCAACGCCGCCTTTGGCATGGGCACGCTGCTGAGCATTATTGTCAGCGGCTGGCTGTTGGTACCCCGTCTAGGCAAAAAGCGTACGGTGGTGCTGGGCTGTAGCTGGGCGGCGGTGTGCCTGGTGGGCATTACCCTGTCGGGGCTAACCGGGAACCCGGCGGTTTTGCTGACGGCGGTGTTTTTGTTTGGCACGGCCTCTGGCATTCTCACCCTGGGGGCGATCGTGCTGATGCTCGATCTGACGGTGGCCGAGACAGCGGGGACGTTTATTGGGGCCTGGGGGTTGGCCCAGGCGATCGCCCGAGGCAGCGCCACCGTTCTCGGCGGCGGCGTGCTCGATCTGGGTCGCGCCCTGCTTAGAACCTTTAACGGAGCGGGGGAAGTTGGCCAGCCGCAGGCGTTTTTAGCCTATGGGCTGGTGTTTACTCTGCAAGCGATCGGCATGCTGATCGCGATTTGGCTGCTCAGCCGGGTGAATATTCAAGAATTTCAGGCCAATACCAAGGCGGCGATCGCCGCTGCCATAGAAAGCGATCTGGATTAACCATGGCACAAAACTTTTGGGATGAGGTGCTGGCCTTTGCCGAGGCGACCACAACAACCGTGGGGCAAAAGCTGCTCGAAGACTTTGGCCGGGTGCAGGCCGATTTAAAAGCCGACGGCAGTTTGGTGACTAGGTGCGATCGCTGGGCCGACGACACCCTGCGCGCCGCCATCGCGGCAACCTTCCCCGACCACGGCGTGCTCAGCGAAGAGGTGGAGCACATCTTTCCCGCCACCGACTGGTGCTGGATTATTGACCCGATCGACGGCACCACCAACTTTACTCGCGGTATTCCGGTGTGGGGCATCTCCCTGGGGTTGCTATATCGGGGCACCCCGGTGTTTGGCTACGTAGCCATGCCGCCGCTTAACCAGTCTTTCTACGGCTATTGGCCAGGGGAGAGTGGGCTGGAGATGCCCAACGGAGCTTTCTGCAACGGTCGCCCCATCCGCAGCAGTGAGGCTGAGCCAGATAAAACCCAGTTCTTTAGCCTCTGCGCCCGCAGCACCTCGGTGCTAGAAAAGCCCTTTCCTTGCAAGATTCGTATGCTGGGGTCGGCGGCTTACAATTTGCTGCTGGTGGGGGCCGGGTGGGCGATCGGTGCGGTGGAGGCTACGCCTAAAATTTGGGATATTGCGGCGGTGTGGGCGATCGCCCAAGCCGCCGGAGCCACTTGGGTACCGCTGGATGATGTAGACCCCTTTCCGCTGGAGGTGGGCAAAGACTACAGCACTCGTCCCTACCCCACGCTGGCAACAGCCCAGGCTCCCTTAAAGGAATTTTTTCGGCCGTTGGTACAGCAGGTGGCCAATTCTTAGACGGCGCGATCGCCTCAGAACACGCAAGGCCCCCCAGAATCACGGAGACCTAACGGCGGAGCGCACAAACTGTGGTTCGGAAGCAATCGCTAAATCGATCTACTGCTCTGGCACCAGCTCCGAATTCACCTCGTTGATGGGGCGGCGGCGCAGCTCTTCCGACTCGGTGCGGGGCAGTAGGTCAAAGACCTCTCGCATGACATCGTCGATCGCCTCGTAGGGGACTAGGCCAACTTCGTTAAACACCAGCTCTCCCTGGGAATTGAACACCAAGGTTTGGGGAACCGCATCCTTAAAGTAGAAGCCGGGCTCGTTAGGCTCGTAGGCGGCTTTGACAGGAATTGAGTCAGCCATAATCGGCACAAAGTTAGCCACCCGCCCGTAGGGGGCTTGCAGCTGGGAAACAACCGACGCAAATTTCTTGCAGTCGCTGCTGTCGTCCACATAGATCACCACAATGGCGGCTTTGCCGTAGCGTAGCGATTGCTCCAGACTGACTTTGGGCGGTACTAGCGACCCGTTGCCGGCATAGAGCGCAAAGATATTGCCGTCGTAATTGTCGTCGGTGAGACCGGCTAGAGCCGCAGGCTGACCGCCCAGACTCAACCACAGCACCAGGGCCGCGCAGGCCAATCCAATGCCATGACTCAAGCGGGTTGTCACCTTAGAGAAAATAGCTCGGGTAAAAAACGGTGCAGTAAGCCAGCGCAGCATGACAATATCCTTGGGCTAGGGGCTGAGGCCGAGGCGTAATAGCCACGAAGCCACAGACTCTATTAGGCCACAGAATGGCGGCGCTTAAAGCTGAGTTGCTCGAAATTCCTCGACTACGGCCCGCATGGCGTCGGCATTGGCCATGCGCAGATCGTCGGGGGTCCACACCACCACCTGATAGTAGTCTTCGCCCATTTCAACGGTGGTGTGTAGGTAAGCTATAGCCTGCTCAGACACATTGCCTCGCACCTCGTACTGCACCGCCGGGAAGCTGCTGATCCGCTCGACGCCCGTGCGGGCCTGGTTGGCCAGAACTTGACTAAAGCCGCCCTTGAGAATTTGTAGATAGATGTTGGCTTGCTCCTCAACGTTGCCGGGGGCCACCGCCTCGCGATTCTCTCCCAACACGACCAAGAACATATTTTCGTCGAGGTTATAGGCTTCAAGGTCGGCGTTGTTGTGCAGGGTGCCCGTGGGGGCAGCGCTCCAGCCATTGGGCAGCCGGATCTGCACGGGCTTGATGCGGCTCACCAGCATATTGCCGCGAAACCCCTGATCAACGTACTGGTTGCTCATCTCGCCAGTACCCTCGGGCGATCGCGACAGACCCAGGGTGCTGCACCCCGCTAGCCCCAGCGCCACTAGCCCTGCCACTAGAAAGAGCGGCACCCGCCGCCCTGCCCCTGTCACTCCAGCCATAGCTCACCCTTTTGCGGTCGTTGGTTTGGTTTGCCTTAAGGGTATAGCAACACCTCCGCAATGGCCCCATCCTCTCCTATGCTAGATAGGTGTTTGCCGATGGCGGCAAACACCTATCTAACTGATCTCAATTTAGAGTTACCTCATGTTACGAGCTGGCATTGTTGGCCTGCCCAACGTTGGCAAATCGACCCTGTTTAACGCCGTAGTGGCCAACGCTAAGGCCCAGGCCGCCAACTTTCCCTTTTGCACCATCGAGCCCAACGTCGGAATTGTGGCGGTGCCCGATGCCCGGCTGCGGGTGCTGGCCGATATTTCTAGCTCGGTAGAGACTGTGCCCGCTCGGGTTGAGTTTGTCGATATTGCCGGCCTAGTGCAGGGGGCCAGCCAGGGCGAGGGGCTGGGCAACCAGTTTTTGGCCAACATTCGCGAAGTGGATGCGATCGTCCACGTGGTGCGCTGCTTTGAGGACGATGACATCATTCACGTCTCCGGTTCGGTTGACCCGGTGCGCGACATCGAGGTGATTAACCTCGAGTTAGCCCTGTCTGATCTGTCCCAGCTCGAACGCCGGGTCGATCGGGTGCGCAAGCTGGCCCGCGCTGACAAAGAGGCCCAGGCCGAGCTGGCCATTCTCGAAAAAGTACTGCCGGTGCTCAACGAGGGCAAACCCGCCCGCCAGGTAGAGCTCGACGCCGAGGCCGAGGCGATCATCAAGCCCCTGGGGTTGCTCACCCGCAAGCCGGTGATTTACGCCACCAACGTCTCTGAAGATGATCTGGCCAGCGGCAATGCCTGGGTGGAGCAGGTGCGGGCGGTGGCGGCGGCAGAAAATGCCCAAGTGGTGGTAATTTCGGCCCAGGTGGAGTCGGAGCTGGTAGATCTAAACGACGAGGAGCGCAAGGACTTTCTTGAGGCTCTGGGGGTTGAGGAGGGTGGCCTCAAGACCCTGATTCGCGCTACCTACGAACTTTTGGGGCTGCGCACCTATTTCACCACCGGCCCTAAGGAAACCCGCGCCTGGACGATTAAGACCGGGATGGTCGCCCCCCAGGCCGCTGGCGTCATTCACACCGACTTTGAGCGGGGCTTTATTCGCGCCGAGACGGTGGCCTACAACGACCTGATAGCAGCGGGTTCGATGGCCACAGCCAAAGATAAGGGGCAGGTGCGCAGCGAGGGCAAAGAGTACGTGGTGCAGGAAGGCGACGTCATGCTGTTTCGCTTTAACGTGTAACTTGCGTTTCGCCATCCTTCAAAGCAAGTAAAAAACCCTCGCCGCAATAGTGGTTTGTGGGGGAAAATCTATCTACAATTTGACCCATTGGCAGGGCTGGTTCTCTAGCTCCAGGTTTGTAGGTATATCGCTGTGGCTTTACCGCTTCAACCCTATCTTCAGTTTCGCTTGGCGTTACATCGGCTTCAGGGGGTTCCCCCCTGGGCACTGCTGTCGCTGGTGTTGAATGGGCTGCTATTTATTACGGCGATGGCCATGCTGCGGCAGCTGAGTCAAGCGGGGGATGCGGTGCTGCCCCAAGCCAACGCCTTTGCGGCTGCCCCGCAGGCTACTGTGGCCCCCTTTGAGCCCGAGTCGGAAACACGCCACAGCCTCGACTACGAGCAGTGGGTAGCGCTGCTAGCAGCCGAAGCTGAAGCGATGGTAGCCATTAATGCTCCCAATCAGACGGTTTTGCTGGGCGATTCGCTGACGCTGTGGTTTCCAGCCAACATGCTGCCGGGACGCAGAACCTGGCTGAATCAAGCCATCTCAGGAGAAAAATCGACCGGGCTGCGCGATCGCCTCTACCTGCTCGACAACACCTCGCCCGAAGCAGTGTTCATTATGGTAGGCATCAATGACCTGATTTGGGGCGGCTCTGAGGCCGACCTGGTGTACAACGTCCGCAAAATGGTGGACTACCTGCACCAGACTCATCCCCAAACGCGGGTGGTGGTGCAGTCAATCTTGCCCCACGGCGGTGAGACGGCCACCTGGGAAGGGCGCGATCGCCTAGTGGCCGTGTCCCCCGATCTAATTCGCGCGGTGAACGCCCAGCTTAAGGCCGTAGCTGCTGAGACCGGGGCTGAGTTTTTGGATTTGTATCCGCTGTTTGCCAATGGCGACGGCTACCTGCGAGCCGACCTTACCACCGACGGACTGCACCTCAACCAGGACGGCTATATGGTGTGGCGCACCGCATTGGCCCTGCTCAACGAGACAGAGTTTCAACCCTAGGGTTAGGTTAGGGCTGGGGTTTCGGCAGAATAGCCCACTGCTCCCAAACTTGGCTCACATCAAGACCAGTTCCAGGCGATAGCGATACAGCGCCACAGGTTGATTTGGGGCCTTGAGAAAATCGGGATCTTGAGGCGATAGGTATACCGCCGTCACCTGGTCAGCCCCCACACGATCGGCGAAACCCGACCCTGCAGAAGCCACCGCCGCTCGACGATAAGCGGTAATAATTTCCACTTCGTTGAAGTAGGGAGCCGCAACGCCACCCCGAAACACCTGCTGGAATCGCTCTACGGTGATAAACTCGGCCTCCCCCGGCACTTCAATGGCTCGGGCCGTCACGGTGGACTCAAGCTGGCGATCGCCCTTCAGCAGCGTCACCTGGCGATTAGGATTGTTGGGGTCTACCTTGACCGCCTGCACCACTGTTCCCAGGTAGGCGCGAGCCATGCTTAATCCATTAAAGGCGCGATCGGCTACGGTTTGAGGCGAACCGGCTACAGCAGGAATTAAACGTTGCGCTGCCCCTAATGGCCCCCGCTTTGCCCCCTGGGACGCTGCGACAAACTGCACCGAGCAGGTCACTGGTATACCCAGATGGGCTCGGTTGCCCTCAAAGCCAGGGGTCACCACCTCAGGGGCCCTTGGGGCGGCTAGATCAACCAGGGTGCTGGTTAGCTGCCACTTGCCCTGCAACCAGTCAGGGTAGATCAAGTCACCTTGGGCCGCAGGCAAGGCGGGCTTAGTACCCCACTGGGGAAAAGCCGCTAGGCGATCGCCCAGACTTTGTCCCTGGCCCGTTAGAGCCAGCGCTCCCGCCGGAGCCTGACCGCTGCACAGTAGCCACACCGTCAGCAGCAGAGTCAGCCAGAATAGGCGGCGACGCAGGAGGGTGAGCAGCGATCGGGGCATAGATAAGCGACCAAGACGACAGACTACAACGACCTAAAATCAGACCTAGCATACCTTAGGTCAAGATCTGTACCGCGCCCCCTTTGAGGATGGGCTAGGGTTGAACTACTAAAGCTTAGGGCCTGAGTAGATCGGCTGGTTTTTCTGGCCTCACCCCGGTAGGGCAGATTGAGAACTGTTAAGGTTGCAGAGATCAGAACTGTCATAGTCAGGCAACCATTTACCGAAGGCAGGCTTCTGGTTATCCTAAAACATCCGACCTAGGGCAGATGACACTTCCTTTGTTTGCCCAAACCGTTACTCCGGTGTCCTGAAATGCTGAGAGTTGTAGCTCAAACCCTGATTATCGTTGCCGTTGAGGATTTTCTTTGGAAACGCCCCCTTCTAGTTCCCAGTTTTTCAGTTCTCAACTGCCTAACCTACCTGTAGATATAACCGTTGCCGATCTGCTAGAGCGCTACGCGGCCGGAGAACGAGACTTTCGCGGCATTCAGCTCATTGGCGCTGACCTGAGTCAACAGAACCTCAGCGGGGCCAATTTCCGTCAGTCCAATCTACAAAATACGACCTTTGCTGGAGCCACTTTGGTGGGGGCCAACTTCCGCGAGGCTAAGCTCACCGACGTCAATTTTGACCAAGCCACGCTGATTTTAGCCAACTTAATTGGGGCTGACCTGGCCGATGCTCGCCTAGTGGGGGCCGACCTGAGCGAGGCGGGTATGCGCAGCGCCAACCTGGTGCGAGCCAACCTAACCCAGGCGGTTTTACGCGAAACCAACCTCAACGAAGCCGTGCTCGACCACGCTACGCTGCACAAGGCCGTGCTGAGCGAGGCCAGCCTCAGCCGGGGCAGAATGCTGGCAACTGATATGGAAGGCGCTAACCTGGAGCACGCCAACATGACCAGCGCACTGATGAACCGAGCCATCCTGCGGGGAGCGGTGCTAGTGGGGGCGGTGTTCACTGGAGCGACCCTTGAAGGGGCTGATTTTCAGGCAGCCGACATGAGCCGGGCTAAGCTGACGAGCACCAACCTGGTGAATGTCAATCTATCTCACGCCAATTTGCGCGGGGCCAACCTGAGCTGGAGCTCACTGCGGGGGGCCAATCTGCGGGGGGCAACTCTATATCGCACCCGCCTGAGCTGGTCAAACCTCAGCGGAGCTGACCTAACCGACGCGGTCATGATCAACGCTAAGCTCGACTACACCAACTTGCGGCGTACCGATGTGCATGGCACCATCATGCCCGACGGGTACACCATGGATTCCCAGGGATAGCGGGTTTTGGGTTTATATCACTGGCTCCATATCGACGGGGTTAGGTGCCAAAACATAGCCCGCTACTGGGCGGCGGCTGGTTTGCTGCCGGGCTGATGGGCCTGCATAGGCAGCTGTGGCACCAAAAAGGGCCAATACACCGCTGTTAGGGAAGGGGGGGAGTGACGCAGATAGGCAATCATCTGACGCTGTAGCGCCCGAACCTGGTCTTGAATTGCCAGGGCCTCAAGGTGGAGGAGCGAGGGCAGGTAGCTGATTAACCCTTCTTGGCGGTACGGCCCGCTTTGGCGCAGCCGGGGCCAGGCGGCCAGACCCTCGGGCACGGTCTGGCTCAGGCGCAGTGACATCGTCGTCGTCGAAAACGCATGGGCCACGGCGGGGTTTAGAGCTGGAGCGTAGGCGTCAGCTTCGGGAGTCTGCTGCATAATAAAGCTGAAACTCACCCCTTGGAGAAAAATGCGCAGAGGGGCAGTGGTAACGTCTGGCAACTCAGCCATGAACGGAATGCGGCCCAGGTCGGCGTTGAGGTTGTTGGGATCGCCAACGCTCAGATGCGACCCACCCACCACGGTCACAAGATACTTATCAGTGGGTAGCTGCATGAAAGGACGCAGCTGCTGGCTGGCCATGGGAGTAACAGTATCGTGGGTGCCGGCCAGCACCAGGGTGGGCACCCGCACCCGGCTCAGCCCTGCCTCGCCAAATAGCACTCCAGTGAGGGGATTAGCCACAATCAGCTGAGTGATCCGGTCGTCACGCAGGTTAGCGTATTTAACGGGCAAGTCTTGGGCGGCGCACTGAAGCCAGTCGGCAGGAGAGACATTGACTGGGTTAAGGGTTTGGCAGTAGGCCTCAAGCGATCGCAGATCGAGCGCTGCCCCAGCCAGGGCTAACCCCGTGTAGCCGCCGAGGGAATGGCCAATGAAGGCTACTTGGTCGGTGTTGATGCGATCGCGCAGGCTGTAGGAGTAAGTGTTGAGCTTTTCTAGGCGATCGAGCACGTAGGTGATGTCGCGGGGCCGATCGAGAAACTCGGTGGCAGGTAAAATGCGGCTCTGGGCAGCAGCCTCAGGTAGGTCGTCGGGGGGCAGCGACAGCAGGGCGGCCACATTGCTGCCGGGGTGCTCTACCGATACTACCGTGAGCCCGTGGGAGGCCAGGTGCTGAGCCAAATAGGCAAAGAAGCGGCGATCGGCCCCAAACCCGTGGGAGATCACTACCAGCGGGCCGTGGCTGTCTTTGCTCCAGTAGATATCGATGGGAATGCTGCGATCGCGGCTGTGATCGCGCAGCACCAGTTCCCAGCGCTCAACCGCCGAGGCACCCGTGGCAAAGGGATCAGGCCCCAGCAGCGGGGCCGGTGTGGCGGCTTCGGCTTCAGAATCCTGGCGCAGCACACGACCGAGTGCCTTGCTCTCCATCTCGGCCAGGCGAAACTGAGAGGCCAGGGTGAGCAGAGTACCCACGTCAATCTCTAGGGTGTCTTGGGGCATGGCCCGCAAAATGCCCAGCAGGGTAAGACCGGCCTCCGCCTCAGACACCTGTTCGAGGGTGACGCGTAGGTCGGCGGCGGCCAGGTTGGGCGCGATCGCCCGCAGGGTGTCAAGCAGCCGCGCTCCGCCCGGGGTCTGCAAGATTTCATCTAAAATGACCTGGCCCACCTCGGGTTCGAGGGCAATTTCGCCCTGGAGCGCATCCTGAAGGCTGGTGTTGAGCAGGGGTCGATAGAGCCGCAGCGATGGGGGTACCTCACCAGTGGCGGCAAACGCCTGGAGATCATCAAGGCTAACCGTCTGAGACAGTCGCCCCAGCCGCACCGTCACCGAATCCGCTGCCGCTGCCGAAGGAGCCATTGCTAGCCCGCCTGCCAGCAATCCACTGGCTGCGATCGCGCCCCAGCCCCATCGACTGAGGGGGGAGAGAAGACTCAAGCAAGACACTGTAGATCGCACGGCAGAAAATTCAACGCAGGGGGCAGCGGCCAGGTCGAGCAATGGTACAGAGTTGAGCTAGGAGTACAGTAAGATTTTCTCTAATCGTTAACTTAATCTAAACGACAGCTCCCCTGGCTGGTGGAAATCGATCGTCAAGTTTTTTTGCGATTGCCCCATTGTCCCGTTTACCGCCCCTGCCCGCCAAGCGATCACGCCAACAGAGAAATTCCGCTGACTACCACCGCACCAACCACCATAACCCCCCTTGATTGCCCGATTGCAGACCACATTCAGAGTTGCGATCGCCGCCGGCAGGCAAGATTTTATCTAAGGTAAGGTAAGAGCTATGCCCTCCACCCGCTGGTGCCATGACCGACAACCAACCCACCTCTAAGGAAAATTTCCTTTTCCCCCGCAGTAAGTACTGGGGTGAATTTACACCTCAGCAGCTAGCCTTTAACGCTAACCTGCAGGAGTTTGCTCAGCGGGTTTCCCTAGTCTGCAACCTTGAGACCGGCGGCAAAATGTCGGCTGACGAAGCCTACAACGAAATCAAGCGCCTGTGGAAAGACCTGAAGCGCTCTAAAGCCAATCTGATAGATGTTGAAGCTTCCCCCCCGCCAGAGCTACCCCCCGAGGCTTAACCATCCGGCGATGAGAAGAGGGAGGATGTTTTTGTGGGGTGACGTTAGCAGCCTCAACAGGTCTTCATCCTTAGGTCTAACAACGGTGAGCCAGGGCAGGCTCAAAGGTGCTGCGACAACGGCCCGGGTTCCTTTGATTGCGATGTGTGAGGTTGGGAACCCGTTCAGTTTTTTTGACCTAGATAGCCGTTGGTTAGCCTCAAAACGCCGAGGAGGCCAACCAAAAGCTGACCAAAAACCCGGCAATGGTTGAGAAGGTCACCGAGCCGCCGCCCATTTCGTAGGCTTCGGGCATCATGGTGCTGGCGACCATGGCGAGAATGGCCCCCCCGGCGGTGGCCTTGGCCATAGCCAGCATCCATTCAGACACCACCGGCACTAGCTGGCTGCCGACCATAGCCACCAATCCGCTGAGTAGCACTGCCCCACCCCACAGGGCCAAGATGCGACTGGCCGAGGTGCCCGCCTGGCGCATGCCAATGGAGCTTGACATGGCTTCGGGAATGTTGGAGATAAACACCGCCATCAAAAACGACGCCCCCGTATGGCCTGTGCCCACGTGAAAGCCGATCACCAGCGCCTCAGGAATGTTGTCGATCATGGTGCCCACCAAAATGGCCAGGGGGGCCGAGCTTTGGGCAAGCTCCTTAAACTGCTGCTCTGAGATGGGGATATCGACCTCGACGCTGTCGAGCACCTGCCGCCGCCAGTGGTCGTCATCCACCGGAACAAGCTTAGCGGTGGACTGAGTGGTTTCGCGCAGCCGCCGGGCCAAAATACGGCTCAGCCCACTGGAGAGCTGAGGGGCGTAGGTGAGCATGGCGTCAAAATCGGCCTTGTCGAGTTCGTAGAGCTCCATGGGGGTTTTGGCCACCACCGTCGCCGATCGCTCCTCGCCGGTCAGCAGCGCCATTTCGCCAAAAATTTCCCCAGAGCTCAGAGCGGCCAGCCGTTGGGGGCCTTTGTAGATCTCGGCATCCCCCTCCACAATGAGAAACATCGAGTCGCCAGGGGCACCCTCTTGGCACAGCACCATTCCCGCCTCGGCATGGAGTGGCTTGAGCAGAGGAATAATCGCCTGCATTTCGTCAGGGGAGAGACTGTGGAGCACTTCGATGTGGCCGATGCGATCGAGCACTTCTGAAGCTTCGTCCTGGCGGTGATGGTAGAGAAACCGCCGCGACGACGACGGGTGGCGAATAAAGCCCCCCTGGTTGTCGATGTAGCCCACGATGACGGTAAACAGGGTGCCGCCCAAGGCAAAACCCGCCACTAGCGGCAAAAAGCCGCTGCTCTGGTAGGCGGGCAGGGTGATGTCGAAGGCGATCGCAGAGAGCAGAGTGCCGCTGCCAAAGGCCATAATTGCCGCTGTGAGCGATCGTGCTGGTCGCCAGGCAATGCCTAAAATCGCCCCCAACAACAAGCTAGAGGCAGCCAACAACCCTTGAACTAGCGCAGCAACGGGAACA
>JANPIO010000253.1:0-12184 GCA_031425055.1 Phormidium sp. VAR_61_metabat_6
CGAGTATCCGTTCCGGAATCGCTTGCCAGAGCGACGGATATGCTCTCTATGTAGGGCTTGCTGAAAAAGTACCCAAAGCCAAGCGAAAAGGGTGATTCGGCGTGGTTGAGAGCTGCTAAAGTGCAAGGAAAATAGTGCACTGCCGCTGAAATCCTTGGACGCAGAGACCGATGTACCGCCAAATGAGCCCAGGGCAACTGAGTTTTGAGAACTTTTACTTGCCGTTTGGGGGCAAGCTATCGGGGAAGAATCGCTGGGTGAAACTGGCGGCGATGATTCCGTGGGAGGCGTTTGAATCGAGCTATGCGGCGCAGTTCAGCGAGGGGCGAGGGGCACCGGCCAAGTCATTTCGGATGGCGCTGGGGGCGTTGATTATCAAAGAACGGCTGGGGGTGAGTGATGAAGAGACGGTGGAGCAGGTGCGGGAGAACCCATACTTGCAGTACTTTTTGGGGCTGTCCGAGTACAGTGACCGAGCGCCGTTTGACGCGTCAATGATGACGCACTTTCGTCAGCGGTTGAGCCTATCGTTCGTGAACCAGGTGAACGAGGCGGTGGTGGAGGCCGTCTTAGTGCCGACGGCGGTGTCTGTCGAGGCTACGGAGGCTGAGGCCACTCCCCTCGCCCCGCCCGAACCGGTAGATTCGAGCGACAACACCGACGATGACGCTGGCCAGTCGTCGGAGCATGACGACGATGACCCACCGAACCAAGGTCAACTGCTGTTGGATGCGACGGTGGCTCCAGCCGACATTCACTATCCTACGGACTTGCATCTGCTCAACCAAGCTAGAGCCAGCAGTGAACGGATCTTGGATCAGCTCTGGGCCACGATTCGTCAACCAGGGCAGCGTAAGCCCCGCACATACCGGCAACAGGCCCGACGAAACTTTCTCAAAGTGGCCAAGCAGCGCCGTCCGAATCGACGGCAGATTCGCAAGGCGATAGGTCAGCAACTGCGATACCTGCGCCGCAACCTGGAGCAGATTCGACAGGTCGTCGCGGATGGTGCTCAGTTTGAGGTGTTGGCTGGCTTTTGGTACCCGCGGCTGCTGGTGATTCAAGAGGTCTACCGTCAGCAGTGGCTGATGTATCAACAGCGCCAACATCGAGTTGAGCATCGCATTGTCAGTCTGGCTCAACCCCACGTCCGCCCCATTGTGCGCGGCAAAGCGGGAACCCCGGTCGAGTTTGGGGCCAAACTGGCTGTCAGCTGTGTCCAGGGCTTTTGCTTCATCGACCATCTCGATTGGGAGGCGTTCAACGAAGCCCTCGACTTGCCTCAGCAGGTCGAACGCTACCAAGACCGCTTTGGGGTCTATCCAGAATCGGTGCACGCCGACGCGATCTATCGCACCCGTGCTAACCGCCAGTGGTGCAAGGCGCGAGGAATTCGTCTCAGTGGACCACCCCTAGGGCGACCGGCTGCTAATGCCAAATCCGACCTTGAGCGTCAAGCGCAACACGATGCCCGGATTCGCAATGCCATTGAGGGCAAGTTCGGTCAGGGCAAACGTCGCTTTAGTCTGAACCGGGGGATGGCGAAACTCCCCCATACCGCAGCCACCACCATGGCCATTACGGTTCTGGTGATGAATCTGGAGCGGCGGCTCCGACTGCTCTTTTTATTTTTTGTCCGGCTCCCACATCGCTATCTCGCCGAAGGAATTGCTCGACTCAGGGCGTTTAGCCGTGCTCACTGGCGGGCGGCAATAGGCGATCCGGCAGGGGCCTAACCAAATGGCGCTATCCAGCCCTCGCTGATTTTTTCAGTAAACCCTACGTAGTGGTTCAAGACCGGCTGCCTCGGCATTTTAGAGTGCAGCAGGCGACCCTACCCCATAGAACAAGCCGATTCTATAACTACTCTTCGAGAGGGGAAAGCCGAAGGGTGGCATGAACATTCGACTGGGGTTAAAACAGAAAGTATCGCTGGGCCATGGGCAAAACCTCGGCCGGTTCACAGGTGAGCAACTCGCCATCGGCTCGCACTTCGTAAGTTTCGACATTGACCTCCACGTGGGGCTGATAGGCGTTGAGCTTCATGTCGGCCTTGCTGAGGCTGCGGCAGTTGGCTACAGCAGCGGTAGATTTAGCAAGGCCAATCTGTTCAGGAATGCCCAAATCCATCGCAGCTTGAGAAATAAAGCTGAGGGAGGTGGCGGCGATCGCCCCCCCATAGCTGCCAAACATAGGCCGCATGTGCACCGGCTGCGGCGTCGGGATGCTGGCGTTGGCGTCGCCCATTTGCGCCCAGGCGATCAGGCCGCCTTTGATCACAATCTCGGGCTTTACCCCAAAGAAGGCGGGCCGCCACAGGCAAATATCGGCCAGTTTGCCCGCTTCGATCGAGCCGACATAGTTGGCAATGCCGTGGGTGATGGCGGGGTTGATCGTGTATTTGGCCACGTAGCGCTTGGCTCGGTGGTTGTCGTTGCGATCGCTATCCTCCGCTAGTGGCCCCCGCTGTACCTTCATTTTGTGGGCGGTCTGCCAAGTGCGAATCACCACTTCCCCCACCCGGCCCATGGCCTGGGAGTCGCTGGCAATCATGCTAAAGGCCCCTAGGTCGTGGAGAATGTCTTCGGCGGCGATGGTTTCGCGGCGAATGCGCGACTCAGCAAAGGCAATATCTTCAGGAATGCTGGGGCTGAGGTGGTGACACACCATCAGCATGTCGAGGTGTTCGTCGAGGGTGTTGAGGGTATAGGGCCGGGTAGGGTTGGTCGATGACGGCAGCACGTTGGCTTCACCGCACACCTTAATGATGTCCGGCGCGTGGCCGCCACCAGCTCCTTCGGTGTGGTAGGTGTGAATGACTCGATTTTTGAAGGCGGCGATGGTGTCTTCCACAAAACCCGCCTCGTTGAGGGTGTCGGTGTGGATGGCCACCTGCACGTCGTACTCGTCGGCCACTCCCAGGCAGGTGTCGATGGTGGCAGGGGTGGTACCCCAGTCTTCGTGCAGTTTGAGACCCATGGCTCCCGCTTTCACCTGTTCCACCAAACCCTCCGGTTGAGCACTGTTGCCCTTGCCCATAAAGCCCAGGTTCATCGGAAAAGCGTCAGCGGCTTGCAGCATGCGCCAGATGTTCCAGGCTCCGGGGGTGCAGGTGGTGGCGTTGGTGCCGGTGGCGGGGCCAGTGCCGCCGCCAATCATGGTGGTGATACCGGAGGCGATCGCAGTGTCGATCTGCTGAGGGCAAATGAAGTGAATGTGGCTGTCAATGCCCCCAGCGGTGACAATCATGCCTTCCCCTGCTACCACCTCAGTGCCGGGGCCAATGATGATATCAACATTGTCTTGAATGTAGGGGTTGCCTGCCTTACCAATTTTGTCGATTTTGCCGTCTTTAATGCCGATGTCGGCTTTGACAATGCCCCACCAGTCCAAAATTAGGGCGTTGGTGATCACCATGTCTACCGCACCTGCGTCGCGCCCGATCGGCGACTGTCCCATGCCATCGCGGATTACCTTGCCGCCGCCAAATTTCACCTCGTCCCCATAGGTGGTGAAATCTTGCTCGACCTCAATAATCAGCTCGGTGTCGGCTAAGCGAACGCGATCGCCTACCGTCGGGCCAAAGGTTTCGGCATAGGCACGGCGATCCATGCGATAGCTCATGGGGATTCCTCAGTTGGGTCGAATCTAGCTAGAACCACTCTAGAATGCGGGATTTCCCCGGTTTGGTCAATTGGGCTACGGTTGGCAATCTTAGCGCCAGGAATCCCCTTCCTTTGGGATAGTGCTTTGCCTAACGCCCAAAAAATAGCCCAAAGGAAAAGTCCTTCGGGCTACCGGTTCAGTGCAATTCGCGTTGCGATCCTGCAGAAAGTGCAGTTGCTTCTAGCTAGCTAGGTACTCGCGAATGTCAGACTGGCGCTTGCGCAGTTTGGTTAGAGCTTCCCGCTCAATCTGGCGCACTCGCTCACGGCTAATAGAAAGCAGATCGCCGATCTTGGCCAAGGTCATTGTTTTGCCGTCGGACAAACCGAATCGGAGGGAAAGTACCTCTCGCTGCTGGGAGGTCAGGTCGCCCATCAAGCGTTCCAGATCTTGGCGAAGTGATACCTGGGTGGCAAAGTCTTCTGGCGAAGGGCCGTCATCTTCAAGCAGTTCACCCAGTTCAGTATCCTGGTTGTCTCCCACCTTGAGGTCTAGAGAGAGGGGCTGGCGAGATTTTTCCATGTAGTCACGCACCTGCTTAGCGGTCAGGTCGCACTCGATCGCTAGCTCAGCCACCGTGGCCGCTCGACCGTGGCGCTGAGACAGGGTACGCTGGGCTTTCTTCAGCTTGTTGAGCTTTTCGGTGATGTGAATGGGGAGGCGAATGGTGCGGCTTTTCTCCGCAATGGCGCGGGTGATGGCTTGGCGAATCCACCAGTAGGCGTAGGTGGAGAACCGATAGCCCTTGGTGGGGTCAAACTTCTCAACCCCACGCTGCATGCCAATGGTGCCTTCCTGAATCAGGTCTAATAGGTCGACATTGCGCTTGATATACTTCTTAGCCACTGAAACCACGAGGCGCAGGTTGGCTTCTACCATCTTGCGCTTGGCTAAATTGCCGTCGCGCACGATCGCTTTGAGTTCAGGTAGGGGCATATCAACAGCATGGGCCCATTGCTCCAAAGTCAGCCCATGGCCTGCTGTCTCTTCTAGAGCATGCCGCTTGGCCTCTAGGGCTGATAACTTTTGCACCTGCTTGCCCAGCACGATCTCTTCCTCGTGGGTGAGCAAAGGCACCTTGCCGATTTCTTTCAGGTAAGTGCGAACTAGGTCAGTGGAATTTTGCACAGTTCTCATAGCAGCACAGTGGGGAGGGAGCGACGGGGGAACAACAGGGCTTAAAGCCCAGGGAAGTGGTGGTTGTTTAGCACGGTGACTGTAGCTAACGCCCGCAGCCTAGCGACGAACGCGCACCGGCACCGGAATGGGCTCAGACTCTAGGGCTGCTTCCTCAGCCTGACGCTTGAGAATGAGACCAGCAGCAACAGCGGCGATACCAACTTCTAAAAGGGGGCCAACAAAGCTCATAGGTGAAAGGTTATTAGTGGAATATGTAAACAACTGTAACATTTATGAAGGAAGTCGTGAATGGTTATTAATACTCAGCCCACCTTGATCACGTAGGCTCTTACCCTTTAGGTTAAAGCGATTGACTAGGGCGTATTGCATTCCAGAAGACATATTTCTGAGGTGGCTACAGGGGAAATTCTTAAAATCTAAAAAGAATGTTAATAAAACTCTGAGAAGCTACTCAAAGGTTTACGGAGTCTGGAGCTGTTCTAGGCAGAGAGAGAAAGCTGAGATCCCTGGGGAGTCTTCGCCACATCGATGCGAGTCTGAAAGGCCGCTCGAAAATGGGGAATGTGGGTAACGGTCAGAATGCAGGCAAAGTCAGCGGCGATCGCATTGATGGCTGCAATCAGGCGATCGCATCCCTGCTGATCCTGGGTGCCAAAGCCTTCATCGATGATCAGCAGCTGTAGCGGCAAGCCCGATCGCTGGGCCAATAGCCGGGCCAGGGCTAGCCGGAGGGCAAAGTTAACTCGAAACGCTTCTCCACCTGAGTAGGTTTCGTAGGGGCGGGTGCCCCGGGCGTCGGCAATCAAAATATCTAGCGTGTCGATGACCCCTTGGCCCCGCTTGGTAGCCCTTTGGGTGGCAAACTGCACGTGGAGCTGGTGGGCGCTGAGGCGGCCCAGCAGGTTGTTGGTTTCGGCTTCTAGCTGGGGCAGCAAGTTTTCGATCATCAGCGCCTGGATGCCGTTGTGGCCAAAAGCTTGGGCCAGCTCTTGGTAAACCCGCTGGCGCTGGCGGATGGCGGCTAATTCTTGCTGCTTTTGGGCTAGCCCCTGGTGCAGATTGTCGAGGTGCTGGCGGGCCTGACCCAGGGCACCCAACTGGGCCAGCAGAGCATCGCGCTGGTGCTGCCGGGCGGCGATCGCCCGCTCTAACTGTTCTAGAGCATTCGCATCGTAGGCTAAGGCCCGGTGCTGCTCTTTTAGGGCGGCGATCGCAGCGCTCAACTGCTCTAGCTCCTGGCGCTGCTGCTGCTCCTGGGCCTGAAGCCCCTCGATCTGAATCTGTCGCTGGGGCTGTTGCTGGCGGGCTGCTTCTAGTTCACGGTGGTGCTGCCGCCAGACTTGGGCTGCTAGCAGGGCTTGGCGCACCTGCTGGTGATGGTCAATGCGGTAACTGAGCTGCTCAAGGGCGGCTTGGGCTGCCACTAAGGCATGGCCTTGGGTGCCAACCTGGAGCTGGGCTAGGTCAGCCTCAAGGGCAGTTTGGTCGGCCTCAAGCTGTTGCCGCCGCCGCTCAAGCTGCTGCCGTCTGCGCCCGGCCTGGGCGAGCTCGTGGTGCTTGATCTCGGCCCAGCGCAGCCGATTGACCTGGCCCCGGGTCAAGGCATGGTCGCGATCGTCGTAGGCTAGCTGGGCTAGGGTGTCGTTGATCTGGTGCAGCTCCGTGCGCAGGTCGAGGGCGTACTGGTTCTCGGTGAGGGACTGCTCTAGGCGCTGCTGCTCGGCCTCTAGGGCCTGAAGCCGCTCGTGGACGGTGGCTTGGGAGGCCATCTCCGCTGTGAGCTGGCCCTGCTTTTGGAGCACTGGGGCGTAGGCCTCTAGTTCGGCTTCGACCGCTCGATACTCCTGCCGCAGCACCTGAATTTCGCGCTCTGAGACGGCCAGCTGCTCGCGAATCACCCAAATCTCTTCTTGCAGTTCTTGCTGTTGCTGGCGGTGGCGACCTTCAACTAGAGCGCGGTGACGGGCCTTGAGGGCGCGATCGCACAGCGGGCAGACGGCCTCTGGCTGAGCCAGCATGCCTAGCTTTTGGCCAATTTGAGCAATCTGGGTTTCGCAGGCGCGCTGGTTAGACTGAAGCACCTCCATGAAGCTGCGGCGCTCTAAACCCTTTTGGCGCACCTGCTCCTGGTAGGTCCGGCGCTGTTCTAGATAACTCAGGGTTTTAGACACCCCTTGGGCGGTAGCCACCAGATGGGGGGGATCGCCCTGATCTTGCTGAAGCTGCTGGGCAGCGGCGGCGAGTTCTTCTAGCCGAGTTTGCAGCCGAGTTTGGGCCTGCTGTAGCCCGGCCTCTAGCTGTCGTCGTCGCTGCTGCAAGGGTTCAGCCTGAAGCTGTAGCGCATCTAGATGCTTGAGGCGAGCTTTGGCCATGAGAAACTGCTGGCGGGCTGCGTCAACGGTTTCGCTTTGCAGTAGAGCCGCATCTAAATCGGCAATCTGGGCCTGCAAGGCCGCCAGCTGGAGCTGGGTTTGACCCAGGCGCGTGCGGGCCTCGGCCGACTGGGCTTGCCACTCAGTCTCTAAGCTTTGACGCTGCGCCTCTAGCGCCTGGTAGCGTTGAAAGTGCTGGTTAAGCTCGGCATCTTCTGCCTCTAGTGCCGCCAGGTCAGCTAGGCCAGTCTCAATCTCGGCGGCCTGGGCCAAACGCTGGTCATGCTGGTGCTGTTCACGAGTCAGCGCCGCCAAAGACGTTTCGGTTTGGTGCAAAAGAGCCGACAGGTGCTGCCGCTGCTGTCGCTGCATCTGAAGCTGCTGATCGTAGGCATAGTGGGTTTGCTCAAGGGTGCGAAGCTGCTGCTGCCGCTGGCGATCGCGCTCCTGAGCCTGATCGATATCGTGCAGCTCTTGCTGGAGCTGGGCCTGGCGCTGTAGAGTCGGTTCGTAGTCGGCCAGGGTCGCAGTTAGCTCATCGAGCTGGGTTTGACGCAGGGTGGCCTCGGCCTTGGCCTGGCGAGCCTGCTCTTTCGCGCCCTCAGCCAGGTGGTCGTACTGGTGCAGCTTGAGCAGATTGGCCAGAATTTGTTTGCGATCGCCGGGCCGCTTCAGCATAAAGTCGTCGGCTCCGCCTTGGCGCAGGTAGGCAGAGTTGATAAAGGTGTCGTAGTCGAGCCGGAGATGGCGGCAGATCAGAAGTTGAGTGGCTCGCACCCCGCGCTGGGTCAGCACCCGCCAGCCCTCCTCGGTATGCACCTGAAACTCTAGGCTGGTGCCCTGGCTGCGGTGGCGACTGCGGATCACCCGGTAGGTGTGGTCACCCTGGTGAAACTGAAACGTCACCTGGGCCTCCATCTCGCCCTGGTGGATGATGTCGTCATCGGCCGCTACTCGGCTCTGGCCCCAGAGAGCCCAGGCAATGGCTTCTAGCAGCGACGACTTGCCTGCGCCGTTAGGCCCCGCCACGCAAACCACATGCAGCCCGTTGAAGTCGAGGCTGGCATTGCGATAGCTGAGAAAATTCTTGAGGGCAATGTGCTTGGGAATCATGGGTACATTAGCACCACTATTCCCAGCTTACAGTACAGGAGAACTTTGAGTACACCTGTATCTACAGAAGCCGTTAGTTTATGGACTTATAGACAAAAGCAGCCGGTATGAGTGCTCATACCGGCTGCTTTTGTAGACTCAAAATACGGAAGCGGTGGGATTTGAACCCACGAGGGAAGGTTTACTCCCCTACCTCCTTAGCAGGGAGGCGCTTTCGACCACTCAGCCACGCTTCCAAGAAGTAGTTCTTCGTTAGTTTAGCAGACACTCGGCAGAGACTTGAAGCAACCCCAGGACTTTTTATGACATTGTGCCCTACCGTCCAGCTTAAGCGCTGCGGCTAGGCTGAATTTGGGGCCACAGATATACTAAGCCCGATGCCAGGGTCAGCGCCACCGCTGCCCAAAAGCAAATCTGCGCTGGCCCATCCCACACCGCTGGTAGCGGGGCCAGGAGCAGGGCGATCGCCACAATCTGCACCACGGTCTTGGCCTTGCCCCAGAGGTTAGCCCCCGGCACCGCGCCTCCCTGCATGGCCGGGTTAACCCGCCAGCCTGAGATCGTAATCTCCCGCGCCACGATCAAAAACACGCCCCAGGCTGGCACCTGACCCAGCCCCACCAGCATGAGCAAGGGGGCCAGCACCAGCAGCTTATCCACCAGGGGGTCTAAAAACTTGCCCAGATCGGTCACTTGGTTGAGCCTACGCGCCAGGTAGCCATCGAGCCAGTCGGTGCTTGCCGCCACCACAAAAATGCCCGCCGCCCACCACCGCTGGGTCGTCGTCGGTGCCTGGAGCAGCAGTAGCAGTAGGGGGACGCCAAGCAGCCGCGAAACGGTGATCCAGGTGGGAATATTCATAGATTTTTGAAAGCTTAAATTTGGGGTGAATAGATTCAGAACCTAACGTCTCTACATCAAAGTTCTTTTTGGCCCGCAGTTTCTCTCTCTCTAAGGAGAGGTATTTAGGGTAAGCGCGCTGAGACGGATTAGGTAACTCTATCCCTTGACCTTGCCAAAGCGGCGATCGCGCTGCTGGTAGGCATAGATCGCCCGGTGAAATTCTGAGGTATCGAAGTCAGGCCACAGGGTATCGGTCACATAGATCTCGGCGTAGGCCAGCTGCCACAGCAAAAAATTACTAATCCGCATTTCGCCGCTGGTGCGAATCAGCAGGTCAGGGTCGCTGATTTCAGAGGTGTAGAGGTGGCGGCTAAATAACTCCTCGCTGATGTCAGCCGGGTTCAGGTCGCCCCGCTGCACCTGCTCTGCGATCGCGCGGCAGGCCTGCACAATCTCCTGCCGACCGCCGTAGTTGGTGGCCACCGTAAACTCAATGCCGTGGTTGCCCTGGGTTTGGGTCACTGCCTGGTGAATCTCGCCCTGGAGCGATCGCGGTAGGGCCGCCAGGTTGCCCACAAAGCGAATACGAACGTTTTCCTCCATCATCTCCAGCAGTTCTTGGCGCAGCACTCGCTCAAACAGCGCCATCAAAAAATCTACCTCTTCAACGGGGCGGCCCCAGTTTTCCGTTGAGAAGGCGTAGGCCGTCAGCGCCCCAATCCCCCAATCGCGGCAGCAGCGCAGCAGGGTTTTGAGGGTGTCTACCCCGCGACGGTGGCCCATGATGCGCGGCAGCCCCCGGCGTTTGGCCCAGCGCCCGTTGCCATCCATGATGACCGCTACGTGCTGAGGCAGGCGATCGGGCTTGAGGTCGGCGGGCAGGGCGTAGCGAACAACAGGCTTGGTGGTCATTTTTTCTCTCGGGGAGACGATGAGGGGAGACGAAACAAGCGCAGTATGTAGTTAAATCCAAGGCTGCCCAGCCGCCGACCAAGGCTTCTGAGCTGGGGTGCCACCGCCTCGCGATCTACCGATTTAGAAAACTTAGACCGCAGAATACTGCGCAGGCGACTGCTGGTTAGAGGCCGATCTAGAATACCGCCTTCCGCCAGCGAAATAGAGCCGGTTTCTTCTGATACCACAACACAAATACAATGCTCTACCCGTTCGGTGATGCCCATCGCCGCCCGGTGGCGGGTGCCGAGCTGGCGCGAGGCCACCCGCTCCGAAATCGGCAAGATTACCCCCGCCGCCGCAATCCGCGCACCGCGCACCAGCATGGCCCCATCGTGAAGCAGAGTGCTGGTTTGAAAAATGGTCTGAATCAATTCCTTCGACACTTCCGCATTGATGCGCACCCCCGGCACCGTAAAGTCGCGCTCGTCAATCAGCTTATCGATTTCGAGAATAAGCAGCGCCCCAGTGCGGTTTTGGGACAGCTCTTTGACGGCGTCAACAATTTCATCGATCACGTTGTCGGGCTGGGGCATGGCCTCTCGCGAAGGACTGAGCAACTCCCACACTCGCCCCTGACCCAGCAGCTCCAGCAGACGGCGAAACTCTCCCTGGAGCATAAAGGCCATGGCTACCGCCGAGCCAATCACCAGTTTGTCGAGTACAAAACCGAGCAGCGCCAAGCCCAGAAACTTGCTCAGCGCCGCTGCCAGCATTAAAAAAATCAGCCCTCGCACCATCCACAGGGTGCGTTTTTCGCCAATGATGACAAGCACCACATAGCTCAGCAGCAGCACCAGCGCAATATCGAGCGCTTGTAGCACGAACCTAACCTGGTCAAGGTTTGTTAGCCATTGCTCCCAGAGATAGTTCATGCAGCGTTACAAGGATGGTGTCTGAGCGGCTGTGCGATGGGTTAGCCCGAATAGCCCCCTGGCAAAACCCTGCCCAAGACTAGCAACGGTTAGCTGACTAGGTAGACTTTGCTTTTGGCCGCAGGGTTTCGGGCAGACAGTCTTGCCGAAGCAAATCCGCCACGGTTTCTCGGCGAATAATGAGGGTAGCATCGCCGTCGGCCACTAGCACCGCCGCAGGCCGAGGCACCCGGTTGTAGTTCGAAGCCATGCTGTAATTGTAGGCACCCGTGCCTGCAATAGTAACCACATCGCCGCTCTTCAACTCGGGCAGGGCCGCATCCTTAATTAAGATATCGCCTGACTCGCAATGCTTACCGGCTAGGGTCACGGTTTCGGCCAGGGGGGCCGCCATGCGGTTGGCTACCAATGCCCGGTAGACCGACTGGTAGGTGATTGGGCGCGGGTTGTCGGACATACCGCCGTCAATAGCGGTGTAGGTGCGCAGACCGGGGATCACCTTCTGGCTGCCGACTCGGTAAGCGGTGACGCAGGCGGGGCCGATCAGCGATCGCCCCGGTTCACACAGCAGCTTGGGCAGCGGAATGTTGTGAGCGGCACAGGCCGCGATCACGCTCTCGCACACGGTTTTCACCCAGGTGTCAATGCTCGGTGGGTCATCGCCTTCGGTGTAGCGAATGCCCAGACCACCCCCTACATCCAATTCCGTTAGGGTGAGCCCGTAGCGCTGGGCCGTCACCATCCACTGGGCCATGACGCCCCCCAAGTCGGTGTGGGGATTCAGCTCAAAAATTTGTGAGCCAATGTGGGCATGGACGCCCAAGCACCGCAGCTGGGGCTGGCCCGCTAGGAACTCAAATACCGCTTCGATCTGGTCGGGGTCGAAGCCAAACTTGCTGTCGAGGTGGCCGGTGCGAATGTATTCATGGGTGTGGCACTCAATGCCGGGGGTGACCCGCAGCAAAATCGGCACGGTTTTACTCTCTTTGGTGGCGATCTCGCCTAGGTTCTTGAGTTCGAGCCAGTTGTCGACCACCACCCGGCAGCCCACCTCGACCGCCAGAGTCAGCTCTTCAAGCGACTTATTGTTACCGTGGAAGTAGATGCGATCGGGGGCAGCCCCGGCTCCGGTGGCCGTGAGCAGTTCGCCTGCCGACACCACGTCAATCCCCAGCCCCTCATCGGTGACAATGGCGCACACCGCTAGGCAGTTCCAGGCTT
>JANPIO010000254.1:0-3118 GCA_031425055.1 Phormidium sp. VAR_61_metabat_6
GACTTTCGGTGGTGCGAGCGCCGATCGCAGTCCAGGCGATCAGGTCGGCAATATACTGCGGCGTCACTGGGTCGAGCAGCTCAGTGGCGGCGGGCAGTCCCAGGTGGGCCAGGTCGAGCAGCAGCTTGCGGGCCAGGCGCAGGCCAGTGTTGATGTCGTAGCTGCCATCGAGGTGGGGGTCGTTGATCAGGCCCTTCCAGCCGACGTTGGTGCGGGGCTTCTCAAAGTAGACCCGCATGATGATTTCGAGCTGGCCCGAGAGTTCGTGGCGCAGGTTGACCAGCTTTTGGCCATACTCATAGGCGGCGTCGATGTCGTGCACCGAGCAGGGGCCAACGATGACGAGCAGGCGGCGGTCTTCGTTGTAGAGAATGTGGCGAATGCGATCGCGTGCCTCAGCCACCAGCGTCGCCGCCTCCACCGACATTGGCAACTCGTGGTGCAGCAGCGCCGGGCTGACTAGAGGGCGAGTCTCAACAACGTGAAGATCCTGGGTTTGGTGCATTGAATTTTGGCCTAGTGAGTATCGGCTCCACCCCGGAGCCGCCAATAAAATGGTAGCTTACCTTACCTCCCACAGGAGTTAAGGGGTGGGAGCAAGTTTTTAACCAACCGTGATTTCGGCAGGCGCTTCAGCGGGAGAGCCAAGGGCAGGCAGCATTTCGATTTCGGCACTGTTATAGAGCACCATCGTGGTGGAGGCGTTTTCTTCAAAGCCAATGCGCTTGTAGAACCCCTGCTGGTGAGTGGTCATCAAATACACCCGCTCGACTCGGCTCATGTGGGGATGGGCCACCAGAGTTTCAACCAGCCTGCGGCCCAGCCCGCCGCCCTGGTAGTCAGGCGAGATCACCACATCCCAAATGGTGGCGCGAAATACGCCGTCAGAGGTGGCGCGGGCAAAGCCAATCAGCGTAGCGCCATCCCAAGCGGTGACGACGGGGTAGCTGTGGGCGATCGCCGTTTCCATATCGTGCCGCGTGCGATCTTTGGCCCAAAACGCCGCCGTTTGAAACAGCTTCACCAGCTGGTCTAAATCAGCGGTGGAAAACTGATTAGCGTACTGAAATTGAATAGCGCTGCAATCCATCGACAACCTGCTCACATCCCAATCAGGGCTAAGGTTTAGTGGGGTTAGCTTAATCGCAAAAGTTGCGCTGGTTCTGTCGCTTAGCTAGCGAAGCACCACTCCGTCAGGGTAGACAACTCACAGCAGAATCACGCTCTACCGACTTACGTATTTGCGAGAGCAAAGTCGAGGGTGCGCCCAGCGCTATGCTCTTCAGACAGAATAAACAGAATTTTTGGATAACGGTATACCAAAACTCGAATTCCGTCGACATTGCCAGGAAGCCCTGACAACTGTATGCAGAAAGGGAAAGGGTGTACGGTGCAGAGTTTAGCGTGCAAGGTACGGGATGCTCCTTAGACCCCGTAGCCTAAATTCCTCAATTACACCGTTGTGCTCTGCTGACGCAGTTTCCACACGATGCTAGAGGCCAAGTTTGTCACCGTATGGGCCACGATCGGCACGAGCAAGTTGCCCGTCAGCACCGCCGCGATCGCTAGCACTAGACCGATCGCCGTAGCCCACACTACGTAAGTCCACTGCTGCAAACTGCTCAGGTGCAGCACCCCAAAGCTGGCCGCCGACACGACAATACCCAGGGTATTCATGCCGATGGCAGGCAGCATCACTCCCCGAAACAGCAGCTCTTCGCTCAGCCCCGGCAGTAGCCCCAGCCAGATCAGGTCAGGCCACTGCAAGGGTTGCAGCACCAGGGTCAGGTAGGTATCAGCACTCTCGCGGTAGGCGGGCCACAGGCGATAGGCCACACCGCTGGCCAGGGTGATTGCCACCCCCAGCCCCACCCCCAGCAGACCATCAGTCCAAGACAGCCGCATCGGCATCAGGTCTACTGGGTCAAAATATAGCCAGGCTTTAGAAATTAGCAGCAGCACCACCGCTGTGACGCCCATGGCCACCAACACCTGCACTCGGGTCAAAGGCTCAAGTTGGGGATCGGGCTGCAGGTCTGGTCTGGGAGGCGGCTGGGTCACAGAGATCTCAACGCTGAGGGCATTGTTATCTTAACGAAGCGATCGGCGAAACCCTTTTTATTTCGCCGCAAGACAGGCAGCTCATCCAAGCTCAAGGTGACAGGTGGGTGAGGTTAAAGGTCTCAGGGTGATAACCTACCTTGAACCCGACACCTTAAAACCCTCTACCCCAAACGGTTAAAGCCTGTCACAATCAACCCGATCCAGTCCTAGATGCTCCACAGCTGCTAATTAGAGTCCATCAGGTCTTCACTCTCCTGGACGGGCAAGGTTTTGATGAAGGGCCAGGTAAAGTAAAACGTCGTGCCTTCGCCCACAGTAGAGGTGAGCCACACGCGACCCTTTTCGGCTTCGACAATTTTTTTGACGACCGCCAGGCCGACGCCAGTGCTTTCAAAGTCGTCACGAGCCTTGAGGGTTTGGAAAATGGTAAAAATTTTGTCGTGATATTGAGGGGCAATGCCGGGGCCGTCGTCGGCGACGGCAAATTCGAGCCATTGGCCCTGATCTTGCCAGGTGATGCGCACGGTGCCGCCAACGCCCCTTGAACAGGCTTCGTCAGCGCAGTGGTGGTGCTTGATGGCATTGTTGATCAAGTTGGCAAACACCTGCCCCAGGGCCGTTTTGTGGCTGTAGAGGGTGAGCAGATCGCTCGGCACCTCCACCTTAAACTGCTCCGGCGGGTCGAGGGAATCGATTACGTTGTCGAGCAGCAGGTTGAGGTCTACGGCCACCATGCTGCGTTGGCGACGGCCCACGCGAGAATATTCCAGCAGGCCGTTGATCAGGGCTTCCATGCGCTGGACGCGGCTGCGCAACAGGTCGAGCTGGCGGCGGTTTTCGGCCGGTATCTGCCCGTCCAAGTCTTCGCCAATCCAGTCGGCCAGGTTAGAGATCGCCCGCAGCGGTGCCTTCAAATCGTGGGAAGCCACGTAGGCAAACTGGTCAAGCTCGGCGTTGCGCTGCTCTAGCATGGCCGTGGTGTGGGCCAGCATCAGGTTGGTGTTGGCCATCTCGTCAGCCCGGCGCAGCAGCTCTTCTCGGGCCGCCTTGCGGT
>JANPIO010000255.1:0-1500 GCA_031425055.1 Phormidium sp. VAR_61_metabat_6
GGTGATTTCCAGCGGGGTGACTACGCTTTCGCCCAGGGTGAGGCCCGGTGAGGCCACCAGCTCAGACTCGATGCCCAGGCGCTCGGCTACATTGATGACGTTGCGCAGCCCCGCCTCCTGGGCAATGCGTAGGGCTACCACATTCTCAGAGCGGGCCATACCGGCATACATATCTAGCGGGGCCGAGCCCGACCGGCAGCCCGCAAACCGCTGACCGCTCCAGTTCATCGGTTCACAGGAGAACGATCGCCCCGGAGAAATGCCCTGCTCTAGGGCCGCCCCGTAGGCAAACAGCTTAAAGGTCGAACCCGGCTGGCGCAGCGCCTGGGAGGCCCGGTTAAACTGGCTCTGGGCAAAGTCTACGCCCCCCACCAGGGCGCGAATGGCTCCGGTGCTGGTTTCGAGGGTGACCACGGCCCCCTGGGAATAGGCTAGGGCCGCTCCCTGGGTAGCGATATCCTGGCTGAGGGTTTCTTCTGCCGCCGATTGCAGGTCTAGGTCAACGCTGGTCTCCACATAAAAGTTGCCCTCCCGCGCTAGGGAGGTGCCCAGCACATTGTCTAGCTCTTCAAAGACATAGCTGTAGAAGTAGGGGGCGCGGGTGCTCTGGAGCTGACGGGTGGCATCGGGGCTGATCTCAATGCGCGATCGCCGCGCCCGCCGCGCATCTTCTTGGCTGACCATGCCCAACGCCACCATGCGATCGAGGACGCGATCGCGGTAAGACACCGCCGCATCGTAGTTTTGCACCGGGTTAAAGGCGTTGGGGCCGGGCAATATCCCCACCAGTGTCGCTGACTCCGACAGGGTAAGCTCGCTGGCCGGCTTGTCGAAGTAAAACTGAGCCGCATCCTCAAAGCCATAGAGGTTTTCGCCCAGATAGACCCGGTTGAGATAGGTGAGCAGCAGATAATTTTTGCTGTAAAACGTCTCCAGCTTGAGGGCCGTGATCGCCTCGCGAATTTTGCGCCCCGCCGAATCGTCGGTGCCCGTGTACTCGCGGTAGACGCTGCGGGCCAGCTGCTGGGTAATCGTGCTGCCCCCCTGGCGAATCGACCCATCCTGCACGTTAATCAGCACGGCCCGCGCAATGCCGAGGGGGTCTACCCCCAAGTGCCAGTAGTAGCGCGTATCTTCAGACGCAATCAGCGCCTGGGGCAGGTAGGGTGAAAAGTCGCCCATGCGGCGCAGTTCTTGGTGTGTTTGGGTGTGCTGTTCGCGCAGGGGCACGGCGGCACCGTTTTCTTCGCCGTAGACGACAACCGGCCCCTGCACCGAGTCGGGCAAAGGCCGCATCGGAATTTTGGGCCACTCTACCCCAACGATCCAGGCTCCCACGGCTAGCGAGAGGCCGGTGAAGCCGTAGAGGGTGTAGCGGGCAGTTTTGACATACCAGGGGGGCGGCTCGCTAAACCGCAGCTTGACAGCATCCTCTAGCTCTGGCGGGCCGAGGGTATAGACATCGCCGTGGTTCATCACCACCTGGGTGAGCCGCTTTTT
>JANPIO010000256.1:0-10027 GCA_031425055.1 Phormidium sp. VAR_61_metabat_6
GAATACGCTCTTGGAAGGCGATCGCATAGTTGTAGTCGCCCGCCTTGATCGCCTTGGCGACGCGGGAGTTAGCCCCATCAGCCCCGATCACCAGATCGACCTGGAGCGACTTGTTGTCGCCCACCAGACCATCTTCGCGGTGCTCGGTGTAGTGGAGGGTGTAGGCTCCCGTCTCGGTAGTGGGAATTTCGAGGGTGTGAACGGTGCCGTTAATCAGCTTAGCGCCGTGCTGGGCAGCGCGATCGCGCAAAAACCCGTCCATCACCTCGCGGCGGCACATGCCGATGTACTCGTCGTCTTTGAGGGTGTGGCCGATGTTGACCTCAACATTGGAAGGGGAGATCATCTTCATCTTGCGCACGCGGCGATCGATGATTTCAGGCGGCAAATCAAATTCTTCGACCATGCACAGGGGAATGGCCCCGCCGCAGGGCTTGGCGTTGTCGAGCTTGCGCTCAAAGAGGTACGTTTCAATACCGGCTTTAACAAGTGTCTCAGCAGCCGAGGAGCCTGCTGGACCTGATCCTACTACTGCTACCCGAAGTACCAAGGGTGATTACTCCACTATTGCGAAAACCTACGAGGGCATCGTATCACGGGATTTTTGGCATTTTGGGCCACCCTCAAGGGTTGTAACTCGATTGAAACACTCGTTTACATTGAGATACGGCGAACGGACGCAGATCTATTCGTTAGCCAGAGATAAATCTATGGCAGCTGAACGTTTACGCTTTACGCTTTGTAGCCACCACTCACCCTAAGACTCCAGTTCTTCGTTTAGCTCAACGCCCAACTCGTCTACCAGCCAGTTGATTACTTGCTGACGCTCGCCGGGGGTGAGATAAAAATGACCGGTTTGGCGGAGGCGATCGTTCATGTCTTCGACATCGGTCAGGGTAAATAGCCCAGCGGTGGTGCCTAGGGTGCAGAGAATGTCGTCTTGCCCCTGCTCGTCAAGCCCGCCGTAGCGGTAGCGGGCAATGTGCTGACCCAGACGGGTAAAGTCGTAGCTGTCTTGGGAAAGCCGCTGCTTTTTGGCCTCGGGGATGGGCTCCCCCGCCGCAATTTTGGCGTAGTCGGTGTCGAGCATGTCGAGGTGGACAATGCGGGGCTGCGGGGAAGAACTCACGCTGTTTCCTTTGGCCTTAGCGGGCCAGATAGTCTGGTCAGAAATGCGTCTAACCAGAGGTATCAGGGTAACTGAGTGCCCTGAGGCGGCCCTAATTCTGCTGAATGTTTTTCAAAACCGGGCTAAGGCCGTTGCATTCTGAAATACAGTTCGCCAAGAATTAATTGGCCCAGCGTCAGGAAACCGATGCGGGCAGGCTCTTGATAACTCCCTAGCCGAGCGCGGCGATTTCCATGGCCTGATAGGCGGTTTCGGTGAGAAGGTCAGCCTCGGACTGCACCCGGTCGAGAAACACCTTGCCCTCTAAATGGTCGGCCTCGTGCTGAAAAATGCGGGCAACGAAGCTCTGCCAAATCTGGTGGTGGAGTTGCCCGTGGCGATCGCGGTATTCCACCTCAACGGTTTGATGACGCAGTACTTGACCCCGTACCCCCGGCACGCTGAGACAGCCCTCCCAACCCATTTCCATCTCATCGCTGGCCGACACCAGGCGGGGGTTAACCAGCACCGTCGGCTCCATCAGGGGAGCGTGGGGATAGCGCAGGTTAGGGCGCGAGGCGATCACCAATATCCGTAACGAGTGGCCCAGCTGGGGGGCGGCAATGCCGACGCCGTTGGCGGTGCGCACTGTTGCCAACAGCTGGTCAATCAGCTGTTGGACAGCTTCATCTTCCACCGAGGCCACGGGCTGGGCAACTTGGCGCAGCACGGGATGATCCAGGGTTAGCAGCGGGGTTGGGCATGGCTCTGGGGTGGTCATAGATAGGTATTAGGGGTCAAAGAGTAAACCGGGAATGGGGTTAGCTGAGCAATATTCTATACATCTTCCCCAGAGGCTGGGGTCCTATGGTTCAATAGACCAGCGGGACGCCTCTGGTGCCTAGCTCATTGGAGCACTACGGGATCCGTTTTTTGTCAAAGCGCTATATGTAGAATCAGGGACATTTTTTATCTATCTATCTAGTACCCTATAGATCCAATAGATCGCTGTTTGGCCTGAGCTGTCCCAGTCTACAGCTAAGTTTCGGGAGAGCGGTTTCACCGCCTTGGAAAGCCCCAGTTCTGGTGTCAGAATGCTAGCGGGTTAAGGAGTGGTGGCCCAATCAGCTACTCATGCGCGATGTCTGCCTTCGGGCAGCGGTTATTTACGAGGTAAACCGTGGATCAGGCCCTAAATCGGTTGTGGGAAGAGGTGCTAAACCAGCTTCAGGTGGAGCTGAGTCGCCCCACCTTTGAAACCTGGATTAAGCCGGCTCAGGCCCAGACTCTGAGCGATCGCGCCCTGGTGATATCGACCCCCAATCCCTTTGCCCGCAACTGGGTGCAAAAGCACTACGCAGGCACCATTATTCAAGTCGTCAACAATATTTTGGGCAAGGCCATTGAGCTTCAGGTGACGGTGGTGCCCGACGGGGATGATGCCTCGGCGGCGCTGCGGCCCATGTCTGAGGTCAACTGGCCGGTCTCGGTTCCGTCCCTGCCCGCTCACTCGACCCCAGCGTTGCCCACCCGTGCAATGCCGGCGGAGCCACCCGCCTCGGCCCAAGAGCATTACAACGACCTCAACCACAAAGCCGTGTTTTCGCGCTTTGTGGTAGGGGCTAACAACCGCATGGCCCACGCGGCGGCTCTAGCGGTGGCTGAGTTGCCAGGGCGTGAGTTTAACCCGCTGTTTTTGTGCGGCGGTGTAGGCCTGGGCAAAACCCATCTGATGCAGTCCATCGGCCACTACCGGCGAGAAATTGCCCCCCAGGCGCGGGTGGCCTACGTCAGCACAGAGCAATTCACCAACGATCTGATCACCGCCATCCGCCGTGACAGCATGCAGCACTTTCGCTCCCACTACCGGGATGTAGATATTTTGCTGGTGGACGACATTCAGTTCATTGAGGGCAAGGAGTACACCCAGGAGGAGTTCTTCCACACCTTTAATACGCTCCACGAGGCGGGCAAGCAGATTGTGCTGGCCTCAGACCGGCCCCCCAACCAGATCATGCGGCTGCAAGATCGGCTGATCTCGCGGTTTTCCATGGGGCTGATCGCCGACATTCAGGCCCCCGACTACGAAACCCGGATTGCCATTTTGCAAAAGAAGGCGGAGTACGAGCAGGTGGATTTGCCTCGGGAGGCGATCGAGTACATCGCCGCCAGCTATACCTCCAACATTCGCGAGCTGGAGGGGGCGTTGATTCGCGCGATCGCCTACACTTCGATCTCGGGCCTCCCCATGACCGTCGAAAACCTGATGGCGGTGCTAAATCCGCCAGCGGACAAAATCGAAGCGTCACCCAGTTCAGTCTTAGCGGTGGTGTCTGAGCAGTTTGGCGTCTCAGTGGAAGATTTAAAGGGGGCCTCGCGACGGCGGGAGATCAGCCAAGCCCGCCAAATCGGCATGTATCTGATGCGCCGTCACACCGATCTCAGCCTGCCCAAAATTGGCGATGCCTTTGGCGGCAAAGACCACACCACGGTGCTCTACAGCTATACCAAAATTGAGAAGCTGCTGAAGCGCGATCTGGATTTGGCCCAGACCATTCGGCAGCTGGGCGATCGCCTGAGTATGAGCGAGCGGGGGCGGTGAAGGGTAGAGAGTAGATCGACTAAAGCTACAGCGGCGACATTTTTGCCCTCGCCGGATGGCTAGCACTGGATGATGGGGCATACGCTTAGCGGGCTGAACCGGCATGGACGTTAGACTTCAGCTGTTAATTCAGGTGCTCTCTGACCTGCTGAGTAGGGTCAACCGAACCTCTGAGTACAGAAATCGCCGCTTGTAAAATCTGTCGTCTCGGTCAAAGATTGCCTTTAGGTAACCCATAGTTGAACCACAGCCGAACCGCCATGACGACGATTCTGGAACAGGGTAATATCTCGATTCATACCGAGAATATTTTTCCGATTATCAAAAAAGCGCTCTACTCTGAGCACGAGATCTTTCTGCGCGAGCTGGTCTCTAACGCCGTTGATGCCATCAAAAAGCTCTCCATGGTGGCGCGATCGGGCGAGTACTCCGGCGACATCAGCGCCCCCGAGATTGAAATCAAGTTCGACAAAGACAAAAAGACCCTCAGCATCGCCGACACCGGCATCGGCATGACCGTTGACGAGGTGAAACAGTACATCAACCAGGTGGCCTTCTCCAGCGCCGAAGAGTTCATTACCAAGTACAAAGACAGCGCCGCCGCCGACCCGATCATCGGCCACTTTGGTCTGGGCTTTTACTCGTCATTTATGGTGGCCTCCACCGTCGAGATCGATACCCTCTCCTACAAAGAAGGGGCCGAAGCGGTGCACTGGAGCTGCGACGGCTCCACCCAGTTTGAACTCAGCGCTTCGGAGCGCACCACCGTCGGCACCACCATCACCCTCACCCTGATGGAGGGCGAAGAAGAGTACCTAGAACCCGCCCGGATTCGGCAGTTGATTAAGACCTACTGCGACTTCATGCCGGTGCCAATCAAGATCGAAGGCGAGGTCGTCAACAAGCACGAAGCCCCTTGGAAGCAGTCGCCCAGCAGCCTCACCGACGACGACTACCTGGAGTTTTACCGCTACCTCTATCCCTTCCAGGAAGACCCGCTGCTGTGGATTCACCTCAACACCGACTACCCCTTTGTGGTCAACGGCATTCTCTATTTCCCCAAGCTCAAGCCCGACATCGACATCACCAAGAGCAGCATTAAGCTCTACTGCAACCAGGTCTTCGTCACCGACAACTGCGAAGAAGTAGTGCCCCGCTTTCTGCTGCCACTGCGCGGCGTGATCGACAGCACCGACATTCCGCTGAACGTGAGCCGGAGCTTTTTGCAGGGCGATCGCACTGTGCGCCGCATCGCCGACTACATTGCTAAGAAAGTGGGCGATAGCCTCAAAGCTCTGTACCGCGACGACCGGCCTAAGTACATCGCCAGTTGGCAAGACCTGGGCAACTTCGTCAAGTTTGGCTCCCTCAACGACGACAAGTTCAAAGAGCAGGTCAAAGATATCCTGATCTTCCGCACCACAGCCAAGCTGGGTGAAGCCGAGGAAGCCCCCAAAGTCGAAGTGCAAACCGACGAGGGTGACGCCTGGTCAGAGGTCTCTGAGGCCGCCAAGCCGGCCACCGACGCCAAGGGCAACTTCTACACCACCCTGAGCGAGTACCTAGAGCGCAACAAAGACAAGCACGAAAACCGAGTTTTCTACGCCACCGACGAAGTCTCCCAGGCCACCTACATCGAGCTGTTTAAGAGCCAGAGTCTCGAAGTGCTGTCCATGGATTCGTTCATCGACACCCACTTTATTCCAACTCTGGAGCGGGAGTATTCAGATGTGAAATTCGTCCGGGTAGATGCCGACCTCGACGACACCCTGCTCGACAAAGAGAAGCAGAGCGAAATCGTTGACCCGGCCACCAACAAAACCCGCGACGACGAAATCAAGGAGATGTTTGAACAGGCGATCAACCGCCCCCGCGTCAACGTCAAACCCCAGGCACTCAAAGGCGAAGGCGCACCTCCAGCCATGGTACTGTTGCCCGAAGAAGCCCGCCGCATGCAGGAAACCATGGCGATGATTCAGCAGCAGGAGATGACGTTCCCTGACGACCATGTGCTGATGGTGAACACAGCTCACCCGCTGATTCAAAATCTGCTAGGCCTCAGCCAGAGCACGATTATTGGGGCCGACGGCGGCAGTTCCCCAGCGGGCGATATGGCGACGATGATCTGCAACCAGATCTACGACACAGCGCTAATGGCCCAAAAGGGCTTTGATGCCAATGGCATGAAGGCCTATGTGGAGCGATCGAACACCCTGCTGACCAAATTAACCGAGCGGTAGGAAACATCTTCTGTAGCCAGAAATCCGGTTTCTTAAAGAAACCACAGGGTTGATTCATGTTAAGCAGAGGAAAACCCAGCAGAGAGGAGTTCAAAGACCTCACCAACCGAATTGTCAAGGTCTTTGAACTCCTTCTGGGATCGTGGTGCAGCCCAGCCGACGGCAGAGGTTGATGTGCCAGCAGTTGAGGATGGCCCAATTCAGCGGTCTGTGAGGTACAGCGACTGATGGCAGACGATTCGCCATGGCGAGTCCCAGCGCGGGTTTAACTGGACGACCGGCTGACTGTTAAGCCACTCGGCTTAAAGCTCAGGGGGTATCAAGAAGGTGGAGACGGTACGGGTAACCGAGCGATCATGACTCAGATCCTCTGCCTCATCGGTTTGGGTTGGCGGTTGCGTGGCGACCCACACGATGAGCACCCGATAGAGCACTACCTGATTCCCTTTCCCGGTAATCAGGTAGTGCTGCTGTTGCGCCACAATCTGACCCACAGTCACTTTTTGGCAATGGAGGGCATCCAAGGTGAAGGTTAATTGGGGGATGTCAGCATAGTCCTCGATACAGTCACAAATGACACCAATTTCACTGGTTTTGGCGTTCTTGAACTAGGTGAACGCAATCACCCATCCGGAGCTATGAGTAAACGCTGAAAATCATGCTTAGCCAGGGCAGGCTTAAATTGGCAGCGTTAAAATTAAAGCGCTACAGCCTGTGTGCCTAATGTTGTGGCTGTTGATACCGTGATGGTTCTACGAGGGCGGTCTCATACCTGTGCTTGCTAAAGAGGCTGTGCCACGACTATCGCACTGACGCTTGAGGAGAATCTATGCCCACAGTTACTCAGTCTCCCTACACCCCAGAGCAGATCAAGGTCTGGCTCCGGGGGCTGCTCACCCTGGCCTGGGCCGATGGCAACTTTGACGACGACGAAAAGGTGCTGATTGCTGCCATTACTGAGGATGAACTCGCCCCCGAGCTTGATTTCGAGCACTTTGAACCCGTTACCCCAGCCGAAGTGGCCCGCGTGCTCGGCTTTGACCCCAAAGTGGCCGAAAACTTTTTGCGCATGGCGGTGATGGTTGCCCTGGCTGATGGAGTGTATTCGGTAGAAGAGGACTTGCAGCTCCAGGCGCTGTGCCAGGCGCTGAACCTGCAAGACACCGTGCTCACCTCGGTGCGATCGACCCTCTACAGCCTTAAGCCTGAAAATGACGGGGTTGCCGCCGGGCTACGCCCCCCCAACATAGGCAAAATCGACCCCCTCAAACCTGCCCGCGAGTGGCTCGACCAACTGGAAGTACACGATCCGCGCCTAGCCCGGTTTGTCTGCAAACTGATTCCTTCCCAGTACCCCTTTGAGCGCGATGTGGTGCTGTTCAACAAAAAGCTGGTGCACATACCGCCCATGTGCAAAATCAATCCGCTGTACGAGCAGCTGGTGGGGCTGCGCTTTCGCGCCTTGTCTTACCTCGCTGACGATTGCGGCGAAGACGTGACACCACTGCTGTAGACGGTTGCCGGTCTGCTGCCCTTTGAATCAAGTCGAAGGGGCAGCAGACGCAACTGAGATCTACAAACTTTCGGGTTCTTTGCCGGAAACTACAGGGGCGATCGCACTGAGCTTGAGCTCGGGGTGGTCAGACTGAATCTGCTGACAGTTCCACTCGTTGCGGAACAGGAGCACCGGGCGATCCCAGCTGTCTTTGACGGTGACGGTGTTAAACAATCGGCCCACTTTTTCGAGAGCCTCCCAGCCGCCGTCGACCCAGCGGGCTACGGCGTAGGGCAGCGGCTCAATGCGGGTTTCGACGTTGTACTCGTTTTGCAGACGGTACTGCACCACCTCGAGCTGGAGCTGACCCACCGCCGCCAGAATCGGGTCGCGCTTTGACTCGTCGGCGGAGAACATGATCTGCACCGCCCCTTCTTCGCGCAGCTCTGACACGCCCTTTTGGAACTGCTTGTACTTAGAGGGGTTGGGGTTCTTGAGGTAGGCGAAGATCTCCGGCGAAAAGCAGGGGATGCCGTCGTACTCCAGGCGCTTGCCCTGGTAGATGGTGTCGCCGATCGCAAACACCCCCGGATTGTTCAGACCAATCACATCGCCGGGGTAGGCTTCTTCGAGGGATTCTCGGCCCTGGCCAAACAGCTTTTGGGGGTGCGACAGCCGCACTGACTTGCCGCTGCGGGCGTGGCTCACCACCATATCTTTCTCAAACTTGCCCGAGCACACCCGCACAAAGGCGATGCGATCGCGGTGTTTGGGGTCCATGTTGGCCTGAAGCTTAAACACAAACCCTGAGAAGTCTTCATTGGTGGGAGCAATTTCGCCCAGGGTGCTGCTGTGGGCCGAGGGCTTGAGGGCGTAGTCGAGAAAGGCATCAAGAAACAGCTGCACACCAAAGTTGGTCATGGCGCTGCCAAAGAAAACCGGGGTCTGCTGCCCAGCGTGAACGGCGTCGAGATCCAGCTCTGGCCCCACTTCTTCAATCACCTCCAGTTCTTCTTTGAACTGGTAGTAGAGGTCTTGGTCGAGCAGCTCTTCAATGCGGGGGTCGCCGATATCTAGCACCGTGTTTTTGGCCGCTTTTTTGCCGTGGATGCTGCGCTCAAACAGGTGAATCTGCTGGTGGCGACGGTCAAATACGCCCTTGAAGCGATCGCCCATACCAATCGGCCAGTTGACCGCGTAGGTTTGCAAGCCCAGCCGCTGCTCGATCTCATCTAGCAGCTCCAGCGGTTCGCGGGCGGGGCGATCCATCTTGTTGAAGAAGGTGAAGATGGGCAGCGATCGCATGCGGCACACTTCAAACAGCTTCAGGGTTTGCGGCTCTAGACCTTTGGCGGCGTCTTCGAGCATCACCGCATTGTCGGCGGCGGCCAGGGTGCGGTAGGTGTCTTCGCTAAAGTCTTGGTGCCCAGGGGTATCCAGTAGGTTCATGGTGTAACCGCTGTAGTCAAACTGCAACACTGTCGAGGTGATCGAAATCCCCCGCTGCTGCTCCAGCTCCATCCAGTCGGAGGTGGCGCTGCGCTGGGCGCGCTTGGCCTTCACCGCCCCAGCCTCTTGAATAGCGCCTCCGTAGAGCAGCAGCTTTTCGGTCAGCGTCGTTTTACCAGCGTCGGGGTGAGAAATAATGGCAAAATTGCGCCGTTGCTCTACCGCTGCAGCAATATCGGCGGAGGTGGTGACAGTAGAAACAGCGGCGTCAGTCATGAACTAGCGGTACTCGTGCGAGGAAATGGATACGTCTTTTAATTGTACGGTCTGGCCTGGTTTTTGATGGGTGGGGATGCTGAGCGGCCAGCCTAAAGCAGCGCAAACAGGCTGAGCACTAGGGGCAGCAGCTTGGTGCAGGCGTCGGCCAGTTTTGAGGCATCGGTGAGGGTTTCGGTCATGCCCTTAAGGGCGTCGGTGGCGCGTTTGACAACACCTTTGGCTTTGTCGTCGGGGTTGGGTTCGGTGCCTGCGGTGGCAATGCGGGCCACGGCTTGCAGAGCTTCGGCTTTTTCGTCGTCGCTGAGTTCGCTATCGGTTTCTACAGCGGTTTTGAGCTGGGTAAGAATGTCGCGCAGGTTGGGCTGGTCGGGAGCAGTGGGCGCAGGAATTTGGTTGATCTGGTTGGTGACCTGGCCGCTGATTTGCCCCAGGTTAAGGGTGCTGCTCGATAGGTTGACGTCGTCGCCAGCGTAGAAGCTGCCGTCGCCTGTGGAGACATTTGGGTTTTGGCTGTGGTTCATGGCGGTGTTGTGAATGGTGAGGTTAGAGAGAACGCTGCTGATGCTGTCAATGCTTTTGTTGGCCAGTTGAATGAGGTCTTGCTTGCTGCGGCGCTCGGCCTCTAGCAGTGCTTGGGCGGCGGCGGCGGGCAGGGCTTTTTCGTAGGTGCTATCGAAGGTGCGGGCGGCATCTGGTTTGGCGACACCGGCAGGAATGGCCACATCGATCAGCACATCGTCATCGCGCCTAGAGATGCTGCGGACATCTCCAGGGGCAATGCCGTGATTTTCCATTAGGGATTGAAACGCCGTTTTGAATGCCTGGGGGTCTACGCCGCCGCGAATCAGCAGACG
>JANPIO010000257.1:0-4920 GCA_031425055.1 Phormidium sp. VAR_61_metabat_6
TCTACATAAGTAGCCGTGTCAAAGTTGGAGGGTTCAGGGGTCATAACCGCTTCTCTGCCCCTGCTTCACCCAGCACCTTCGAGCTAAACAATGCTGCCGCCTCCTGCTGAATTGCGGTGTATTGGTCGATCACCGGTTGCACCGCCTCCTCCTCTCGCTCCACATAGTCGTAGAACTGGGTGAAGATGCGCTCCACTTCTTCGTAGATCAGCCCCAGCTTTTCGTTCAGGCGGCTGGCTACCTCCTGCTGAAAGCGGTCTTTCTCACTGTCTAGCGCATTCTCAAACTTGGCGATAATCCGGTTGCGTTGCCAGAGAATGCCGATCGCCAGCACCACCACCCCGACCCCGGCAAAGGCAATGCCAATGGCGCTGAGAATCGCCTCCGCCACCGCAAACTCAAGGATGTGCAGAATGGTGCCCGCCACCGCCATAATTGCCCCGCCGACAATTTCGTTGGCCATGTCGCCCGCCTGGGTAGACAGCACATCACCCAAGCCCTGGTCGGCCATCAAATTCTTGACCTTGGCCATCACGCTCTCGATCACCTCCTGGCGGCGCTCCAGCACCTTGAGCGAAATGTGGCTGCTCTCAATCCGCTGAGTTTTAACGCTCTCTAGGTCTTGGTTGAGCCCGTCAAACAGCTGACGAATACCGTCAACAAAGTGCTGTGCGCCCTCACTCGAGGCTTCTTCTAGCGACTCGCGCAGGTCACGGGCGCAGCGCTCCTGAAACTCATCGATCCAGGCCTGCATCGACTCGTTTTGGTTAAAGATGCCGACAAAGGATCGCCGCATCACCATGGTCACCGACAGGCTCTCGCGAAAGTCGCGCTTGATGCGGGCCGAGATGATTTCGTAGCGGGCCGCCAGGCGATCGGCCAGGGTGTTGATCTCGTAGCGCGATCGCCCCCTGCCCGCGTCGATTTTAGAACGAATGCTCTGGGATGTGGCGCGATCGCTGGCCAACTGCCGGTTTAGCGCCTCCACATCGCTATTTAGCAGGTCAATAATCTGCTGGGTGGTCTGGCTCACCGATCGCAGCTTAATCTTGTAGCTCTCCCCCGACGACACCATCGCCTGAATGTATTGGCGCACCGGATCAAAACCGCTGTTGGCCGTGTCGCCCTCATTCTCTAATGCAGCCGAGGTGGGAAAGATGATCGGCGCTTTGATCTGCTTTTGGTAGGCGTATTCCTTCACCCTCTCAATGTTGGTTTGCAGGTCGGTGGGGCGCAGCAGATCCGCCTGCTGGAGAATGAACACCACCTTTTTGCGCCACTCAGCGCTGACAAAATCTAAAAAGTCCCAGGCGCTCTTTTGATAGGGGTTTTTGGCAAACAGCACAAAAAACGTCAGGTCGCTATTGGGAATGTAGCGCTCGGTAATGATCTGATGCTCGGCCACCATCGTGTTGGTGCCCGGCGTATCGACAATCGAAATGTCTTGCAGAATCGGGATCGGTCGGCCAATCTTGCGCAGGTTAGACTCTACCTGTTCGACAAATGCTTGCTCGGCGTAGACAATCTGCTGAATGGAGTCGGTGCAGGGCTCGATGTCGGTGGCGCAGACCTCAGCGTCGAGCAGAGCATTGACAAAGCTGCTCTTGCCCGCCTTGACCTCACCCACCACCACAAACAAAAATGGCTCGTTGATGTTGCGGCGCAGGTTGTGGGTGGTGCGCTGCAAGTTGGGGTTGTTGATGGCGGTGGCTAGGGCCTGCACGCGCTCTAGCAGGCGATCGAGGTCGTCTCGATAGGCGTGGAGCTTTTTGTCAATAATTTGGCTGACCACAGCATATCTCCTTAAACCTCACCAGGCCACACTGGCCTGATCTTAATTATCGCACGGTCGGAATTTTGGGCTGTCTTCCGTTTGGGTGGCATCTGCCCTCTGAGGCATTGGACTAGGATTTATCTGGACATCGCGACAAAAGAATAATTCCCAAATTATGTACGCAAGCTAAGGCAGACGAGCTCAACAAGACCTTGAAAACCCTTGATGTACAGAGTTTTCAAGCAAACCCCTACAGCTTTTCGGGCAACAAATATACGATCGTAAAATTTTCTCCCTCATAGTTGTCACGAGAATCTGGGACAGGTAATCACCTATGAACCTTGCATAGCAATAATTTCAGCGATTCATTAAGTTTTCGTTTTCGATTTAACGGAGAAAGCAGCTTAGCTGTATTTAATTTTTACGATCATATTGCTGTTTCTTGTGATATATTAAAAAGTTAGATGCTCAGATGTGGTTGTTAACACATGAATACGAATGATAGCTTTGATTTGCGAAAGAGGCTGCAGGAGAGGTATTCAGCTGCTAAGAAGGGAGCAAGAGAGAATTCGCTCATTGATTATGACACTCTACTTATTCTCATGAGACAAGCCGGGCCGCTCTCGATGAACGAGCTTTCGGCCATTTTTGACGTTCCACCTCAAAATATTCACGTTAAATTGAAGCGGCTTTTAAAGTATGGGCTGATCGAGCGCGAAAAAAGAGAAGGGCGCAAGGGGGGTAGAGAATACCAGCATTTTTTAGCCGCAGATGTTGATCCGGCTGAGTTACAAGCGCTTACGGGAGACGAGCTGGCATCTACAATTAGCGATCGATTAGAGAGCGTGATTCATGAAGAGCGTATCCAATCGCATCAGCCGCCCTTAAGTCGTACTAAAGCAACTTTATCGACAACTAAAAGCCAAGAGTCTGTATTTCAGCCTCCACAGGCTAAATCAGCCGCTGATCGATTGATTTCTAAGCTTCCAGATTTTGATCCGACGTGGTCAAAAGAAATGCAGAATCGATGGATGGGTTCATTTGAGGCCATTACCAAGCGATTAGCGGAAGAATCCGCTAACTGAACAATTTAAAGAATTAACCATAGGAGAAAATTATGAATAAATATCGAAAGACTACTAAACCATATTTTGTACTTGTTTTCGCAACCGTCGTAGTGCTTAACGGTGGTTCAGGTGCCACTGCCTTCTACCTAGGGAATCAACCTGCTCTTAATGAATCACAGAATCGCATTCTTGATAACACTATCGAGATGTTGCGCATGAGCACACTAGCTTTAATCGGTTTACTCAGCAGCCGTTCTAATCTTCCAGATAATAAAAATAATTACCAAGATTGAGTCGGCCAATGAGCCGTATTTATTACCTAAACTAAATTTTATGCGATCGACACCCAGAGAAATCCGTTTATATGTATCTGTAGATGGCTCATGCCCATTTGAAGCTTGGTTGGATGGTCTACGCGATAGACAAGCACGAGCTAGAATCAAGAAACGACTAGACCGGGTCGAACTGGGCAACCTGGGAGACGCTAAGCCCCTAGGGGAAGGAGTTTCAGAACTTAGAGTTGATTACGGCCCTGGTTATCGCATTTACTTTGCCCAAGTAGGAACCGCTATAGTCGTTCTTCTTTGCGGCGGCGACAAAAGCAGCCAGAGACAGGATATTCTTAAGGCCAAGCAGTACTGGATAGATTTTCAGCAGAGGCAAGATGCCAGCTTATAAAAGCTACCACTCCTATCTAATTAAGTCGTTAGAAGACCCCGCAGAGGCAGCGGCCTATCTAGATGCCGTTTTAGAAGATGGCGAATTTGACCATATCTTGTTGGCCTTAAAGAACGTGGCTGAAGCTCGTAGAGCCTTAGTTACAGCTTCAGGCAGCTCCGACGCTAACTGGGAAGCCTGCTATCAACTCATTTCTCAAGGCGAAGTTCCTGGGTTTCCGCTGATCGCTAAGCTATTGAACAGCTTAGGGCTAAAGCTCTCGGTTACAGTTCGAGATGAACAGGCCGCATAACGGCAGCCGTTTCATTCGTCGTCTTCAAAAACACCTTTAAAGAACTCGATGGTGTCTTTGAGTGCCGCGATAAAGCTGTCGATTTCGGCCTTGGTGTTGTAGAAATAGAGGCTGGCCCGTGCGGTGGAGTCTACCCCCAAAAATCGGTGCAGCGGCTGAGTGCAGTGGTGGCCCGAGCGAATGGCAATGCCCGACTGATCTAGCAAGGTAGACAAGTCCTGCGCGTGGACGCCCTCAACGGTGAAGGTAGCCAGGGCCGCTCGTCCGCTGCCGTCGGCTTGGGGAAGCGGACCGTAGAGCGTGACTTCGGGAATGGTCTGCATTTGCTGGTACAGATAGGCCGTCAACTCGTGCTCGTAGGCCGCGACGTTGTCCATGCCTAGGTTCGAGAGATAGTCTACAGCGGCCCCCAGGGCGATCGCCTCGGCAATAGCCGGAGTCCCCGCCTCAAACTTGTGGGGCAGTGCCGCATAGGTGGAGTGATCCAAAAACACGTCGGCGATCATTTCGCCACCGCCCATAAAGGGGGGCATGGCCTCTAGTACCTCTAGCTTGCCGTAGAGAAACCCGATGCCAGTAGGAGCACACATCTTGTGGCCCGAGGCAACGAACCAGTCGCAGCCCAGAGCGGGCAGGTCGAGCGGCAGGTGGGGCGCACTCTGGCAGCCGTCGATTAGCACTTTTGCCCCGTGGCGGTGGGCGATCGCGATAATCTCGTCTACTGGGTTAATGCAGCCCAGGGTGTTAGAAACGTGGTTGACCGCCACCAGGCGAGTCTTATCGTTGACTAGCTTGCGGTATTGGTCGAGGTCAAAGGCTTGGTCAGCGGTTAGCCCCACAAACTTGAGCACTGCTCCGGTGCGCTGGGCCACAAACTGCCAGGGCACCAGGTTACTGTGGTGCTCCATCACCGAGAGAATGATTTCGTCGCCCGCCTTCAGCGTGCTCATGCCCCAGGCGTAGGCCACTAGGTTGATAGCTTCGCTGGCGTTGCGGGTAAAGACAATTTCGTCACGGCTGGTGGCTTTGACAAAGGCCGCTACTTTATCCCTCGCGCCCTCGTAGGACTCAGTGGCCCGAGCGCTGAGGTTGTGCACCCCCCGATGCAC
>JANPIO010000258.1:0-16042 GCA_031425055.1 Phormidium sp. VAR_61_metabat_6
TGAGAGAACATTCAAAGCGGTAAAAGGTATAGGAGAGCAGGTTGGGCAGCGCCTGGGGCAGCAGCCCATAGACAAAAGCGGCGAGGGGCGGCGTACCGGCATTCAGCAGGGCGTGGAGCGGCGCGGGGGGCGTCTCATCTAAAATTTCTGAGAAGACTTTGGCGACGATCGCCCCAAAGGGAATCGCGATCGCCAGCACCCCCACCAGCGGGTCTAGCCCCAGCACTTGCAGCAGCACCAGCCCCCAGATCAGCTCGTGGATGGCGCGGGGAAAGGCCAACAGCCCCCGGCCCCCTAGCCACAGACTGCGGCGCAGGCCTGAGGCTTTGCCAGGGAGCACCGTCTGCCACCACACCGCTGAGGAAAGCAGCCCGCCTACCATCCCCAGCCCCACGCTCAGGGCCGTACCCAGCACCGCATAGGCCAGAGTGACTAGGGCCGCGCGGCCCATGAGAACGACAAACTCAGGGCTGAGATCGGGGCGCAGGCTGGCGACCAAAAACTCGCGCAGCTGCGGCCACCCGCCCAGATTGATCAGGTCTGCCCCAGGTCGCCCGAGACCGGCCTGGTAGGCCGCCAGCCCCAGAGCCACTAAAACCCCTAGAGCGCTGACGGTTTTTGGGTTCCAGAGGCTCGGTCGCAGCGGTATGGTGATAGTCTGTTGGGTGTTAACCATGCTCAGGTCGTCACCCCACTATGGATGTCATGCTCCAGACCCACGGTTTTCTTTCGCAAGATGCTGCTCTGCCCTCTGTAGACACGCTGCTGCGCCCTGTTACCCTGGGCGATGGCGATAGTTTCAGCAGCTATTTTACCGGAGTTGAGCTACCTGCCGTGGCCGGAGTGGCCGGGTTTACGGTAGATACCGAGGCGCTATCCCCAGTGCTGGCCCAGCAGTTTGACCAAGACATTCTGGGGGATATGGTCAATATTTGGAACAATTTTGTTGAGTCAGGACAGTTGTGGGCGCTGCTCTTCGGTATTGTGCTGGGATATTTCATCCGCAACCTGACTGCCTTCTAACCAGACTGCACAATAATGCAAACGTCCTCTCCCCAAACCTGGAGCCAGCGCTTTGAAACGGCGCTACATCCCGCGATCGCGCTTTTCAACGCCAGCATTGGCTTCGATATTCAGCTGATTGAGTATGACCTCACCGGCTCAGAGGCCCACGCCAAAATGCTGGTCAAAACGGAGATCATTAGCCCTGAGGAGGGCGAGGCGATCGTCACCGGGCTCGAAACCATTCGCCAGGAGTACCGCCGGGGCGAGTTTAACCCCGGCGTGGAGGCGGAGGATGTGCACTTCGCCGTCGAGCGGCGGCTGACGGAACTAATTGGCGACGTGGGCAAAAAGCTGCATACGGCCCGCAGCCGCAACGACCAGGTGGGCACCGACCTACGCCTCTACCTGCGCGCCCAGATCGAAGCCATCCAGACCCAGCTGCGGCAGTATCAGCGCACCCTTTTGGGCATCGCCGAAGAACATGTGGAGACCCTGATCCCAGGCTATACGCACCTCCAGCGGGCTCAGCCGCTGAGTTTGGCCCACCACTTGCTGGCCTACTTCGACATGGCCCAGCGCGACTGGGAGCGCCTCCACGACCTGCAAAAGCGGGTGAATATTTCGCCCCTGGGCTGCGGTGCTCTAGCGGGGACGACCTTCCCGATCGATCGCCAATATTCGGCTGAGCTGCTGGGGTTTGAGAAGGTCTACGGCAACAGTTTGGATGGGGTGAGCGATCGCGACTTTGCGATCGAGTTTGCCTGCGCCGCCAGCCTGATCATGGTGCACCTGTCTCGGCTGTCAGAAGAGATGATTCTCTGGGCGTCAGAGGAGTTTAGCTTTGTCACCCTCAACGACAGCTGCTCCACCGGCTCTAGCATTATGCCCCAGAAGAAAAACCCCGATGTGCCCGAGCTGGTGCGGGGCAAAACTGGCCGCGTGTTTGGTCACCTGCAAGGCCTGCTAGTGATGATGAAGGGCCTGCCTTTGGCCTACAACAAAGACCTGCAAGAGGACAAAGAGGCGATCTTTGACACGGTCAACACCGTGCGCGGCTGCGTCGAAGCGATGACCATTTTGCTGACCGAGGGGGTTAACTTCCAGGTGCCGCGCCTGCGCCAGGCGGTGAACGAAGACTATGCCAACGCCACCGATGTGGCCGACTACCTAGCCACCAAGGGGGTGCCCTTCCGCGAGGCCTACAACCTGGTGGGCAAGGTGGTGAAGACGTCTCTGGCGGCGGGCAAGCTGCTGCGAGAGCTGACCCTCGATGAATGGCAGGCCATTCACCCCGCCTTTGAGGATGACATCTACGGGGCGATCGCCCCCCAGCAGGTGGTTTCGGCCCGCAACAGCTACGGCGGCACTGGTTTTGAGCAGGTGCGCCAGGCGATCTCGCGATCGCACCAAGCCCTAGGAGAAGGCTGATGATTAGCCTCTGCATGATTGTTAAAGACGAGGCCGCCACCCTGGCCCGCACGCTTGAGTCTGTGCAGAGCGTGGTAGGCGAAATTGTGGTCGTCGATACGGGTTCCGTGGATGACACCGTGGCGATCGCCCAATCCTACGGGGCCAAAGTCTACAGCTTCGGCTGGGAAAACGACTTTGCCGCCGCCCGAAACGAGTCGCTGCGCCACGCTACGGGCGACTGGGTGCTGGTGCTCGACGCCGACGAGGTGCTGTTAGGCGAAACTGCTCAGGTGCTGCAACAGCTCGACCAGGGGCAACCCCTGGGGGATGTTGCTGCCGAAGACGTGCTGGCCGTGAATTTGCTGCGTCTAGAGCTGGGCGCTCCGCAAGCCCCCTACACGCTGATCACCCGCTGCTTTCGCCGTCTACCCGAAATCACCTTTAACCGCCCCTATCACGAAACCGTAGACGACAGCGTAGCGGCGCTGCAAGCGCAGGATGCCCATTGGCAGGTGGTTATTTTGGGCGAGGTAGCCCTGCATCACACTGGCTACGACCCGGCTGTGGTCGTAGCACGGGGCAAGTTTGATCGCGCCCGCACCATTATGGAAGGCTACCTGACGGAGAACCCCGACGACGGCTACCTGCTGAACAAGCTGGCAGCTCTCTATGTCGAGTCTGACCAGGCCGAGCTGGCCCTACCGCTGCTCAACCGGGCGTTAGATCAATCGGATGCTATAGACGAGTTGACTCGCTACGAACTGCACTACCACCGCGCCCTTGCCCAGATCGACCGACCCACCCAGGCTGCTCACGACTACGAAGCGGCCTTGGCCGAACCTGTGCCCCCCAGGCTCAAGCTGGGCGCTTGGATCAACTACGGCAGCCTAAAAAAGACCCAGGGCGATTTGGAGGGGGCGATCGCCCTGTTTCAGCAAGCGATCGCGGCTGACCCAACCCTGGCGATCGCCCACTACAACCTGGGCACAGCCCACCGCGCTCGGGGTTATTTAGATGAGGCGATTGCCGCCTACCGCCAGGCGATCGCCCTCAACCCCAGCTATGCCGAGGCGCACCAAAACCTGGGAGTAGCCCTGTTTAAGCTGGGGCAGTTGCCTGAAGCGTTGCAGGCCTTTAAGGGGGCGATCGCCCTTTATGAGGTCACCGATCCTGCTACCGCTGCTGGTCTGCGCAAAGGGGTCAGCGCTTTAGGCATTTCACCCTTACTGCTGGCTCAAGCAGGCTTTATGTAGGTGTAGCGCCACCGAAAATTCGCTGGGTGAGTGCTGGGAGATATGGCGATCGCCAGCACAGAGGTAACTTTGTGCTGGCGATTAGGTTCTGATTTAGAAGTCACCTTGAGCGCCTAAGCGGCGATCGCCGGTTCCGGGCCATCTCTACTTAGAGTAGCGGCTGTCATTCCAGTCAAAATTCGAGGCTGATGGTGCCGAGCCAGGATTGTGGGTTTTCTTCCATGAAACCTCGGAGCCGTAGGTGCCGGGTCGCCAGTAGTGGCCGTGGTCAGGGTCAGTGCCAGGGGCAGTCACATCGGGAGTCTCATTGCGGTAGCGGGTGCGGTGCGACGGCTCTTGGGCCGGGGCCGTGGGCGGTTGGTCGCCACGACGGCCAAGTAGCGATCGCAGGCGATTGATTGCTCCATCCCAACTGAGGTCGGGTTGCTTAAGCAGATCACGTAGGGCATTGAGGGCAACGCTAGCCGCGTCGTCTTGCTGGTTGTGCAGCGGCTCAGACGCCCGAATCGGATCAACCTGCACAGCGGCAAAGGCTTGGCGAACTGCACTTTTAATTTGATTGTGGAGTTCTCGCTTGGCTTTTTCATACTGAAGCTGCCGCCCCTTCTCGCTGGAAGCGTAGAGCGAAGGCAAACGATTGAGAGCGTAGGTCTCTACTTCTACCCGCTTGAGATACTTCAGCATGCGGGGCTGCATGGTTTTGAGCTGCTTTTCCACCTCTTCCGAAATGAGCAGTTCCATTACATTCACGTAGGCATGTCTTGGAACGTCGTGATCGATTTTCATAAGGAACCCCACTTGCTACTGAATGAACCGGCACAACACCAGAGAATTCTGGTTTGCCATCAAGATGCTCATGTTTGGTCACCGTCTGCCAAAGCCACAAACCAAAATTAGGGGTTATGGGTGATAGCTACACTAGCCGACACACCGCCTTAGCAACAATATGCCCAAATAGATTCCGAGAACCTACTGAAGAATATCTATCTCTCTATACTAGCGCTGCCAGTAAAAATGCCCGTAGAGCTATATTGCCAAACCCAGATGAAGCCGCGCAACCGTAGCCCTTCAAAACGCTGCGGCTTGTTTCAAAGATTTACAGCATAGGAAAAGGGAAGGGCCGCTTTCCCTTTTCCTATGCGTTAGGCATTTAGACCTTTAGTAGGTCGGCGTTGAGTCGTCTAAAGGCGAGCCGCTCATTTTCGACATCCACATGGATGGTGTCGCCTTCGCCAAACTCGCCGCGCAGAATCGACTTGGCAATTTGAGTTTCAAGCTCGCGCTGGATGGCGCGTTTCAGCGGGCGCGCCCCGTAGACGGGGTCATAGCCAACTTCAGCCAAAAAGTCGAGGGCCGATTCGCTAAGTTTGACCGCCATCTTGCGGTCTTCGAGCCGAGCTTCGAGTCGGGCAACTTGCAGTTTGACAATTTCCCGCAGCTGCGACTTGAGCAATCCGTGGAAGATGATCATTTCATCGACGCGGTTGAGAAACTCGGGGCGGAAATTGCCTCGCAGGGCATCCATCACCCGCGATTTCATTTCGTCGTACTGGGCGTCGTCGCCGGCCACGTCGAGAATGAACTGGGAGCCGATATTGCTGGTCATGATGATGATGGAGTTTTTGAAGTCCACCGTGCGGCCTTGGGCATCGGTGACGCGGCCATCGTCGAGAATTTGCAGCATGACGTTAAACACGTCGGGGTGAGCCTTCTCGATCTCGTCGAAGAGAATCACCGCAAAGGGGCGGCGGCGAATTGCTTCGGTGAGCTGACCGCCCTCGTCGTAGCCGACGTAGCCCGGAGGCGCACCAATCAGGCGCGAGACGGCGTGCTTCTCCATGTATTCCGACATGTCGATGCGCACCAGGGCCTCTTCGGTGTCGAACAGGTAGGCGGCTAGAGCTTTGGCTAGCTCAGTTTTGCCCACGCCAGTGGGGCCAAGGAAGATGAAGCTGGCGATCGGACGGTTGGGATCAGCAAGGCCTGCCCGCGATCGCTGGATCGCATCGGCCACCGCCGTCACCGCTTCTTCTTGGCCAATCACCCGCTGATGGAGTTCGTCTTCGAGCAGCAGCAGCTTTGTCATCTCCGACTGCACCAGCTTGCTGACCGGAATGCCCGTCCACTTAGAGATGATTTCGGCGATGTCAGACTCGGTGACTTCCTCACGCAGCAGAGTTTTGCCGGTGGTTTGGGTTTCGTTCAGATGGGCCTCAGCATCTTCGAGTTGGCGCTGTAACTCAGTGAGCTTTCCGTATTTGAGTTCTGCTCCTAAGTTGTAGTTGTACTCACGCTCTGCCTGCTGGACTTCGATGTTGACCTGTTCAATCTTCTCTTTGATGGCCTGGATACTATCCATCACATCTTTTTCAGACTGCCATTGGGCATTCAGGGCGCTTTGTTGCTCCTTCAAATCAGCCAGTTCTTTCTCGATGCGCTCTAGGCGCTCTATTGAGGCTGCGTCGACTTCTTTTTTAAGCGACAGCCGCTCCATTTCGAGCTGAAGAATCTTGCGATCAATCTCATCTAGCTCCTCCGGCTTAGATGTCTTCTCCATCTTCAGCTTGGCCGCAGCCTCGTCCATGAGATCAATCGCCTTGTCAGGCAAGAATCGATCTGAAATATATCGAGTTGATAATACTGCTGCCGCCACTAATGCACTGTCAGAAATATTGACCCCGTGGTGCAGCTCGTAGCGCTCCTTCAGACCTCGTAGAATGGAGATGGTGTCTTCCACTGTGGGCTGGTCAACGTAGACCTGCTGGAAGCGGCGCTCTAGGGCAGCATCTTTTTCGATGTATTTGCGGTATTCGTCCAGCGTCGTGGCCCCAATGCAGCGCAGCTCACCCCGCGCCAGCATCGGCTTGAGCAGGTTGCCCGCATCCATCGCCCCCTGGGTGGCACCCGCGCCAACTACCGTGTGAATTTCGTCAATAAAGAGAACGATTTGCCCTTCGGAGTCGGTGACTTCTTTGAGCACCGACTTGAGGCGTTCTTCGAATTCGCCGCGATACTTGGCTCCGGCAATTAGCGCGCCCATGTCGAGGGCGATCAGCTGGCGGTCTTTGAGGGATTGGGGCACATCGCCGCTGACGATGCGCTGGGCCAGACCTTCGGCGATCGCAGTCTTACCCACCCCCGGCTCACCGATCAGCACCGGGTTATTTTTGGTGCGGCGCGAGAGAATTTGGATGGTGCGGCGAATTTCGTCGTCGCGGCCAATCACCGGGTCGAGCTTGCCTCGGCGGGCGGCATCCGTTAAATCGCGCCCGTACTTTTCTAAAGATTGATACTTGCCTTCGGGGTTTTGATCGGTCACTTTTTGGGTGCCTCGAATGTCTTGAATAGCTTGCTTGAGCTTGGCTTCGCTTAGGCCCAAATCTTGAAACAGGGCTTTGCCAAAGCGAGTGTCGCCAGGGTAAGCCAAAATCAGGTGCTCAATCGAAATATACTCGTCACCGTAGTCTTTTTTGTGCTTGTCGGCGCGGTCAAGTAGGGCATCGAGCGACTTACCCAGGTATACAGAAGAGCCACTGCCTGAGACTTTGGGCTGGCCGTTGATAAAGGCTTCGGTGCGATCGCGCAGCACCTGGCCGTTCACTCCCAGTTTGGCAAAAATGCTGCTGGCCAAACCATCTTGGTCGAGCAGCGCCAGCATCAGGTGGTCGCTCTCGATCTGCTGCTGCTGCGACTGCTTAGCGATATCCTGCGATCGCACAATGGCTTCCCAGGCTTTTTCAGTAAATTGGCTTTGGGTGGGTTGCATAGGCTCCGTTCTCCCGTGGTTACTCCATAAAATCTCTGTATGGTTGCATTGTAGAGAGAGTGGCCCGTCCAGCAGGATCGGTGTTCACGATTGTTCTCAGGCGGGTTGCCGCCTTTGAGTGACGGGTATCTAGAACCGAAGCCTTAGCTAACTGTCCACCTGGATTGCCTTAATGCAGAGTTACCTTTCATCCGTAAAGCTTGCTTTAAAGATATCGGAGATAAGGCTTACAGATGATCATTCAACCATAGACTGGGTAGAATATGGTGTCACCCCATACGATTTACAACCGCTAGCCACTATTTACTACTAAGCATCAGTGAACATATTTACCAAGAATGCCTAGCTAAAATCATCATCTAAGCTTTATTAATTATTTTGCCTTGAATTATGCCATTTATTATTGAAAGCATCCTGCCTCGCAACCAAAAGCCGATTTCAGTGAGTGCAGACGATTCCGTGCAAGCAGCCCTCGACATTATGATTGAGTATGACTTTAGCCAACTTCTTGTTGTTGACCAGCAGGGCAAGCTAGACGGCTTAATAACTAGTGATTCGATCTTAAAAGCCCTGAGTTTTTGTCAAACTACTGTTGACAAGCTTAAGGTATCTCATGCTTTTGTCAAGGTCAAAGACTACCGTATAGACGACGATCTTTCGGAACTTTTGAAGAGACTTGGAGACCTAAATGCAGTTCCTGTAACAGATAAGGAAGGCTATCCTAAAGGCATTATTACTAGCTTTGATACCACTGAATACTTCCGCACAAGAGCCGAAGACATCATGTTGGCTGAAGATGTTGAAACCACTCTTCGGGATTTTATTGAATCTTTCTACAAAGGCTTCAGCGATGATGTCGATGAAGATAAGTTAAACGAAGCTATTGAAGCGATTATGATATCCGGCAAAGACGCCGAGAAGAAATTTCAAAAGGCATTGCAACAATATCTTGGCCAAACTAGCCAGGGTGAGAGTAGCCTTGACAAGGAACTTGCAAAACAAGTGTTTGAAAGGTGCATGGCACAACCTTGTCAAACCAAAAAATTCTCAGACTTAACCCTCTATGAATATATTCAGCTCTTCAGAAATGTCTGGAAACACTACCAAAATAGCTTTAAGGGTATAGACTGGGCTGCCATTGACAAGCTTTTGACAACCGCACGAAACACACGCAATGCGATCGCTCACTTTAGAGAAATCACTCCTCAGCAAAGAAAACACCTAAAGTTCTGTGCCGATTTCCTCGATAGACATCGTCCTTCTCTCAACGCTCTTCAAGTTGAGACAGATCAAACTACGGCTGAAGGATCGCCTATAACCATCACAATAGGCACAACAGTCATAAGCGATAAAGTCATAAGCGATAAAGTTACAAATCTAATTAAGCAAGTTCCAGATTTTTGGCAATCAATCACTTCTTCAAATCAAGTTTTTAGCGAAGATATCTCAGAACTGGGCTCACCTATCGAAGACGTTAATTCTTCGGATAGCCGTTACACTCCTCTTGCTGTTTGGCTGCAAAACCAGGCTCAAAATAAAGTCGCCCTTTCTTTTGAGTTTATTGAAAAACTTATTAAAGATACTCTTCCTGCATCAGCACGAAAACACCGAAATTGGTGGGCGAATGATAGCATTAGTCACTCCCAGTCTAAGCAATGGCTTGAGGCTGGCTGGCGAGTTTCAAGTGTCAACATGTCAGAAGAAAAAGTTATTTTCTCCCGTATCGGCGAAAGAAGAATTGCTTATGCCAACTTCTTTAACTCCCTTCAACCAAAGCTAGATTCTATCGCTGATTTGTCAGTGAAGATAACAACTAATCCACAGGGTGGACACTGGATTACTTTGCAAGTCTCATCGCAGGATACTCCTCCCACTAATTATCATTTTTCCTTCACGATGGGATCTAAGCTCCGTTTAGAACACTACATTGACTCGGGCGATCGCGATTATAACAGGCGCATTTTTGAATATCTCCAAGCACAGCGTGCAGATATAGAGGCTGATTTTGGCGCTCTTCTAAGTTGGGAAAGACTTATAGGCCAACGTAGCGCCAGAATCGCGGTATATCGTGAAAATTCCTCCATTACCGACGCTCCTGACGCCTGGGAGGATATGCAGAACTGGCTAATCGAGACTTTACCCTGTTTCTATAAAGCCCTTGGCAAACGATTCTACGTAGCACTGCAAGCTACACAGCTGCCTACTGCTTCCCCTTAAGGAGAAGCAAGGAGAAACATAGGCCCCAGGGCTTTTGAAAAACTCTGGGGTCTAGCAGTTGGCATAGTTTTAGAGGACTACCAACCTCTCACGAGCTAGCGCGATCGCCCTACCAAGGCCGCCAGTTGCCCCAGTCTTCATTGAAGATTGAGGTATTGGGGAACTTCGTCGGGTTGCCGCTGGCGTCTAGCTCAGTTCGCAGCTGGTCGAGTAGCGGCTCTTGGCGGGGCAGGTCGTCCACCATTTCGTAAGGCAACACCCCGTTGCGCAGCGAGAAGTCGATGGTGTGGGCGGCGGCAGCTCCCACCGACCACTCAAAAGAATGAACCCGGTAGGCGGCGGCGGCAATGGTGCTGGCGGCAATGCTCTTGCTGGCCACCAGCATGTTGTCGACTCGCTGGGGAATCATCGCCCGCAGGGGAATTTGGGCCGGGTAGGCCTGGCCGTGGGCCTGACGCACACCGGGACGCTCGATGTTGCCGGGGGCCTCGGCGGGGTAGTCGCGCATGCAGGGGTGAAAGTCGATCGCATACTGGGCAATGCCGACGGTGTCGGGGTAGAGGCGCGATCGGGCGCGAATTGGGAACGTATTCGGGTCGGCATCGGGCGCAAAGGTATCTATTGTCCCCAGGCCGGCCAGGTAGCGCCGCAGGGAAGTATAGGTGCTCTCGTCCAGGTTTTCCTGGTAAAACTCAGCGGTAAAATCATTCCACGAAAAGTCGATTTCGCTGATCATGAAGCCGCTTTCATAGCCGTAGGCGGGCCGACCAATAATCCGCCTCGCCTCGCGAATGTAGGGATACTTCGACAGGCCGTGGGCTGTATTCATCGGGGAATCTAGCCCCATCAGGTAGCGGTTATAGGGCTCAGGCTCTTTCCAGGAGTCATCAATCTGCGAGTCGGTGGTGCCGGTGGTCAGCCAGTAGAAAAAGCCGATCGCATTCTCTTCGCCCTTGCGCAGGGTGTCGGTGCGCAGGCCGCCCAGCCAACCGCCTGGCTCTAGCTGACCGCTGGCCGCCAGCTGGTCTTCGGTCAAAATCAGATTATCTAGCTCGGTACCGGGGCGGTAGTCGTTGCCCCAGGTCCAATTCTGCATCGAGATATCGCCCACCCCTGGACGAGGTACCCCAGAGATTTTCGCATCTGTTTGGGGCGAGGCGTTCCACAGGCGGCGGTAGGTAAAGACAAAGTCAAAATGATCTTGGGCAGTTTTGAGCGAGTCACGCTCTTTTTCCCAGCTGTAGTAGGGCGCGTAGGTGGCGTAAAAGTCGGGCACCTCATAGGTTTGGGGTTCAGCGGTGCGCTCCATGGCAAAGGTGTAGGTAAAGCCCTGGGTGCAGTAGGGGTCGCGCTCTTGCACGGGCGACGAGGGGTTGAGGGGCGACCTCGGGTCTAACCCCAGCTCGTAGGGCACATTGGCTAGAGCAATCAGCTCGCCAGTCTCGGTGGCCTCGACTACAAACCAGTCCACCTTACTATCGGGGGCATTTTCAACCCGCTCTAGCTCGATGCCTGCGGGCACAAACTGAATGATGTCCTTCGCTAGGCGGGCCGAGTCGTCGTAGGTGTAGGCGTCTTCGATAATTTCGGAGAGAAAATCGCTGTTGAGAGGCGGAGTGCCCGGTGCGGGGCTGTGGCGAATAGCGACTACCTCGTCAATCTGGGTGCCATCGGCGCTGAGGCTGAGGTCTTTGACCACCGTATTGGGGAACCACTTGAGTTCGCCACCGCCCTCGCGCTCCGCTTCGGCCAGCATGTCCATCAAGATAGCGTTGGCATCGGCGGGCAAAAAGCAGGAGGCACTCACCCAGCAGCCGCCGGGGTTGAGCTGGCCGTATTTAGCTTCGACGCGATCGCGCAACTCCTTATAGCCCCGCGAATAAAACAGCTGCCGTCGCTGCTCCCGCGACTCATCCAGTGCTGTGGTGCCTTGGGATGAGATCTGCCCCCCTACCCAGTCGGTCAGCTCGGTCATGCAGACGGTGTGGCCCATCATTAGGCTTTCGTAAGCGGTTGCGGTACCGGCTAGGCCGCCGCCAACAATCAGCAGTTCGCACTCTACGACTTGGTCGGGGGTCTGGGGCAGCTGGGCCACGCGGGGCGACACCGACTCTTGGGCCTGGGCGTTGCCAATCGGCAAAGGAATAGAACTCGCAACCAGCGTTGAGGCTAAAAGGGGAGCCGTTAGGGCGCGAAAAAAGCGTTTCATGGCAAAACAAAGGGGGCGTATCGATTGCACCCTCCAGCTTATCGGCTGGTTGTCAGGTTCGGCTAGAGGTGGTGAAAGGTTGGGGCGTTGCTAAATCTAAATCTAAGTATAGAAATGTGGCCCGCACCTAACCGTAGACAGATTTCACTTTGTAGAGATATTACGTGTTGCAAAACACTTTTACCGTTAGCCCCCCAGAGCAGTTTTGCTTGATTAAGCTTGCAGTACGCAAACTCGTAGTGAGTATGACTTAATGCCCGCTTGAGTTTGTGACTTCGACGATTAGTATTCAGTAAGACTCCAGCCACATTGGGCTAACTCAATAGATTCGACCGTTTTTGCCAAGGCCGTGCGCAAGTTGGTGGTTAACGGGTCAGTCACTCTACTCATCAACTTCTTAGTTCAGCAGGGCCTAACTGATATTGAATGCGAGTAAGGAGCTGGGCACATGTTTTTCAACTATGAGGGCCAGCCTGTCCCTCACGTGACCTTTCGAATGTTTACAGAGGTGGGTGGGTACGAGCTTTCAACGGCGGATCTTTTTGATCACAAAACCGTTGTGGCATTTGCCGTGCCAGGAGCGTTTGCCTGCCCACATTCTCCGGTTCAACTATTGGTCTACAACGAGTATGCCAAGATATTTCGAGCGAACGGAGTCGATGAAATTCTTTGCATTTCGGTAAATGATCCGTTTTCGCTAGCGGCTTGGGCTCAAGCAGAAGGTGCCGATCAGGTGCGCTTTATTCCTGATGTGACCGGTGACTTTACCCGCCAGATGGGGATGATGGTGAATCTTTCTGACAAAGGGATGGGATACCGCTCTTGGCGCTATTCCATGCTAGTGAAAGACGGCGTGATTGAAAAAATGTTTGTCGAACGGGAGGGCTTTGAGACGATGCCGATGGTTTCTAATGCCGAGACGATGTTGAACTATATCAATCCAGAGGCCAAGCAGCCGGAGCAGACGGCTGTGCTGATGCAAATGTGGCGAACGATGCTTTCTGCTTAAGAAATTTGCTTGGGCAAAGCAGCATAAAGGTATTCACAAACGCGCCTCAACGAAACATTACGAGTTGTTAATGCTAATCCTTTTGCATGCTGCAAAGCACGGGTGATTGATGTAGGCTTGCCTTATAAAAGTCGTAACGAGTACGACTTAGTGCTCGTGAAACTACAACAGGAAAGGAATTATGACGAGTAGCCCAATGAAATGTCCGTTCCCCATGAGCGGGAGGCTAATGGAAATCTGGCGGGCCGTAACATCGGTTTTGGCATCCAGTAGCGCGGATAGTGCGGAAAAGATGGAAACCGGTACGCCCCAGGTTACGACATCCAGTGCCGTCAGTAGCGCCAGCAAATGCCCGGTTCTGAGCGGGCCTCAAACTCGGATGGGGGCTTCGAATCGCGACTGGTGGCCGAATGCTTTGAATTTGAACATCCTCCATCAGCACTCAGCCAAGGCCAACCCGATGGGTGAGGACTTCAACTACGCTGAGCAGTTCAAGAGTCTTGATTTAGCGGCCGTAAGGGCAGACATCTACGAGCTGATGACCACATCCCAAGACTGGTGGCCCGCCGACTACGGTCACTATGGGCCGCTCTTTATTCGGATGGCGTGGCACAGCGCCGGCACCTATCGGATTGGCGACGGTCGCGGCGGCGCGGGCTCAGGTAGCCAGCGGTTTGAGCCGCTCAACAGCTGGCCCGACAATGCCAACCTCGACAAGGCCCGCATGCTGCTTTGGCCGATCAAGCAGAAATACGGCAACAAAATTTCTTGGGCCGACCTGATGGTCTTCGCCGGCAACTGCGCCCTGGAGTCGATGGGCTTTAAGACGTTGGGCTTTGCGGGCGGGCGCGTGGATGTGTGGGAACCAGAGCTAGATATTTACTGGGGCTCTGAGAAAGCCTGGCTGGGCAATGAGCGTTACGAAGGCGATCGCGTGCTGCTCAACCCCCTCGCCGCCGTGCAAATGGGCCTGATCTACGTCAACCCCCAGGGGCCAGACGGCGAGCCTGATCCCCTAGGCTCAGGGCGCGACATTCGCGAGACCTTTAAGCGCATGGCGATGAACGATGAGGAAACCGTCGCCCTCACCGCCGGTGGGCACACGTTCGGCAAGTGTCACGGCGCGGGCGAGGAAACCCACATTGGGGCTGAGCCAGGGGGGGCCACCATTATGGATCAGGGCCTGGGCTGGAAGAGCACCTTCAATACGGGGGTCGGCGTCGATGCGATCACAAGCGGCATCGAAGGGGCCTGGACGCCCACGCCGACCCAGTGGGACAACAGCTACCTCGAAACCCTGTTTAACTATGACTGGGAGCTGACCAAGAGCCCCGCTGGCGCGTGGCAGTGGAAGCCCAAGGGCGACGCGGGCGCAGGTACGGTGCCCGATGCCCACGACCCGTCAAAACGGCACGCTCCCATGATGACCACGGCGGATATGTCGATGAAGATGGACCCCGTTTATAACCAAATTGCCCAGCGCTACCGCGACAACCCCGATGAGTTCGCAGAGCAATTTGCCAAGGCGTGGTTCAAGCTAACCCACCGCGACATGGGACCGCGATCGCGCTACCTCGGCCCTGAGGTTCCCCAAGAGGAGTTCATCTGGCAAGATCCTGTCCCCGCCGTTGATCATGACCTGATCGATGAGCAGGATATCGCTGCTCTCAAAGCCAAGATTCTTGAGTCGGGCCTGTCAGTCTCTCAGTTGGTTTCGACCGCTTGGGCGTCAGCCTCCACGTTCCGCTGCTCCGACATGCGCGGTGGGGCAAACGGAGCGCGTATTCGTCTCAAACCCCAAAAGAATTGGGAGGCCAACCAGCCAGAGCAGTTGGCAACGGTGCTGCAAACTTTGGAGGGCATTCAACAGGAGTTCAACAGCTCGCAATCAGGCGGCAAGCGGGTTTCGATCGCAGACCTGATCGTGCTGGGCGGCTGCGCGGGCATCGAGCAAGCGGCGAAAAACGCCGGTCACGACGTGACAGTGCCCTTTAAGCCAGGGCGCACCGACGCCACCCAAGAGAAAACCGATGTGGAATCCTTTGAACCCCTAGAGCCGGTCGCCGACGGGTTCCGCAACTACACCAGCGGCAGACACAGCGAATCGCTGGAAGAGCTGTTGATCGATCGGGCGCAGTTGCTGGGCCTGTCAGCTCCGCAGATGACGGCCCTTGTCGGTGGCCTGCGCGTTTTGGGCGCAAACTTTAGTGGGTACAAGCACGGCGTCTTTACCGATCGCCCCGAAACCCTAACCAATGACTTCTTCGTCAACCTGCTCGACCTGGGCGTGACCTGGAAGGCAACCTCTGAGAATGAGTATGAGTTTGAGGGCAGCGATCGCAAAACCGGCCAACAAAAGTGGATCGCTACTCGGGTTGACCTGATCTTTGGCTCAAATTCTCAGCTCCGCGCCTTAGCAGAAGTCTATGGCGCTGTGGACTCGCAGCAGAAGTTTGTGAATGACTTTGTGTCGGCATGGGATCAGGTGATGAATCTCGATCGCTATGATCTGCGCTCAGTCTTGGCGGAAACCTCAGCGAGGAGTTTCTAAGCCTAGCGCTACGCTAGCTAAAGATCAGAAGCAGAAAGGAGAGCTGCGTTTCAAAACGAGTTGAAACGCAGCTCTCTGCTTTAAGACTTGACGCCAAAGCGCTTACAGTGCTGACTGGCGGCTGAGAAAAATGACGAGACTGCCAGACTCCAAAGTAATAACTCTTCGGAATGATGCAAAGGCTGTCAACTTAACCGAATATGCTCTAGTAGCATAAAATAGTAGCCTGCATGACGACAGCCTTGATTACCGGAGCCTCTGCTGGCATTGGTGAAGCATTTGCCCAACAACTAGCAGCACGTCAAACCGATCTTGTGCTGGTCGCTCGTTCCCAAGATAAGTTACAGGAACTTGCCGATTCCCTCAAGCAACAACATCAAATTCAAGTAGATATTATCGTCCAAGATTTAACAGCACCAGACGCGACAGAAACGATCTTTCAAACTGTGCAGCAGCTTGGAAAACCAATCGACCTATTGGTCAACGATGCTGGAATTGGCGACTACGGTGATTTTGCCGAAAGCGATCGCAATTTTCAGCTTAAAACGGTGCATCTTAATATTGCGACGATTGTGGATTTGAGCCATCGCTTTTTGACTGGAATGCGGCAGCGTCGAACTGG
>JANPIO010000259.1:0-3115 GCA_031425055.1 Phormidium sp. VAR_61_metabat_6
CACTCATTTGGGTGCGGGGGCTTGCCTGCTCCTCTGCCATTATCCTGACACTGGGTTGACTTATACCTGCTGGCGTCAGGGGGCAGCCCCGGTAAGTTACCCGCTCGACGTCGCCGAAAGCGGCTCGGCCCTAGACTGGCAGCGTCGGGTGGCTCTAGAACTCATTCAGCAAACCATTGACCAAGCAGCGGGCAAAGCTCGGCTATCTTGGCGGAAGAGGCTAGCAGAGCTGTTGCGGAATGAAGCGGGGACACCTGCCTGGCTGCACACCATTGCGCACTGCACCGCCATTGCTGTGGATGGGGCCGGGTTTCAGGGCGCGATGCTACTGCTGGGGGCAGGGAGGCTGACTGTGGAAGCCACAGTTCAAGCCAACTTGGCTAGCTTAGGTGCGATCGCCTTTCACCAGCACTACCTCCAGGGGCAAGCCCAGCGCCACACCGAGCAGCTGCGCTACCTCAACTACCTCAAAGAAGACTTTCTCAGCACCCTCAACCACGAGCTACGCACCCCCCTTACCAGCATGATGCTGGCCATTCGCATGCTGCGCCGCCCCGATCTCACCCCCGAGCGATCGGCCATGTATTTGGATATTTTGGAACAGCAGTGCACCCGCGAAATTAACTTGGTAAACGATCTGCTGATGCTGCGAACTCTGGAGTCTAAGGCTCCTGTAGAAGTTCGTCAATCTACGGATTTAGGACAGCTACTCACTGACTTGGCCAACCAGTCCCACGAACAATTTCACCAGGCTCAGCTAACGCTGGCACTACAGCTACCCTCTAGGCCAGTAGTGCTGGCTACCGATCCAGAGCGGTTAACCAAAGTGCTAAAAGAGCTGATGGGCAACGCCCGTAAGTACTCAACCCCTAAAACGGTTGTGACCTTTGCTCTAGCCGACAATCAGGCTCAAAACGGGCGGGTCACGCTGCAAGTTAGCAATCTGGGGGTGGCCATTGAGGCAGATGACTTGCCCCACATCTTTGACAAGTTTCGGCGAGGCCCTAACGCTACCAAAGATGGCATTGCTGGTACTGGCACCGGCCTGGCCCTGGCCCGTGGGCTGGTGGAGCAGATGGGGGGCACTATAAAGGTGTCGAGCCAGCCCCTCGACGCCCAACTCTGGCAAACCTGTTTTACCCTTGAGTTTGAACGCCATGACAAATCTATCCCCCATTCGTAGGGCCACAATTCATCGGGGCAACACCATATCAGCAAAATTTGCTGGTATTCTGGGCACAGGCATAGCGGCCTGGCCAAACTACACCTTTAACGGCTGGTTTTGACCCATGACTGCGATCACCCCCGAAACCTCTAACTTTGAACCAGCACCCCTAGGCGCTGAGGTTTCTGCTCAAGCAGCAGGCGTCACCATGCATACCGAAAAGCTGGAAGGACAGCAGCGCCGTATTTTGGCGTCAACCCAGATTCCTGCTACGGTTGATCAGGTGTGGCAGGTGCTGACAGACTACAACAATCTGTCGAGCTTTATTCCTAATCTCTCCCACAGTCAGCGATTGAGCCATCCCGACGGCGGCATTCGACTGGAGCAAATTGGCTCCCAGTGCTTTCTCAGCATCAAGTTTTGCGCCCGTGTGGTGCTGGATATGGTCGAGGCCTTCCCGAAGGAGCTGCGCTTCACCATGGTGGAGGGCGATTTTCGCCAGTTTGAGGGCAAGTGGACGCTAGAACCGGTGAAGGATGCCGTTGGCGAGGTGGTTTGCCTAGGCTATGACCTGGTGATTCGACCTCCCCGGGCGATGCCGGTGGCGCTAATCGAACGGCATATTCGCAACGATTTGAGCCGCAATTTGCAAGCCATTAGCGATCGCACCCTCATGTTGTCTGGCGGTTAATTCGTTCTTTCAGCACAGTCAAAGGGTTTGGCCGACGTCAGTCATGGGCGATCGCAGCCCTTGATTAGGCAGCGACCTTTAACCGCTGCGATGCCAGCGCATGGCTGCGGAACATTTCTTTAATACTAAGTCCTGCTTGGTTACCCCCGATTCCACTGGGCGAATGCCACAGAGCCTTTGGCTTGGCTGCGCCCCTACGGTTTGGCCGGTTGGGAATCGAGGGTATGTGATTCGGATTGGGCCTTACTGAGTCAGCGCGATCGCAAAAGAGCTTATGTGGTCAGACGCACCACATTGACTTCTATAGTTTGATAGACCCGAGGGTGAATCACCTCCATAGCCGCGTAGACGGCGTAGTGAGAAATCTATAGATTTACTCTTCCTGGGTAGGGGCCTCGGTGGGGGCTTCGGCAGCCTCCTCGATCGCTTCTACAATCGCTTCTACCGTGTCCTCAAAGGGTTCTTCCTGCAACGCCGGGGGTACGACGGCAACTGCCGCGATCGCATCCTCCGCATCGAGCCGCTGTAACCGCACCCCGGTTGCCGGTCGTGACTGAATCGAAATATCGTTCACCCGCTGGCGAATGATGATGCCCCGGTTAGTGACCAACATCAGCTCGTCGCCCTCACCCACCACCAGCAGCGAGGCCAGCGTGTCGTCACGCTTGCGAAACTTGATCGCCATCAGGCCCATACCGGCTCGGTTTTGCAGGCGGAACTTGGCCACCGGCACCCGTTTGCCCAAGCCCGAGGCGGTGATCACCAGCACCCAGGGGCCGCCTTCGCTGCCGGTGGTAATGGTATCGTCATCGTCCTCATCATTTTCAGCGGCCTGCACCGCCTCGACCACCTGGCTAGGCAAAATATCCATACTGATCAGCTCGTCGCCGTCGCGCAGAGACATCGCCCGCACGCCGCGAGTGGGGCGACCCAAGGGCCGCAGCTGGTCGTCATTGGCCTTAAAGTGAATGGTCATGCCCCGCCGCGAACCGATCAGAATGCTGTCGGTGTTGCGGGCCAGGCGCACCCACTTAAGGTGGTCGCCCTCTTCGAGGGAAATGGCGATTAACCCGTTGGTGCGAATGTTGCTGAAGGCCGACAGGGCCGTTTTTTTCACAAAGCCGCCCTGAGTGAGCATCACCAGATACTCTTCGTCGGTGAACTCGCGCACCGCCAGCACCGAAGTGATCGCCTCTTCTTTAGGAATGGGCAGCATTTGCACGATGGGCATACCCCGCGCGGCGCGGGAGCCTTCGGCG
>JANPIO010000260.1:0-3096 GCA_031425055.1 Phormidium sp. VAR_61_metabat_6
GCTAGCAGCGAGCCTTTGCGGCCCAAGAGCTGGCGCAGGTTGTTGGCGGGCTGAATTCGGAGTGACTGATTTGCTTCTAGGGTGGCATCCCCCGAAACAAACCACTGCAACAGGGTCAAGTCGTCTAGTGAGGTCATATCAGGAACGGTCGCAAGGAACGTGACGAGGGCCAAACCATCCCAGGTCGTTCCAGATCGCGACGGTCAGCACCGGCTTCCCAGGGCCAGCACGTAGGAATGAGCCTTCGCAAGCCAGTTACCCCTATTAGGTCTGGCAGGTGAGCAAACAACTCTGGGCTGTGATCCGGTTAGGTGTTGTAACGGATACCCACACAACGTCAGCTTCTGCTGTGCTCTCTATCGTTTACAGGCGGTGGAGATTAGCATCCGGGGGGTTTAGGAGAATCGGTTAAATATATTTACGTAATTGGCACCCGCTCTCAGTCAGGGGGTGCCCCCGCTGCTGGGGGCTCTCGGTATAGTTTCGGTATAGTTAAGGAGACGTTGAACTCGGTGGTGCAATGATTGCAACCGTCAGCAGACAGCACGGGTTTCTCCAAACCAACGGATTGCACCTGCACTACGTCCGCCAGGGTCAAGGGCCGCTGATGCTATTTTTGCACGGCTTTCCAGAATTTTGGTATTCCTGGCGGCACCAGCTCGACCATTTTGCGGCTCAATACACTTGCGTTGCCCTCGACCTGCGGGGCTACAACGACAGCGACAAGCCCCCAGGTGTCGATGCCTATCGTCTAGATGTTTTAGTGGAGGATGTGCGAGGTGCAATTGTTGCCCTGGGCTATGACCGAGCGGTGCTAGTGGGGCACGACTGGGGGGGCGCGATCGCTTGGGCCTTTGCCTACGCCCACCCCGAGCTGCTCCAGTCGCTGACCGTGATGAATATTCCCCACCCAGCTAAGTTTGCCGAGGGGCTGCGCCATCCTCAGCAGCTGTTGCGCAGTTGGTATATCGGGGCCTTTCAGCTACCGCTGCTGCCCGAACTGCTGCTGCAAGCGGGCGACTATTGGGCGATCGAGCAAATGTTGCGGGGCATGGCGATCGATCAAAGCACCTTTAGCGATGCCGATCTGCAAGCCTATAAAACCGCAGCAGCCAAACCTGGTGCCCTCACCGCCATGGTCAACTACTACCGGGCTTTGAGCTTTAGCAGCCCCCAGTGGCAACCCTGGGGCATTCTCGAAGTGCCCACCCTGCTGATCTGGGGCGAAGCCGATGTGGCCCTGGGCAAAGAACTCTCCGTTGGCACCGAAGACTACGTACGCCATCTGCGGCTGCGCTATATTCCCCAGTGCAGCCACTGGGTGCAGCAGGAGCGCCCCCACCAGGTCAACGCCCTCATGGACGAATTCCTCGCCCTAGAGCTATGACTGTTTCTTGTTGGGCAATCTAGAGGTGCCCCTTTTTGTGGATGTCGCCAACCATGCGTGTGCTCGTGCTCAGCCACACTTATATCGTTGACCTCAACTGCGAAAAGCTGCGCACCCTAGCCCAGCTTTCCCCAGAGATGGAGGTGGTGGTGGGCGTGCCTCGGCGCTGGCAGCCCGGCGGTGTGCAAAACCGGCTGATTGTCTCAGAACCCCTCCAAGCGGGTAATTTTCGGGTGCAGCCCCTCAGCAATCTCAGCCAAAACAACCAGGGGTTGCTCACCTTTGGCCCCGATCTGGTTAGGCTGCTGCAAAAATTTCGGCCCCAGGTGATTCAGGTTGAGCAGGGGGCTAAAGCGCTAGCCTACGCCCAAACCATCACCCTCAATCGCCTGCTGGGCCTCAAGGCCAAAAACGTCTTTTTTACCTGGTGGAACTTGCCCTATCAGGTCAAATTCCCCATTTCTGCCCTCGAAGCCTATAACCTGCGGCATACCCACGGTCTGGTGGTGGGCAACCAGGACGGGGCGAACGTTTTGCGCGATCGCGGCTACACCGCCCCTTACCAGGTGATGCCTCAGCTCGGTGTCGACGAAACCCTATTCCGTCCCCAGCCCCAGCCCGAGTTAGCCCAGTCCCTTGCCATTGCTAGCGATGCCTTTGTAGTGGGCTATTGCGGTCGCTTTGTCGCAGAAAAGGGACTGCTGACTCTCTGCGATGCCCTGGCGACTCTGCGGGCTCACCCTCAACCCTGGGTGTGGCTGCTAGTGGGTCGGGGAGAGCTGCGGGATACCCTTCAGGCCAAGGCTGATGGGCTGGGCATCGGCGATCGCCTCCGCTGGGTGACCGACATTCCCCACGACCAGGTACCCGACTACATCAACCTCATGCACACCCTGGTGCTGCCCTCCGAAACCACCGACACCTTCAAGACCCTTACCGCCAAAGGCTGGAAAGAACAATTTGGCCATGTGCTGATCGAAGCCATGGCCTGCGCCGTCCCCGTGATTGGCTCCGACTCCGGCGAAATTCCCCACGTGATTGACCAGGCTGGCCTCGTCTTTCCCGAAGGCAATGCCCCTGCTCTTGCAGCTCACCTGCGCCTCTTGATGGAGAATCCTGCCCAGCGGCAATCTCTTGGTGAAGCCGGCTACCAACGCACTATGAGTCGCTACACGAACCGGGCGTTGGCGAAGCAGCTGTTGGAGTTTTACCGAGAGATTGGGGTAGAGGAGTGAGGAAGGTGAGGAAGTTTTGAGTTTTAAATTTAGCTTCAAGCTCAACTCAAAACTCGAAACTCAAAACTGATTAACTCAGCTTTCCCACCACCCTACTTCCCCACTCCCCCGCTCCCCCATGCGCGTTCTCCAAATCGTCCCCTCCATCTCCCTCATCTACGGCGGCCCTAGCCAGATGGTGCGCGGCTTTGCCCAGGGGTTAGCAGCGGCGGGGGCGGAGGTGACGATTCTCACCACTAATGCCAATGGCGATTCGGGCCAGTTACCGCTGGCGGTTCCCTTAGGCATACCGGTACAGGAAGCGAACTATACGGTGCGCTACTTTGCCTGTTCGCCCTGGCGGCGATATAAGTTTTCGGCGGGGCTGTTGGCTTGGCTCTACCGGCACGCCCACGAATTTGACCTGGCCCACATTCACGCGTTGTTTTCGCCCCTGAGCACGGCGGCGGCAACGGTGGCGCGCGATCGCAATCT
>JANPIO010000261.1:0-8880 GCA_031425055.1 Phormidium sp. VAR_61_metabat_6
TTTTGCAGGAGGGCGATCGGGTAGCGATTTGCGATCGGCAAGCCGAGGTTATGTTTGTGCCCGGCCACACCCGCGCCCACATTGCCTACTACGTAGCTCCGACCACAGCCAATGAGTGGGGCGAACTCTTTTGCGGCGACACCCTATTTGCTGGCGGCTGCGGTCGCCTCTTTGAGGGCACCCCCCAGCAAATGGTTGAGTCGCTAGGCAAGCTGCGTCAGCTACCCGACCAGACCAGAGTGTGGTGCGCCCACGAATACACGCTGAACAACCTCAAATTTGCCGTCACCGTGGATGGCACCAATGCGACCCTGCAACAGCGGTTAAAACAGGTAGAGGCTGCCCGCGCCCAAGACCAACCCACAGTGCCCACCGAGCTAGGGCTCGAAAAGCAAACCAATCCCTTCCTCCGGTGGGATCAAGCTAGCCTGCAACAGGCCATGAACAGCACCTCAACGGTGCAGACCTTTGCCCGGCTGAGAGGCAAAAAAGACCTGTTCTAGGCCCTAGCCAAGGAACGGTTGCTATACAATCACAACAGCATATTCTGGGGTAAAACCACCCTAGAGCACACCTATTTAGAAGGGCGACACCTGGCTATGATGCTCAAATCGACCACCCGGCACGTTCACATTTACACCGCCATTGTTGCCAACAACGAGCTGGTGCCCAGCGACGACAAGCTCACCCTAGACATTGACCCCGACAACGAGTTCAACTGGTCTGACGATGCCATCAAGGTCGTCTATGCCGAGTTTGATCGCCTCGTTGATGCCGCTGCCGGAGAAGACTTGACCGACTACAACCTGCGCCGCATTGGCTCTGATCTAGAGCATTTTATCCGGCAACTCCTGCAGCAGGGAGCCATTAGCTACAACCTCAAAAGCCGCGCCCTCAATTACAGCATGGGGCTGCCTCGGGTTGAGGTCGACAAGTCGGCTAGCTAGGGCCGTCCCCAGCAGTCCCCCGGCTATAGCTGCCCCGAAAAAAGACGTAGAAGAATTAGGTAAGGTATTGCCCCAGCCTAGTTGACCTCGACTAGGCTGGGGCTAAAGATTCTGGCATTGAATAGGCTGGGGTTAGATACCATGAGAGATTAAGAGCTGTTTACCTACCTCAAACGGATCGTGATCCAGTGCTCTAATCCATCCTGTCGGTCGGTTTCGACCCCCCCTGCCAGCCACTGCAAGGTTTGCCAAACTCCCCTGCTGTATCGTTTTTTGCTGGCGGTTGGCGATGGGCCGCTTACGGGGCGTGCTGGCACGCTGATCGCCGGGCGCTTTTTGGTCTGGGGCGAGGGTCAAAAACGGACTCAGGGGAAACATCAACTCTGGCTCGACACGCGGCCCGACACCCCTCCCCCTACTCTAGAAAAAATTCCGGCCCCGGTGATGGCTTACCTGAAGCTGTTTCACCTGGCCCAGCAGGTTCCTCGGCCTTACGCCTACCTAACCTCAGAGCAAACTGGACTGGCGGCCACGGTGCTGCTCCTAGACAGTGCTCCTATCGCTGTGCGGCTCCGTCCCCAAGCCTTTGACGAGCAAGGCTCCCTTCCTGGACAGGGGAAAATCGAAGCTGCTATCCTCCCTTCCCTAGCTCAGCGGTGGCCAGAGGGTTCGCCGTCGCAGCAGCTCAATTGGCTACGGCAGATAGCGGCTCTGTGGCCCGCACTGAGAGAGGAGCATCTGGCCACCACTCTCCTAGCACTCGAGGACCTACGGGTAGATGGTGCGCTGCTGCGGCTCACCACGCTGGTAGCCGACGATCCTAGCCCTACCCTGGCCCAGCTTAGCCAGCAGTGGCAATCGCTGGTGGCTACAGCTCAACCCCAGGTGCGCCCCTACCTGAGCTGGCTATACAAGGTTCTCAAGGAGGGCAAATTAGCCTCTGATCAAGAGCTGGTAGCCGAGCTGGAGGGAGCCATTCATGCCCTAGCTCAGGGATTGCTAGTGACGGTGGATTGGGCGGCGGATACTGACCAGGGGCCAAGCCGCGATCGCAACGAAGACGCCTGCTATCCCGAAAAAGACCCGCGCCAGCAGCGCCTACCGGTCTCAGCTAACAGCGTTGAGCCCCTGCCGCTGCTGCTGGTGTGCGACGGCATTGGCGGCCATGAACAGGGCAATGTGGCCTCTCAAACGGCCATCAAGCTGCTTCAGCAGGAGCTAGAGCCTCTCACTCAGCAGGCTGACCCATCGCCGGGGGCGATCGCCCAGCGCCTCAGGCAGGCCCTGATCTTGGCTAACGATGCGATCTCAGCCCGCAACAACGATGAGAATCGTTCAGCCCGCGCCCGGATGGGCACCACCGTGGTGGTGGCTCTGGTGCATTTTCCCTACGTGTCCATCGGCCACATTGGCGACAGCCGCGCTTACCGAATCAGCCCTTACACCTGTTACCAAATCACCGTTGACGACGATGTTGCTTCCCGTGAAGCCCAAATGGGCTATGCCCTCTACTCAGAGGCCATCCAGCTGCCCAGCGGCGGGGCGCTCATTCAGGCGTTGGGCATTAGCGACTCGGGAATGCTATACCCCTCCGTACAGCATTTGCTGCTCGATGACCCGACGGTGCTGCTGCTCTGCTCCGATGGTCTCAGCGACTACGATCGCGTCGAAATCCTCGCACCCCACCTGGTAGCACCCCTAACTACCACCGCTAGCCCTCTTAACCCGGTTGTAACCGCCCTAATTCAGCAGGCGAATCAGCTCAATGGCCATGACAACGTCACCGTTGGGCTAATGCGGTTTATGCCCCAGCAAGGCTCGCTGCCAACTCTGCCCGCGAGCTCCCTTCGGCGGGCAGACCATGCTATCCCCAGTCTTCTTAGGGTTCCCCTGGCCGACGATGCAGTAGTAATGCCGTCAACCAGGCTTGTGGCCCCACCCTCACCAGCCGTTTCAACCCCAGTTCCCAAACGTTCGGGCTTTCCCTGGGTGCCCTTTTTGGGAGGCGTTGGTGTGGTGCTTGCCGCGTTAGCAGGCGTGGGCCTAGCCTTGAGCCGCAGCTCCTCCGAGCCTGTTGCTTTCCGGCCAATGGCCTTGTCAGGATTGGCACCTGCTTTGACGGGGCGACCACTGCCAGAGGCCGCCTTGGCCGCCATTGTTGAGATTGCTGTTGGCTCGTTTTGGCAGTCTGCCCCACCTTTGAGTGCAACCGGCAACAGTGAACTGCTGCAGCTAGGCCAACAGCCTGCCTTAAGTACGGCGGCAGGCGAGACTCGAGCTGTAGCCACAGGCAGCGTACTCAGGGTTGTCAGTCGACAGACCACGGCGGACAATGTCGAATGGGTGCGGTTGCAGGTCTGCTCAATTCCCTCGGGTGAGTCCCTTGACCAACAACCTCAGGAAACCAATCAACCCCCTTCTGCCCTGCCTACCGCCTCTAATCTGGGTCAACGCCTGTTAGCTCCGGGGGAGGAAGGTTGGGTGCAGACTCGCCAAATCTATGGGGCAGGCGTGTTGCTAAAGCTAGTCACCCCGGCCCAAGCGGGTCGCTGCACGCCCTAGCCGCTGCTCCTCACTTACCCCTTGGCTCTATGCCCTAGGCCTGCCTATGCCGTCATTCGATGACCTCACCCTGTGCCTTGCTATCGATCGCCTCACCCAGGCCGACTCCACCCACTATGCCATTTGGGTATTAGAGAGTCCGTTTCCGGGCGGCTACGCCCACCACGATCGCCTCTGGGATGGCCAGATGGCCCAAATCTGGGAGAGCTGGCAGCAGTTTTTTTCGCTGCGGGGGCTGCCCCAGGTGCCCCACGTGCCCTCAGCCTATGTGCCCCAGTTTCACCTCGACGATTTGCTCGATCGGGTCGCTCCGGCGGCGGAGGCAGGCGGCTACACCGGGCGGCTGATGCAGGGGCTGGGGGTGAGCCTGTGGGAGTGGCTGTTTGACGGCCCCATTCGCCAGACCCTAGAGCGCAGTCTGGGCATGGCGATCGGCCAAAATCGTCCGCTCAAGCTGCGGCTAGAGGTGCGCCCCCCCGAGCTGATCAGCCTGCCCTGGGAAATTATGCAGCCCCAGCCCGGTTGTCCGGCCCTGTCGCTGGGGCCTCAGGTGCTATTTAGCCGCACCGCCAGTACTGTCGAACCCTTGCCAGAGGCGGAGCTAGACAATTCGCTGCGCATTTTGCTGGTGCTGGGTCAAGACGACCCCGGCACCAGTGCCAGCGGCACCGAGCCAGTCTTACAGCTGCCCCAGGAAGCTGAGGCGCTCAAACAGCTGCTAGAGCTGAGCGCCTCTCGCCTGAGCTATCAGGGGGCCAGCCCAGTGGTTTGCCAGGTGCAAACCCTGGTAGAGCCTGACGCCAAAACGCTGCTCACAGCTTTGGAAACCGGCTATTTCAACGTGTTCTTCTACGCGGGTCACGGGGTGCCTGCCCCCGACGGCGGCATGCTGTTCTTGCGTCAGGGGGGCAGCCTCAGTGGCACAGAGCTAGCCCAGGGGCTAGCCCGCAACGGCATTCGGCTGGCGGTGTTTAACACTTGTTGGGGGGCCCAGCCCGACCTGCAACAGCAGGAGGTCATCCCTCGCAGCAGCCTGGCGGAGGTGCTGCTGCACCACGGGGTGCCGGCGGTGTTGGCCATGCGCGATTCTATTGCCGACGAGGAGGCGCTGAGTTTTATTCAGGTGCTGGCTCGGGGGCTAGCCGAGCGTCAGCCGGTCGCCCAGGCGGTGGCCCTGGCCCGCCAACATCTGCTGACGGCCTACCGTTTTAACCATCCGGCCTGGACACTGCCGGTGCTGTATCAGCACCCCCAGTTTGAGGGGCATCTGCTGCGCGAGGCGGCCCTGGCTGTGACCCAGCTACCGGGGCAAGATCTGCGCATGACCCAATCGGTGGTGCTGCGCTGCCTGGCCACCCCGAGCCGTCTATGGCGACTCTACGACGGCTATCTGCGGGTGGGACGCTTGCCCGACAATGACCTGGTGATTTTGGAACCCTGGGTTTCGGGGCAGCACGCCGAAATTTTCTGCCGCACTCAGTTTGAGAATGGCGTGCAGGAGACCTACTATTATTTGCGCGATCGCTCCCGCTATGGGTCGTACTACTTTGATAACCACGGCTGGCACCACGTCCACCGAGACGAGGTGCCCCTCGCCCTGGGCACGGCCATTCGTTTTGGCAGCCCCGAGGGCGAACTGATGGAATTTACCCTTGAGGGTAGCCCTAAATCATCCCCGCCCTGCTAGGGAAACCAGGAAATTGTTCGCTCTGTACGGAATCTTCCAGCAGCGCATTGTATCCACAGTCATCAGGCTTTGTTACCCTCTTGTGCATCTGTAGATAACCCTATGAATCAGTCATCCCCGTCTTTTAACTCCGCCTCTGAGCCCGCCATGGCCACTGAACACGATTTGCTTGCCAGTATTCTCAACTCCGAAACCGGGTATCCCTGGCAACCGCTGGCCCCCGAGGCCGAGAGCTATTTGGCTAGCCTAGAGACCGAGTTTGATGCCTTGGACGGGGGAGAGCTGAATGCCGCGATCGCCGCAGGCTGGCAAGTCCTAGCCGCCCAGATGGCAACCCAGATGGGTGACCCTGAGCCTCCGATGGCAGTCAATCCGGTGCTGGAGCAGCTGCGGCAGTTTCAGAGTCGCGTCCCCAGCGGGCTGCTGCACCGTCTAGCCAGCTCTGCCACGGCCCTGGCCCGCAGTGGTCAACCCCTGATCGACCAGCTAGTGCAGTGCGTGGATGACGTTCTGCCCGGCTGGAACGCTGATGATCTGGCGGTGCTGGCACGCCCCCTAGCCTACTCTCTCCGCGATGGCCGAGGCGAAATTTTAGAGCTTAATCTGCGAGCCATTCCGGCGACCGACTGGGACTCGCTGTCTACCCTGGAACAGGCGCGGCTAACCCTGACTGTAGCCTCGGTGGCTCTCAAGGTCGCCCAGGGCGAAGGCAGCGAGCCTCTGTAGATTTACAAGTAAGCTTGTCTACAAATCTTTCCCTTGAGGGGGGCGATCGCGGCAATTAGTTAGCGATCCTGTAGGACAGCGACTACCAAGCCCTAATGCTCCGTTACCTTTTCGTAACGCTTCACTGACACGGCTAATTTCCGAGGGAATCATGGGGGTGGTTGCTTCTTCACCCCCCACTATTTTCAAGGTTTATGGGACTCTACCTTACCCCCTGGTTACGTCGACAGCAGGCCCGCTACCACTATCGGCAGGCCTTGACCCAGATGCGAAAGGGCAACGTTGAGGTGGCGCTGACGGTTTTGCCCCAGGCCCTGGTGATCATGCTAGGGGGCTACTGGGGGTACCAGCGCATCCACGGTTCGCCCGAAGCCTCGGCTGCGCCCGTAGAGCTAACTAAGCCACCGATTCCGGCTGAGGCCGATAAATAGCCGCCAGCTCGGCTGGGCTCATGGTTTCGTAGCGCTCAAAGGGCTGATGAATCCAGGGGTTGTCGGGCAGGTGGACCACGTGATAGTCCGGCTTGATAATCGATTCGGCTTTGTACCAGAGCACCGCTGTTCGCACATCTTCAATGTAAAAACCATATTTGTGGTGCAGCCAGGCCATAGATTTCTTCAGGCTGTAGCCCGAGTCAACTAAGTCATCGACAATCAGCACTTGGCTACCCAAGCTGGGGGTGGTCATGCTCAGGTCGCGGGAGAAGGTGATCGAGCCTCGGGTGCGACCATCGGCCCCACCGTAGGAGGCGGTGGACAAAATTGCCAGGGGCACATCGAACAGCCGACAGAGGGTGTCGCCGATCCGGAGCCCCCCCTTGGCCAAGCAGACAATTTGGTTAAATTCCCAACCCGACTCGTAGATTTGAATTGCTAGCTTTTCAATATCTCGGTGGTAGTCGTCCCAGCTTACATAAAAATCAGCCATATCCATCCTCCTTTAAAGCAGCCCCCAGCAGGCTGCTGTGCTCAGCCCGTTTTAGGCCCAAGTGATTTAAGCCCAAGTGTAGAGTTTTGCCTAGGGAAGCGCTACAGTTCCTAAGCTGGACTCGGTGTAAAGCGTTATGCGATGGGGAAATAATACACTGAGGACGCCTTTGGAATTGTTGTTCTCTGCGCTGTTGCCTTTTCATCTTTCGGGTATTGAGTATCGAGTGTGAATTCATTAAGCAGGTAATCTATGGCTTCTAACGCACCTTCTCCCGCCGCTGCCCCCGCCAAGTTTTCCCTTTGGGGCAAGCTGGCCTTTGGGGCCGGAGATATTGGGCCAGGGATGACCGCCAACCTGCTGTCGTGTTGATTTTTGATTTTTTTGACGACGGCGGCGGGCCTCAGCCCGATAGCGGCGGGGTCGGTACTGGCGATCGGGCGCATTTGGGATGCGGTTAATGACCCATTCATCGGCTACCTGAGCGACAAAACTCGTACCCGCTGGGGTCGTCGCTACCCCTGGATTGTGCTGGGGGCAATTCCCTTTGGGGTGACGTTTTTTCTCACCTGGGTGGTGCCTGACTGGGGCGACACCGCCCGGTTTTGGTACTACGTGGTAATGTCGCTGCTGTTTCAGATATTTTATACGGTGGTGAATCTGCCCTATACCACCCTCACCGCCGAGCTGACCAAAGACTACGACGAGCGCACTGAGCTGACGGCCTTTCGGCTGGGGTCGTCGCTGTTTGGAGCGATCGCCGCCCTCGGCCTCGGCCTGGTGATCACCCAGGCGATCGCTGACCAGCGCCAGCAGTATTTAGTTTTGGGCGGCATCTGTGCGGTGCTGTCAGTGCTGCCGCTGCTGTGGTGCGTTTGGGGCACCTATCCCTATGCAGTGCAGCGCAACGCCCTACAACCCGCCGATACGGACGAAGCCGCGTTGCCCTTTTTCCAGCAGATCAAGGTGGTCTTTGCCAATCGGGCCTTTGTGTTTGTGGTGGGCATCTATTTGTTTGCCTGGCTGGCCCTACAGATGACCGCCAGCATCATTCCTTTTTACGCCACCTTTTGGATGGGGCTTGACTCCTACTTTTTGGTGGCGCTGCTAGTGCAGGGCACCGCTATTTTGATGATGGTAGTAGTCAACTACCTCAGCCGCCGTTTGGGCAAGCAAGAGGTGTTTTACATCGGCATCGGCACCTGGATCATTGCCCAAATAGCTTTGTTCTTTGTGCAGCCGGGGCAGGTGGCGGCGCTCTACTTGCTGTGCATCGTGATTAGCTTTGGGGTGGCCACCGCCTATGTGGTGCCCTGGGCCATGCTGCCCGACGTGATTGAGCTAGATGAGATCAAAACTGGCCAACGGCGAGAAGGAATTTTCTACGCCTTCATGACGCTCCTGCAAAAGGTGGGTTTGGCCCTGGGGCTGTTTTTGGTGAGCTTAGCGCTGCAATTTTCGGGGTTTGTGAGCGAGGCGACGGTGCAACCCGACTCGGCCCTGCTGGCCATTCGCATTTTTATTGGCCCCGTGCCGATGGTGCTGTTGGCGATGTCAATGCTGCTAACTCGCTTTTACCCCATCACCCGCCAGATGCACGAAGAAATGCTGCTGCAACAGGCTGAGCGCCACCGGGTTCAAGATGAGAATGATTTGACCAGCTAATTTGATAATTAGAGATCAAAACTGCAACGTCTCTCGTAAGGGCAAACGGCTGTTTGCCCCTACCCAAATTCATGCGTCAATACACCAACACCAGAATTCGCATTGCTTTAGAGCTGCACTATATCTAGTCGGGAAGTCGCCAAGCGATCCATCCACCCGGCGAGGAAGGCGTGGTTAGTGGCTTGTTCGGCAGGATTTTGGGTATCGGCGGGGTGGGGCAGCAACCCTTGCAGCGAGGCGCTGGTAACGCAGAACATTGACTTTTGAAAGCTCTGGCAAATCTTGACTCGCACATCGTCGAGGCCACGACCGCTGGATTGGTAAAACGCCGTCAGATAGTCGGGCAGATAGTGGCGCATATCCTGC
>JANPIO010000262.1:0-27271 GCA_031425055.1 Phormidium sp. VAR_61_metabat_6
TCAAGCTCCACCATCACCATGCGCACGTCTTCAATTGACTCGGCATCGTCGATGATGAACTGCACGCGATCGTCGCGGCGATCGACCTTGCCCCAGATCATCAGCCGCTTGTCGGCGACAATGTGCTGCCCAATCCGCTCAAAAGATTTAGGGAAGACGACGGCTTCCGACTGCCCAGTGAGATCCTCGATCTGCACGATCGCCATCCTGTCCCCCTTCTTGGTCACCACCGGCTTGACGCTAGCCAAAATCACGATCGCACTCAGGGTCACGTTATCGGGCTGCTCGTGCAGCTCCGCCAGGTTGATCGGGGCCAGCACCCGCGCCGATCGCTGCACCGACTTCAGCGGGTGGTCAGAAATGTAGAAACCCAGCAGCTCTTTCTCCTGGCGCAGTTTTTCCTGAGCCTCAAAGTCGGCAACTAGGGGCGCTTTAGGAGCGGTTTCATAGCCGCTGGCCGGGGATGCGGCCTGGGTATCGCCGCCGCCCATCATCATGTCGAACAGGTTGCCCTGGCCAATCTCGCGATCCTTGGCGCGGCCTTGCGCCCAGTCGATCACCAGCTCCAGATCCTGCATCAGCTGGTTGCGGTTGGGGTCAAGTTTATCCAGAGCCCCGGCTTGAATCAGCGATTCTAGGGCGCGGCGGTTGACGGAATGGAGGTCGACGCGATCGCACAGTTCCGGCAGCGACTTAAACGGCCCATCCGCCTCGCGGTTCTTCAGAACGCACTCGATCGCCCCCAGACCCACGTTGCGCACCGCTGAGAGGCCAAACAAAATGCTCTTGCCTTCTGGGGTGAAATCGACCAGCGATCGGTTGATATCCGGCGGCAGCACCTCAATGCCCATGGCGATGCAGTTGCCAATGTGCATCTGCACCTTGTCCTGATCGCCGCTGTTGGAGGTCAGCAGCGCCGCCATGTACTCAACGGGGTAGTTAGCCTTCAGGTAGGCAGTCTGAAAGGTGACAAACCCGTAGGCCGTGGAGTGCGACTTGTTGAAGCAGTACTCCGCAAACTTCACCATCTGATCCCAGAGTTCTTCGGCCACCTTCTTGCCGACGCCCTTCTCCATCGCCCCGCCGACGAAGTTCTCCTGGTGCATCAGCATTTCAGACATTTTCTTTTTACCCATCGCCCGCCGCAGCAAATCGGCCTGACCGAGGGAGTAGCCGCCCATATCCTGGGCAATTTTCATGATCTGCTCTTGGTAGACCATGATGCCGTAGGTCTCACTCAAAATCGGCTTGAGAATTTCGTCGGCAAAGTCGATTTTTTCGCGCCCGTGCTTGCGGTTGATGAATTTGGGAATCAGCCCCGCATCCAGCGGCCCCGGTCGGTAGAGGGCTAGCACCGAGGAAATATCTTCCAGACCGGAGGGCTTGAGATCCTTCACAATCTGGCGCATGCCGGAAGACTCTAGCTGAAACACGCCGCCCAAGTCGCCCCGCTCCAGCAATTTGTAGGTGGCGGGATCGTCCATGGGCAGGTCATCGGGGTCGATTTTGATGCCGTGGGTGGCCTCCACCAGATCCAGGGTTTTTTGGATCATGGTCAGGTTGCGCAAGCCCAAAAAGTCCATCTTCAGCAGGCCCAGAGCTTCCACATCTTCCATGTAGTACTGGGTGATCACCTGGCCGTCGTTGTTGCGCTGGAGGGGCACAATTTCGTCGAGGGGGTCTTTGGAAATCACCACCCCGGCGGCGTGCATGCCGAAGGTTTTGTTGGTGCCCTCGATGCGCAGGGCCATGTCAATCCAGCGGTGGGTCTGGGGATCGTTGTCGTACTTTTCTTTGAACTCGGGGGCGGGTGTATCGTCGGAGATCATCACCTTCAGCTTGGCGGGCTTGCCCCGCGCCACGGGGATCAGCTTCGCCATCCGGTCTGACTCGGCGTAGGGGATATCGAGTACGCGGGCCACGTCCTTGAGCACCGCCTTGGAGGTCATGCGGTTGTTGGTGAGGATCTGCGCCACCCGCTCTTCGCCGTAGCGGCGGGTGACATATTTGATCACTTCGTCGCGGCGATCGATGCAGAAGTCGGTGTCAATATCCGGCATCGACTTGCGCTCGGGGTTCAAGAAACGCTCGAACAGCAGCCCGTGGTGAATGGGGTCGATATTGGTGATTTCCATGGCGTAGGCCACTAGCGACCCCGCCGCCGAGCCCCGGCCGGGGCCAACGGGGATGTTGTTGTCGCGGGCAAAGCGAATGTAGTCCCACACCACCAAAAAGTAGGTGGGGAACCCCATCTGGATCATCATCTCGATTTCGTATTCGAGGCGATCGCGATATTCCTGGTCAATCTCCCCATAGCTGGTCGCTTTCATGCGTTTGACCAGCCCCTCCCGCGCCACGTGGCCCATGTAGGCCCCCGCGTCTTCGTTGAACTCTGGCGGAATGGGGAAGTCGGGAATGCGCGACTGGCCGAGAATGCCGGTGTAGTCTTCGATTTTGTCGGCGACTTCGAGGGTGTTGGCGATCGACTCTTCGATCACCTCGGGCTCAATGTGGTCGCGGAACAGCTGCCGCATCTCGTCGGCAGACTTGAGGTATTCTGTGCCGCTGTAGCGCAGGCGCTTGTCTTCGGTCAGCAGCTTGCCCGTCTGGATACAGAGCAGCGCGTCGTGGGCCTCCACATCGTTGCAGGAGATGTAGTGGGAGTCGTTGGTGCAGATGACTTTGATGTCCATCTCGCGGGCGATCTTCAGCAGCTCCACGTTCACTACCCGGTCTTCGGGGGAGCCGTGATCTTGAATTTCCAGGTAGTAGTCTGCGCCGAACAGGTCTTTGTACCACTGGGCCACTTTGCGGGCGACATCGGGCCGTTTCTGCAAAATCGCCTGGGGCACTTCGCCACCGAGGCAGGCGCTGGTGACGATCAGCCCCTCGTGGTATTGCTCTAGCAGATCTTTGTTGATGCAGGGGCGCGAGAAGATGCCCTTGCCCTGAACGCCCTGGAGGTGGGAGATGGTGGTGAGCTTGACCAGGTTTTTGTAGCCCTGGGTGTTTTTGGCCAGCACCACCTGGTGGTAGCGGGGGCGGCGCTGCTGCTGCGCAATGTCGCCGTTGATCAGGTACATCTCGTTGCCGATAATCGGCTTGATGCCCGCCCCCTTGCAGACCTTGATCAGCTCGATCGCACCATACATGACGCCGTGGTCAGTGAGGGCGATCGCAGGCATGTCCAGCTCCTTAGCCCGCGCTACCAGCTGGGGCAGCTGACTGGCCCCATCAAGCAGGCTATAGGCACTGTGGACGTGGAGACCAACAAAGGACATAGCGCCGCGATATAATAGTACAATTTTACTGCATCGGTAGGACTGGGAGCCAGATTTTTCTGATCCGGAGCCCCCCCGGCCGCTCCTAAGATTAACGGATTTAAAGAACTACATCTAGCGATTTTTAGGAAACATAGAAATTCAAACCGCCACATCTGGAGTTCCCCGGGCATGCAGTCAACATCAGGTTTCAGGTTGGGCCGAGGTGGCTCCAACCGCAGTCATCCCTAGAGATGCTTTTGGGCAGCTGACTGATGCCCAGTTGTTAGACTGCGGAAACGGTGCCGTTTAAGCCTGATCTAGTAGCCGGTGCGCGATCGCCACTTTTGCTGCTTGAATAAATAAATCTAGCGACAAAAGCTCAGCTCTACTTGAATAGAGAGACTAATTTGATCGACTTACAGGTTGATATGGTTTGGCTAGCCCAGTGCTTCAATGAGTAACGTCAAGCTGATACTGATGCTTTTACAGGGCTTAGTTCGTTTCGCCCAGCGGCAGCTCCTAAAACTTTACAAACGCCCCTGGGTGCGATGGTATATGCGCCTGGGCCACGGCACCAAGGGTGTGTTCTATGGCCTGATCGGCCTATTCGCTCTCAACGATATCATTCACGACCAGCCGATTGTGTCGGGTAGCGAGGCGGTGCTCGCCGATTTAGAGCACTGGCCCCTAGGCAGCGGAATCCTTGGGCTGTTGGCGTTTGGTCTTTTAGGGTACGTGCTGTGGCGACTGGTGCAGGCGAGTATTGACCCAGGACAGACAGAAGCGTTGAGCGTTAGGCAGGTGCTACAGCGCTGCGGCTATGTTGCCAGTGGTCTAACCTATTTGAGCGTTGCTCAGAGCGCTGCTAAACTGGCCCTTAACTTGGCTGTCGATTTTGACGACGCGACAGAAGATTTGGCCTCCGTTCTGTTCGAGCGAGAAGTCGGCCCCTCGATGCTTTTGGCCGCTGGCCTTGGCGTGGTGGCAGTGGGTTGTCTCTATATCTACGGGGCGGTCTCCGGCGGCTACATCAACAGTTTTCATCGAGACCTTCAGCGTCCGATCCGGCGATGGGCCGTGGTAATTGGCAAGATCGGCATTATGGCTCGCGGAGTGGGCTTCGTTTTGATTGGGGCATACCTGATCAAAGCCGCCTATTTAGTTGACGATGAATCCGCTGGCGGGCTGGGCAATGTGTTTGACGAGCTAGATGAAGAATTTCTGGGCGAATACTGGCTAGGCGCGATCGCATTTGGCTTTTTAGCCTACGCCGTCTACATGATTATCGCAGCCTGCTATCGCCAGTTTCCGAAGCCTACCCCCCAAGTCGTAGCCAAGAACGATTAATCGTTGCGAATTGCGGATACTCTTGCTTGTCCAACTCCGCGTAAGCTGGCTGATGGTTGTCAATACGTTGGGGGTTAAGCAATCAGCTATGTTGCAGCGATACAGATGGGATAAACGCTATTGGCTAGCGCTCCTGCCATTAATGGTCGCGGGTCTGCTGATGCACATTAGCTTTTGGTTTACACCCGCCAGCGACTTGATGGGTCAAGACATTTACTACATCTGGCTAGAAGGTAAAAGAATTGTTGTTGGAGAAAACCCCTACGCCAGGGTTTTAGCTAGCGACATGCGGGCCAACGATAAGTACGCAACTTACTTTCCGCTAGCCTATCTCTGCTCTGCTCTGCTTCAGAAATTTGGCTTTCCAGAATTTTTACACTGGCTCTACCTATGGCGTCCCCTGTCGTTTTTATTTCACATAGGGATAGTTGCCCTGGTGCTGAAATTTTTCTACGTTCGAGGCCTGTGGCTTTTTGGCTTTGCCGTCGCTGGTATTCTTTTATTAGGTCGTTGGAGCGTCTATATCACGCGGGTTCATCACCTGGAGTTTGCCGCCATCTTCTTCCTGCTGCTATCCCTTCTGCTGCTAGAAGCCCAAACTAGGTGGGCACTACTTGCCTTTAGCCTGTCTCTAGAAATTAAGCAAATTGCCATTTTTTTGCTGCCGCTTTACCTCATTTATCTCTGGAAGACGACTCCTAAAACCAAGCGATTAAACGAAGTGGGTGGGGGTCTTTTAATTATTCTGAGCATCCCAGTTTTAACGTCGCTGCCATTTTTGGCTTGGGATGTCGAAGGCTTTGCTAAATCCATTCTTTTTTCAGCGACTCGGGCAGGAAGCTCCCATATTGAAGCGGCTCCTTCCCTAGATGTGATGTTTTCGCAGCAGTTGCCCTGGTTGGTAGGCCTCAAAGCCAAGCTGCCCCTGCTGTTGTTAATGGGGCTGGTCTATCTGAGTTTTTTGACGGAAAAAGTCAGCATTTTGGCTTGCTCTGCCCTGGTGATGATGGTCTTTCTCTATTTCAACTCGGTGCTGTTTTTGCAGTATTTTTTATGGCCTTTGAGCCTGACGCTCTTAGCGCTGGTTGAATTAATGCCACCAGTACCGCATCGTCAGCCCATTGAACCATCGCAGCCATAGCCTTGGGCCTACTCTACCTCTGAGGCAGCGGGGCTGTAGCTAGCCCAGGTTTGGCGCAACCAGGGGTGGATTTCTCGTGGGTAGAGTAGCCAGGTGCGTTCATAGGGTTGGCTAAGGGCCTGCACCAGGGGCGAGAGATCTTTGATGTCGGTAAAGGCGTTGTCGCTATATAAGCAAATACCTTCGTTATAGGTGGTGTAACCTCGGCTCCAGCTGCGGCGCAGGCCGCTATAGTTTTCGCCGCTACAGCCCTGCTGATCTAGATAGGTGCGCACGGCATGGAGGAAGTCATTCTGCTGATCTAGCGAGAGTCGGGTGACTTCTAACGTCTTGAGCAGGTCGCGATCGAGGTAGCGGCGGCACAGGTCAGCCAGCAGCAGGTCGGGGCTGTGCCGCCACCGCTGGAGGTGATACGTAAACACAAAATCGTCCCCGGCCAGGTAGGTCTCTAAAGACAGAGGATGATCGGGAGTCAGCAGCCAAGCGGTCACCGTCGGATCGGCCTCTAGTTTGCCAATCAGCAAATCGGCTCTAGCCCGCTCAAAGGCCCGCTCTAGCAGCCAGGTAACGGAGATGTTTTTGGGGTGGTTGTACACCTGCACATACATAAAGTGGCGCACCACCAGGTAGTGCTCGATCGCAGACAAGCCCTTGTGGGCCACCACCAGGCGACCGCTGGCTGGCTCAAACCGCAGGGCCATGAGAATGCGATCGAGATCGAGCTGGCCGTAGCTGGCCCCGGTGAAGTAGCTATCGCGCAGCAGGTAGTCGAGGCGATCGCAGTCGAGCTGACTCGACACCAGCTGCCACACCAGCGCGATCGGGTGCTCGTGGGTGTAAACATGATCCACCGCTGCCGCCAGACCCGCCGAGTGCGCCTCCAGGGCATCGTGAATCTCCGGCAGCTCGCGAATGATGCGGCGGGTCCAGTGCTCGTGCTGGAGGCCAAACACCTCTTCGGCGGTGTGGCTAAAGGGGCCGTGGCCAATGTCGTGGAGCAGGGCAGCTACCAGCACCGTAGCCCGGTAGGGGGCCAGCTCCGGGTAGCGGCGCTGGATCTGGTCAAAGGCGCGACGGGCGATCGCTATCACCCCCAGCGAGTGGGTAAAGCGCGAGCTTTCGGCCCCGTGGAAGGTAAGGCTGGCCGGGCCGAGCTGACGAATCCGCCGCAGCCGCTGAAACGCTGGGGTATCGATTAGCTGAGTCAGCAGCGCCTCATCGGGGTCGCTGGCGTGCAGCGTGATCGCGCCGTGGAGCGGGTCGTGGTACGAGCGGCTGGCCTTGAGCAGCCCTTTTTGAGGCAAAGATTCAGGATGCACTGGCCAGAACCTTGGCTTGACTCAGCATTTCCAGCGCAGCCTGGTACTGGGGGTCGGCATCGGTAGCCACGGTGTCACGACTGAGGGGCACGCTGGCCACAATGCGATCGGGTTTAATCCCTAACTTATTAATGTCGTGGTGGGCTGGGGTTTCGTATTTGGCCACAGTCACCGCCAGCCCTGCCCCGTCCGACAGGTCAAACAGCGACTGAATCAGCCCCTTACCAAAGGTGGTGCTGCCCACCAGGGTAGCCCGACCATTGTCTTGCAAAGCGCCAGCCAAAATTTCGCTGGCGCTGGCGGTGCCTTCGTTGACCAGCACCACCAGAGGCGCATCGGTAATCGCCTGACCAAACGCCTCAAAGCTATCTAAAATGCCCTGGCGGTTGACCGTGTAGACAATCGTGCCCTGGGGTAGCCACAGTCGCGCAATTTCAATACCTGACTGCAATAGCCCGCCGGGGTTGTTGCGCAAATCAAGCAGATAACCCTCAGCTCCCTGGTCGGCCAGCGTGCGAATTGCAGCGGCTACCTTCTCAGACGCATTGCCATTAAACTGGCTCAGCCGCAGGTAGCCCACCTGCTGCCCCGCAGGCGTTGTCTTGAGCGCGGCTACCACCGGGTTGAGGGTAATCACATCGCGGGTTAGAGAAACCTGGCGGGCGGTGGTCTCATCGGGGCGACGCAGTTGCAGAGTAACGGTGGTGCCGCGCTGGCCCCGCATCCGAGCAGCGGCCTCATCCAGCGTCAGCTCTGTCGTGGCGACGCCATCGATCTCCAGCACCACATCCTGGGGTTGAATACCCGCCTGCTCCGCCGGAGATCCTTCAATCGGGGCAATCACCCGCAGCCAGCCGGGTTGCTCATCCTTAGAAATTTGCAGCCCTACTCCAGTCAACGCGCCAGCGGTGCTGGTTTGTAAACTGCGATACTGCTCAGGGGGCAGCAGCCGGGTGTAAGGATCTTCTAGCCCAGCCAGCATGTCCTCAATGGCTTGGTAAGTATCGTCCCGACTGGCCAGGGCGCGATCGAGGGCTCGCTGGCGAGTAAACCACCAGTTTTGGTGATTAAAGGTCTCATCTACGTAGGCCCGGTTCACAATGCGCCACACCTCTGCCACCAGATTCTGCTCCTCAGTGAGGGCAAAGGCAGGGCCTGCTGATACCCCACCGACCGCTAAACCGATTAAGCAAAGACTCAAAACAGAAAGACGCAACAGGGGTTTAATCATAAACGCAGGGCAGAGGCAGGCAATAGATTTATAAATGATGAACGCAATGATGCTTGACCAGCGCTTCTAGCTCACAGAGAGCCTGGGTTAAGGATCGACGATATCCTAGCCATTCGGTCAGCGCTTCACATTAGTTTATTCTGATCATTTTTTGCTGATTGACCCAAACGGCAAAGATAGCGTTTCTCTATCAAGTTCGCCGAGCCCCGTAGTGAGCAATTGTCTAACTGACTCTACGTCACCGTCGAGGCAATGTAACGAAATATTGCGAAATTATAGCAGGAGTCTAATTTATCTCCCGGAGCTGGCGTGGGCCTGGGGTGAGCTTTTTGCCCTAGTTGTCTACTGCGGGGATGGCAGGAAGCGCCCCAGGCCTTAGAATTTAAGGTAGAGAACTTAGCGTAGCTATTACGGCTATGTTACATTTTTCATTGACGGCAATTATTGAATATATAGAGTTACCCGCTTCATGTTTACTAAGCAAGTTACCGACTCTAAGGCCTTCCAATGGTTTAACGAGCGGCTAGAGATTCAGGCCCTGGCCGATGACATCTCTAGCAAGTATGTGCCGCCCCACGTCAATATTTTCTATTGCCTGGGTGGCATTACCCTGACCTGCTTCCTGATCCAGTTTGCCACTGGGTTTGCGATGACCTTCTATTACAAACCCACGGTCACTGAAGCATTCAGTTCTGTGCAATATCTGATGACCGACGTCAACTTCGGTTGGCTGATCCGGTCTATCCACCGCTGGTCGGCCAGCATGATGGTGCTGATGATGCTTCTCCACGTGTTTCGGGTGTACCTCACCGGCGGCTTTAAGAAGCCCCGCGAGCTGACCTGGATTACCGGCGTGGTGCTGGCTGTCATCACCGTGACCTTCGGCGTTACCGGCTACTCCCTTCCTTGGGATCAGGTCGGTTACTGGGCAGTGAAGATTGTGTCTGGGGTACCTGGTGCCATTCCTGTGGTAGGTTCTACCGTGGTTGAGCTAATGCGCGGCGGCGAGGCCGTTGGGCAATCGACACTGACCCGCTTTTACAGCCTGCACACCTTCGTTCTGCCCTGGGCGATCGCGGTGTTCATGCTGCTGCACTTCCTGATGATTCGCAAGCAGGGCATTTCTGGCCCTCTCTAGGGTTGGAGAGACGAGTGGAGCCGTTGCCAAGGCAGGCTCCTGGACAAGTGTTTTAGGGGCATGACGTTTGGTTTCAGCTATACCGATTGCCCTAGCTGAATGGTTTAGACTTTGGGCCTGGCCCAACTGGCTGTAACAGGAGAAGTTTTTTCAATGGCGACCATTAAAAAACCGGATCTAAGCGATCCTAAGTTAAGAGACTTGCTCAAGCAGGGCATGGGCCACAACTACTACGGCGAACCCGCCTGGCCTAACGACCTGCTCTATATCTTTCCCGTGGTGATTTTGGGCACCATCGCCTGCTGTGTTGGGCTAGCTGTGCTAGACCCCGCCCTAGTGGGCGAGCCCGCTGACCCCTTTGCGACCCCGCTAGAAATTCTGCCCGAGTGGTATCTGTACCCCACCTTCCAAATTCTGCGGATTGTGCCGAGCAAGCTGCTGGGTATTGGCGCCATGACCGCCATTCCTCTGGGGCTAATGCTGGTGCCCTTCATCGAAAATATCAATAAGTTCCAAAACCCCTTCCGCCGTCCCTTGGCCACCACCATGTTTTTGTTTGGCACGGCTGTGACTCTGTGGCTGGGCATTGGGGCAACCTTCCCCATTCAGGAATCACTGACTTTGGGCTTGTTCTAGACGGCTAACTCTAGCCACCACCCAATGCCTGCGTGAAACTGTATCGTTTTACGCAGGCATTTTTGCTGGGGGTGCACTCTTTCGCTAAGCTACGGTTAGGGAACTCTGGTAGGCGTTGATACAGGAGTCGGCTATGGCACGGGTGGGCACCAGACAAGCACATTTGCAGGTGGCTAGCAAGCTGGATGTAGTGGCCCAGGTGCAGCGTTGGTTTCACGATACCTGTCGATCGCTAGAGGGGGAGTCGGCTTGGGTGAGCAATCACCGCGATCGCCTCTCCCTGGCCCTCACTGAAGGCTTTACCAACGCGGTGCGCCATGCCCACGCCCACCTGCCCGCCGACACCGACATTGACATTGACCTCTCCCTAGCCGCCGACTGCGTTGAAATCCGCATTTGGGATCACGGTGACCCCTTCAACCCAGAGCTACTGCCCGAACCCCAGCCCGGCGAACTGCTAGAGAGCGGCTATGGCTGGTTTTTGCTGCGCCGCCTGGCCGACAAAGTCACTTACCACCGCTCTAAAGATGGGCGCAACTGCCTGTCCATCGTCAAGTACGGCACTTTCCCGACCTACTAGGTCAGCTTAGGGAAATCGTTTGCCGCTGCCAGAAGCAGCGTTTTGGGTAGCCTAGGGAGACTTGGCTGTTGTTGTGCTGTCTGCTATGGGTTCTTCCGCTACTGATCAGCCCATTGTTCAGGGGGCCACTGAAGGCAGGCTTACTGCAATTTCTACGGTTTCTAACTTAGGGAAACAGGGATCGCTGGTCTTTGTGTTTCTCGAAATTTTTTCTTGGGAGGGGGGCATTCAGTCCTACGCTAAGGATGTGTTGGCGGCTTACCTAAAGCAGCCTCGTCCTGCCCCTGCCGATGTTTTCTTGCTGCGGGATGGGCCAAACTGCCCGAACCCCTACGATCGCTCTCCTCTACGATTTCACTACCTGGCATCAGCGTCGCCAGCGTTGGGACGAGCCAAGCTGGTGGCGGTACTGCTACAGCATTTGATAGTCCAGCGACCGCGTCAGGTGGTCTGTGGCCATGTGCTGCTGCTGCCCCTGGTGTCTACTCTCTGCCGCTGGCTGAGGCTACCCTACACCGTGATGATCTACGGCAAAGAGGTGTGGGAGCCGCTGCCTAAGCGAGAGCAGATGGCGCTGCGCCGGGCCGACTGGATCTGGGCCAACAGTCGCTACAGCCGCGATCGCGCCTGTACGGCCAATGGTCTAGACCCGGCTAGGGTGTTTATGGTTCCCTGCGCGGTCGATGGCGATCGCTTTAGCACCGGCCCCGCCAACCCGGCGCTAGTAGACACCTACGGTTTGACCGACTGCCGAGTGCTGATGACCGTGGCCCGCCTGTGGTCGGGGGACATTTACAAAGGTGTGGATGTCACAATTCGGGCGCTGCCCACCATTGCCGCCGCTGAGCCCACAGTGAAATATTTGGTAATTGGCCGGGGCGATGACCAGCCCCGGCTAGCGGCTTTGGCTGAGGAGTTGGGGGTGAGCGATCGCGTCGTGTTTGCCGGGTTTGTGCCCACTGAGTCCCTGGTCGATCACTACCGTCTGGCCGATGCCTACGTCATGCCTTCCCAGGAGGGCTTTGGCATTGTTTACCTGGAGGCGATGGCCTGCGGTGTGCCGGTGCTCTCTGGCGACCAGGATGGTTCCGCTGACCCTCTGCAAGACGGGCGGCTCGGCTGGCGAGTGCCCCATCGTGACCCCGAGGCGGTAGCCACCGCCTGTATCGAGATGCTAGCTGGCAGTGACCCTCGCTGCCAGGGGGCGTGGCTGCAGCAGGAGGCGCTGGCGGCCTTTGGCACCCCCGCCCTGGCCAATCACCTGGAGCGGGCTCTAGCCAGTTATTGGGTAGCGTAGCGATAGAATAGAAAGCTAAGGCTAGGGCCTAACCAAGCCGTTTTCAGCCCCCTGCCTGTGCCGTGCGGAGAATGCCCCTGTGAACCCAAATAGCTCTAAACAAGTGCAAGTCAACTTTTCGGGCCTGGGCTGCTGGCTCACCCTGATTGGGGTGGTCTGGCTGCTGGGGGCCGTCGGACTGGGCTGGCTGGTGAAATCGCTGGCGGTGCTGGTGGTGCTGCTGCTGGTGGCCCCGGTGCTGGGGTTCATTGGGCTGCGGTTTTGGCTGCGGCGCAACTTGGTGCAGGGTGCCTGTCCAGTGTGTGCCACCAATCTGACCGGCATTAAGGGGGCAGAGACGCGCTGTCTCAACTGCGGCACCCCTCTGCACACTGAGCTGAATGGGTTCTCGCGGGTGGCAGAAGAAGGCACTATTGACATCACTGCGGTGGATGTCACCGTCGAGGCAAAACCCATCCTGCCCGAGGGAGACTCACTGGGCGGCGGTTAACCGCTATGTCGAAGTGAGTCTGTGTTGTTAGGATAGATACATAACCTAAGATCACCCTGGACCCCATTCCTATGCCCGCCGCCATTCAAGTCGAAAAAACCAAGCTCAAGCAGCCGCCTCTGGAAATTCATACCTTGGGCGATCGCGTGCTGCGCCAGCCCGCCAAGCGGGTGGCCAAGGTCGATGATGAAATTCGCGCCTTGGTGAAGGAAATGCTGCAAACCATGTATAGCGCTGACGGCATTGGCTTGGCGGCTCCCCAGGTGGCCGTCAATAAGCAGCTGCTAGTCGTCGATATCGACCCCGAAAACGCCGCCAACCAGCCCCTGGTGCTGATCAATCCCCAAATTGTCAAAGTTTCTAAAGACATTGCTACTGGGCAGGAGGGCTGCCTCAGCATTCCCGGCGTCTATCTTGACGTCGTGCGCCCTGCGGCGCTCGAAGTGTCTTACAAAGACGAGAACGGTCGCCCCAAAAAACTCCAGGCCAACGAGCTGCTGGCCCGCTGTATTCTCCACGAGATGGATCACCTGGCTGGGGTGCTGTTTGTGGATCGGGTAGACAACGCCCTGGCCCTCAACCAAGAGCTGAAGAAGAACGGCTTTTATGCCAAAGACGTGCAGCCAGTAGCGGCCCATTAGTTGCGTTAGGGCGCGTTAGGGTCGTGGTATGCTGCCCCGTTAGGGCCAGGAAATTGGCCCCCTTAGCCGTTTAGGAGAAACACTGTGACCCCCAAGAGTGGCCTGTTGTTGGCTGGTTCCTGCATCGCTGCGATCGCCGCAGTGGGTTCTATCTTTGAGCTATCTTCCGGTAGCCCCGACTGGGGTACGGTGCCGACCACGGTTATCCTCGGTCTTTGTGTGCCGCTGGTTGGGGTGTTCTTCTACGCGGCTGTCAAAGACGCCAAGGCCAACGAAGAATAGGCCGATAGTGGCCGCTATCTCGTTGAAGGGGAATAATCCGATGGCTTGGGATCTTCCGCTTTAAGCCAGCGTCTACGATAAGAACCATTGATAGAGGACGGAGCTATGGAGCTGAACCGAGACCCCCGTTTGCTGACCCGGCGATCGCTGCTGGCCGCCACCGCCGCAGGCTCCATGGCCGTGCTGCTGAGTCACCCGGCCCAGGCCTACGATGTCGCACTCAACCCCACCGCCCCAGAGCTGGGCGACACCATCTCTGTCATCGTCATTCCCAGCGATCCGGCTGCTACGACGCCCCCTAAGGTGACGGTCAACGATAGCCTTGAATATCCTACCTTCCCTATCGGCGGCAATCGATTTCGAGCGCTGGTGCCCACCAGCCCGCTCAACCCTCCCGGTCGCATGGTGATTCGGGTGATCGGCACTGAGGAAACCCGCAACCTGGCGGTGGGGCTCAAAAACCGCAACTTCCCCACCCAGCGCATTACTCTATCGCCCAGCCAGAGCGACCTAGGCACCCAGCACGAGTTTGACCGGGTCGCCGCTTTCAAAAACATCGTCAGCCCCGAGCGCTACTGGAATGGGCCGCTGGTGCGCCCCAACCAGGGCCGCACCAGCACCCAGTACGGCGTGCGCCGCTACTACAACGGTGTTTTTGCCCAAGACTACTACCACCGAGGTCTCGACTACGCAGCTCCCACCGGCTCCCCCGTGATGGCTCCCGCTGCCGGACGCATTGCCCTGGTGGGCCGCGTGGCCAACGGATTTGAGCTGCACGGCAACACCGTTGGCATTGACCACGGTCAGGGGGTGCTCAGCATTATGATTCACTTAAGCCGCATTGATGTCAGCGAAGGGGCGATGGTGCAGCCGGGGCAGGTGGTGGGGGCAGTGGGCAACACTGGCGCGGCCACTGGGCCGCACCTGCACTGGGGACTGTATGTCCATGGCGTGTGTGTAGATCCGGCCCCGTGGCGCGATCGCGGCTTTGAGTAGATCAAACGGGTGGATGAGTAGAGGGGTAAGGGGTGATAGCGTGCGCACTGCCCACTGTTCGAAACAGCATTTTCAAACGATCGCCCCATGAATAATTCCAGCAGCTACGAAATCTTGGCCCAGACCCAACGGCAGCGAGTGAACGATGGAGAAACAGTGCCTCTGCTGAACGGCTGTGAAGGGTCAGCCCAGATTTTGGTGCTGGTGTGGCCTCAGCTAGGTGACTTCGACAGCCTGGAGTACGCCTGGTGGTTGCAGCGCGAGGCCGACACCCTACGTCAGAGAGGGATCGCCGTGCGGGCGGTAGGCATCGGCGATCGCGCCTCCGGCCAAAAATTTTGCAGCTACACCGGCTTTCCCTCAGACGCCCTCTTGGTGGATGAAACCGCTGCCCTGCACCGCGAGTTGGGCCTCTACCAGGGGCTGACCCTCAATCCGCCGGGGCTGAGCTCGGGGCAGGCGGCCTGGCTCAACCTGATGCTGATGTGCGCCGGGATTGCCAGCCCAGGAACCCTGAGAGAAGTGCTGCGGGGCTATACGGGCGATCGCCGCGCACCGCAGCTGATCGGTGACGACGAAGTGGTCAAAGCCGGGCCGCTGCCGCCGCTGACCGGCAAAGCCTTTGCCATGGTTGGCGGGAGCGGCTTTCAGCGCCCCATAGAGCTGGCCACCCTGCGCCTGCGCAACATGACCGAGGTGCTGAGTCACTGGAGCACCTACGTGCCCAACGCCGCTTACCTGACCCAGCGCGGCGGCACCTTTTTGTTTGATCGACAGGGGAGTTTGCTGTACGAACATCGCGATCGCGGCATTCTCGGCTTTGCCGCTACCATGGCCAACCCCTTGACCTTTCTCGACGATCCAATTCCTGCTGCTACCCATGCGTGAGGGCAGCCATGGCTTGGCTTGAACCTCTGGAAGCGCTGCTCGAAGATATCGTCTTAGTCGCTGCCTTTTGCCTAGAGGCAATCTCGGTGCTGTGCGTGGTAGTGGGACTGTTTAAGACCGTGCGATTGGCCTTTCATCTCAATCGCCATCGTCGGGGAAAAGAGTTTCCGTTTAACCAGGTGCGGCTGCGGTTTGGCACCTGGCTGGCTTTGGCCCTAGAGTTTCAGCTGGGGGCCGATATTTTATCGACCACCGTGGCACCCACCACCCAAGATTTGATCAAACTGGGAGTCATTGCCATAATTCGCACGTTTCTCAACTATTTCTTAGATCGAGAAATGGCTTCTGAGCTAGCCCTGGTGCAAGAGCAGAAGAAGTTAGACAAAGACGCCATTAAAGGCCGGTAAGTCGAGACTTAGAGCCACGGGCATCGCCCGTTAGCTTATCTCGCCACGTTCTCATCGTCCTCAGAAAACGACGTCAGCTCCGATCGCGGCGGCAAATTTTGCAGCAGCACTTTGTCTACGCGGCGACCATCCATATCGACGACCTCAAACCGCAGTCCTTCCCATTCAAAAAAGTCACCCGCATTGGGAATGCGGCCCATGTGCCGAATGATGAAGCCCGCCAGGGTGTGGTAGTTGTCTTCGTCTTCGGTCAGCTCTTCGCGGTGGAGCAGGTCTTTGAGGTCTTCCACCGGCAGTAGCCCGTCGAGCAGCCAGGAGCCGTCATCCCGCTCGGTCATCATGGGGCCATCGGCATCTTCCAATGAGGGCAGATCGCCCACGATCGCCTCTACCACATCGTTGAGGGTAACTAGCCCCTCGACGCCGCCGTACTCGTCGAGCACCATGGCAAAGTGCGTACCCGACGACTTAAATAGCTCTAGTACTTTGAGTACGTAGGTGCTCTCGGCCACAAACAGGGGTGGTTGCACCAGGCTGAGCAGGGTTGTTGGCTCAGTATTCTGGCTGAGGTAGTTAGGCAGCAGCGCTTTGAGCGACACCACCCCCACGCAGTCATCAATGCTGTCGTTGCACACCGGAAAGTGGGAGTGGCCGCTTTGCATCACCAGCTCGCTGTGCTCGGCAAAGGAGGCATCGACATCCAGCCATTCAATATCGGTGCGGGGGGTCATGATTGCGCGAATGGGGCGATCGCCCAGTTGCAGCACCCGGCCCATCATTTCTTGCTCGGCCACCTCAAAGGTGCCAGCCTCAGTGCCCTGGTCGATTAGCAGCCGCAGTTCGTCTTCGGTAATAGCCGCGTCAGGACGTTCCTTGAGCCCCATGAGATTGACGAGAAAACTAGTAGACATACCCAGCAGCAGCACAAAAGGGGTCGCCAGTCGAGACAAGCCCTTCATCGGCCCCGCCACCTGGCAGGCAATGGCCTCGGGGTAGCTAAGGGCAATGCGCTTGGGCACCAATTCGCCCACCACCAGCGATAGGTACGTAATCAGCCCCACCACGATCGCCAAACCGAGCGCATCGCTGTAGGGGGCCAGGGCAGGCACCTGGTTTAGCGCCTGGCTCAGGCTGGCGGCCACGGTGGCTCCCCCCAGGGCACCGCTGAGAATGCCAATTAGCGTAATGCCGATCTGTGCGGTCGATAGAAAGTCGTTGGGGTTGTTGGCCAGCCTGAGGGCCAGCCGCGCCTTGGCGTTACCCCGCCGGGCCTGGTGTTCGAGGCGGGCTTTGCGAGCCGACACCAGGGCAATTTCTGACCCTGAAAACACCCCATTGGCCACGATCAGCAGAAAAATAAATACACTTTTGAGGGCAATGTCGGACATAGGGGGAGGTTAACGACAAGAGAATGAAGACAACAGACAACAGTGAGCTAGCCTAGACCAAAAAACCGTATGACATCCATAGCAGGTTTATCACTCTGTATTGAACGACATATCCGCCTGCTGTGGTAAAACGATTTAGTTGCTGGCCCCTATTCTCCCTCTGAGCTGTTTTGCTGACTGTCAACCGTATACTGCCCCCCGATGGGGACGCCCCCGTGGTCGCCACCCTGTCGCTGACGGCGAGCGATCGCGCCAAATCGCGCCACCGCTTTACCGCAGACGATGGCACCTCTGTCTACCTCAACCTGCCGCGCGGCACCGTCTTGCGCGGAGGTGATTTGCTGGGGGGCGACGCTGAAACCGTCATTCGCATTGTGGCTAAGCCAGAGCCGGTGGTGGTGGTCAAGGCCCAATCTAGCTTTGACCTGATGCGGGCGGCCTACCACCTGGGCAACCGCCACGTTTCGTTAGAGCTGGCCCCAGACAGCCTCACTCTAGAGTCCGACCCTGTGCTCGAAGCCATGCTGCACCAGCTAGGCAACTTAGAGCTCACCTCCGCCACCCTGCCCTTTGAACCTGAATCTGGGGCCTATCGCCCCGCTGCCCACAGACAGTATGGCCACAGCCATGACCACAACTAAGGCCCAAGCCCTGCTGCGGCTGCTACAGCTCACTAGCCCAGCTTTGCCGGTGGGGGCCTACAGCTATTCTGAAGGGCTAGAAACCCTGGTCGAGCAGGGGGGGATTGCGACCTCTAGCGATATGCTGCAATGGCTTACCCAAGAGCTGACCTACGGCTTGGTCGTCCTCGATGGGGCCGCCGTGGGGCTAGTGCATAGCGCCGCCGTTCAGGCTGGGTTGGCGGCTCACCCAGCAGGGAGCATTACTGAGGCGATCGCCCGCCTCAACCATGATCTATCGGCCCTGCGCGACGGCGAAGAAACTCGCCAGCAGAGCTGGGATATGGGCCGCGCCCTGGTGCGCATGGGCAGCCATCTGCACCCCGATCTCAAGCCTTGGTTTAGTGCGGCGGGCAGCCCCTGCAACTTTGCGGTGGCCTTTGCCCTGGTGGCCGCCCGGTGGGAGATTGATGCCCCATCGGCGGTGCTGGGCTATCTGCACAGCTGGGCCGCCAACTTAATGACTAGCGCTGTCAAGCTGATTCCTTTGGGGCAGACGGTGGGGCAGGAGATGCTGCTGGAGCTGTACCCAGTGCTGGAGGGGGCTTGCGATCGCGCCCTCACTACCCAGGCCCTAGACGAACTCTCCCTCAGCAGCTGGGGCACATCGCTGGCCACCATGCAGCACGAAGCCCTCTACACACGCCTGTTCCGCAGTTAGGCTTTGCGGAAACGGAAGGTTTCAAAGCAGGTGTTGTGAATAGCAGTAGATTTCATTAATCAATTAACCCAATTTTCTAGCTGTAATCCTGCGATTCTTTGAAATTCATTGATGTTATTTGTGACGAGTATTAGATTTTGGGATAGAGCCTGAGCTGCAATCAGCATATCCATTGAACCAATTACTAGACCTTGACGAGAGAGAGATGCCCTGATTTGACCATAGGTTTGGGTGGCCTGTGTGCCAAAACCTACAATCTCTAATGGAAGTAAAAACTGATTCAGTGCGGCCCTATTCTTATCTACATTGTTGCTCTTGTAAGCACCATACTCAAGTTCAGCAACTGTGACAGAGGAAACTCCAATATCCGCAGGTGAATAAGCTTTGAAGCGTTGGATCACTTCTGATGGTTTGCATTTAATAATGTAGATGCAGATATTAGTGTCGAGCAGATATTTCATTCAAACAGGCTCTCCCGATTGTCGAGAGGGGGTTGCTCGCGGGTTTCCATAAAGTCGTCGGTGAATTGGTCAAGGCTATCAAAGAGAGACTGCCAAGGATTTTCTTTGTTTAGCAAGATAATGGCATCACCAATTTTTTTGATGTAGACCTCGGTGCCACTAAGATGAAAGGTGGCGGGTAAAACGACAATCTGGCCGTTTTCGTTGGTCAGTAACTTAGCTGTTTCCATTGCAGTAACTCCAGATGACTAACCGACTATCGTAAATCACATATCAAGATTGATGATTAACAGTGGGCAGTGGTCTCTTAAGCGGTGATAAACCTCCAAAGCCCTTAGGCAGCGATAGTTTGAGGCGATTCAACCTAAAAACATGAAAACACTTGTCCAGTAAAGCTTTCAGCCATCCATCTCCTGTTAGCAAACCAGTGCCGGTGAGGCGATCGCGCAGCATCGCATATAGCTCGCCCATGCGCCCGGCGGCTTTTTCGGTTACCTCGACCTGGTTGTTGCCAAACACCGACTTGCGCTCGGTGATCTCCATAAAGCCAAAGACGGTGCGGCGATCGCTCAGATCGGCCAGGGGCACCATGTCGATAGGCGTATCGATCTGGGTGTCAAAGTCGTAGACCCAAAACTCGTCAAAATTGCACAGCAAGACATAGCGAGGGCGATCGGGCACCGCCCGCTGCCAGTAGTCAAACGCTTGAGAATAGTGCTTGGCCAGGTCGGCCCCGCGCTTTTTCATCTCGATCAGCACACGAGGCTTCCACACCAGATCGGCGTAGCCAGTTTTGCCCGTTTTGCTGCCCTTTTTGATCCGCGCTTCGTAGGTGGCCCCGGCCTCCATCGCCCCTTCATGGCCAAAGGCGCGAAAGAAGCGATCGAGAAAGATCTGCGATTCGCTCTTTTCGTCGCCCTTGAGCTTGTCTTGCACAAAGTGAACGAACTCTTGCAGGCGATCGATGGAGGGCATAGGGGCTAGGAGTCAGGGGAATTTTTCTTTCCTCAAACCTTAGCTACAGATATTGGCCACCTCTCGATCTTGAGCCAAAGCTTAACGATCGCGTCATTCGACCTGCACAATGATTGAAGAGCCAACCGGTAATGGCAGGCAGTACCCGCTAAAAAGGGGGCTCTCAATACCTCGCTCTGTTACCCCTAGGGCTCTACCCAGCGCCCATCGGCCTTGATCAGGTTGATCAGCTCCGCCACGCCCTGGTCTTCGGGCACCTTCTTAATCTCATCGCGGCCCCGATACAGCGAAATGTAGCCAGGGGTTTTGCCCACATAGCCGTAGTCGGCATCGGCCATTTCGCCTGGCCCATTGACGATGCAGCCCATCACCGCAATATCTAGCCCGGTCAGGTGCTTAGTGGCCTCGCGCACCTCATGGAGCACATCTTCGAGGTTAAATAGGGTGCGACCGCAGGAGGGGCAAGCTACATATTCCACCATGGTTTTGCGGAGGCCTAGAGCCTGCAAAATGCTGTAGCAGACCGGAATGTCTTTCTCCGGCGCTTCGGTCAGTGATACGCGAATGGTGTCGCCAATGCCCTGGGCCAGCAGGGTGCCAATGCCAGCAGTAGACTTGATCCGGCCATATTCGCCGTCGCCCGCTTCGGTGACGCCCAGGTGCAGCGGGTAGTCCATGCCTAGCTCGTCCATGCGGTGGCACATCAGCCGGTAAGCGGCCACCATCACCGGCACCCGCGACGCCTTGAGCGAAATCACCAGGTTGCGGAAGTCGAGAGATTCGCAGATGCGGATAAACTCCAGGGCGCTCTCCACCATGCCCTCGGGGGTATCACCGTAGGTAAACAGCATGCGCTCGGCCAGCGACCCGTGGTTGACGCCAATCCGCATCGACTTACCCTGGTCGCGCAACGATACCACTAGCGGCTCTAGGGTTTCGCGAATCTTGGTGCCAATGTCTTCAAACTCGGTCTGGGAGTAACCGGTGCGGCCCGCCTGGGGCTTTTCAAACACGTAGAGGCCGGGGTTGATGCGCACCTTATCGACATGCTTGGCCACCTCCAGGGCGATTTTCATGCCGTTGTGGTGCACATCGGCCACCAGGGGCACGGGCTGATAGGTGTCTTCGAGAATCTTGCGAATGTCGGCCAGGGCCTTGGCGTGGGCCATGCTGGGCACGGTGACGCGCACAATTTCGCAGCCGATCTCATGCAGGCGGCGAATGGCGGCGGCAGAGCCCTTGATATCCAAGGTGTCTTCGTTGATCATCGACTGCACCACCACTGGGTGGCCACCGCCGATGGTGATGCTACCCACGGGCACCGGGCGAGTCTGGCGGCGGTGAATGGTGGTGTCGAAGGGGTCAAAGGCGTTAGCAGAAACCTGGGAAACGGGATTGGGAAGCGTTTGCATAGCCTGGGCTCAATGGTTGCCGGTGCTTAGAGATAGGGGCGCTTGGGCCGGTGCTGACCCTCACACATCCACCTCCCAGAGTGCCACAGAATGACCGCTAGAGGATGCTAGAGCCGCAAAAACTGGCCCCAAATCGCAGCTCAATGTGCTGCGCGATGCATTGACCTCAAAGCAATGGCTGCACTCCTCGATAGGTGTCGATATTGATCTGCTGAAGCCGTTCGTAGGCGCGATCGATGGTGCGCTGCCCCCGCAAAAAGCCCGTGCTCGCCCCCGGACAGAGATGGGCCAGGGTATCGCTGGAAAAGCGGTTTTTTAGCGCCTCCACCTGCTGGAGTTGGCGAGGCCAGTGGAAGGTTTTGGAGAGGCGCAGCGGCTCTGGCTCACCGGTGCGGCTGGGCAGCAGGTGCCGCCCCGTAAACAGCACGCCGCCGTAGGCGCGGTAGTAGAGGCAGGCCGACCCCGGCGAGTGGCCCGGCGTCCAAAAGGCTTCTAGCTCAGGGCTAACTGTAAAGCTGTGGTGAAACGTGGTGGTGGTGGTATCGGGCAGCAGATAGGCCTCCTGTTCTTGGATTACTACCTCGCAGCCCAGGGCTTTTTGAATCGCTGCGGCCCGCCCTAGCCCGCCCCGATGGGTAATGAACAGCCGCTGCACCCCGCCCTGAGCCGCCAGCCAGGCGCGATTTTCCTCATCCCAGGCCGGGGCATCGATGAGTAGATTGGCAGGCAGGCCCTCGGCAGTGTTGTTTACAATAAAGTAAGCCGTAGCTCCCTGGGTATCGCGGTTGGGGGCGAAGGCATAAACGGTGTCAAACACCGGGCGCGGAACCTTGGGGCTGGGGGATGAAACCGGCGCTGAAGCTGCTGTCATGGAGACGGGTAAGGGGTGAGAAAAACCGTTGAAACGCCTATACTAGCTGAATCGCGCCCCCGTTGCCTGGGCTATTTTTGTTGAGTCAGCCGCCTCAAAACGGTGATTCTGGCTTCGATCGTTGCACTCCACTGGCTACTCGATGGTGTTTTTCTGGCTTATAGTTCTTGGTCTGCTGACCTATGTGCTGCTTCAGCGCAGCGTTAGCCGCATTACCCGTACTCCCATTTGGCTGCTGTGGCTGGTGATGATGTTGCCAGCGTTTATTTTGACCGCCTGGGTGATGGTTAACGGCAGCGAAAAGCCCGCGCCAACGGCGTTGCTGCTGGGTTTGTTCATTGCCTGCCCAATTCTCTACTGGGCGCTGATTCAAAAGGGGCGCATTGTGCCCCAGGCGACTAAATCCGAGGCGGGCGACGCCCAACCACCGCTGACACCTGCTTCTCCCAAGCCCGCCCTGCGCCCCATCGACAGAGACGAAGAAGCGATGCTTCAGGGCTGCTTTCCGTGGTCGGTGTATTACCTGCAAAATATTGAGTATCGCCCCCAGGCCATGATCTGCCGAGGGCAGCTGCGGTCTACGCCCACCGTGGCCTACGACACCGTGCGGGAGAATATTCGCCGCCACTTCGGCGATCGCTTCCTCGTCCTCTTTCAGGAAGGTCTTCAGGGCAAGCCGGTGTTTGCCCTGGTACCCAACCCTCACGTGGAGAAGGGCGATCGCAGTACCAAAACCCTCACCCGCCCAGGGCTGGCCCTGGGCCTGCTGCTGGTCACTCTGTTTACCACTACTGCCGTGGGCACCTACCTGGCCGGCGTCACCGAAGAACAGCTCCAGGCCACGCCCGCGCTCATTTTGCAGGGCTTGCCCTACGCCCTAGGGCTGCTGATCATTCTTGGCTGCCACGAGATGGGCCACTACCTGGCCGCTCGCCGCTACAAAATGCAGGTCACGCTGCCCTATTTCATTCCGGTGCCGTTTTTCCTAGGTACCCTGGGGGCCTTCATTCAGATGAAGTCGCCCGTGCCTAACCGCCGCGCTCTGTTTGATGTCGGCATTGCCGGGCCGCTGGCGGGCCTAGTGGTGGCGGTGCCGCTGCTGCTGTGGGGGCTGAGCCAGTCCACCATTGTGCCCATTCCCGAAACCGGCGCTAGCTTGCTAAATTTTGAGGCCCTAGATCCTAAGGCCTCCGTGATGCTGACCCTGCTTTCGAAGCTGGTGCTGGGGGCAGCGGTGGGGGCCGATGAGGCGATTCACCTGCACCCGATCGCGATCGCGGGCTGCCTGGGTCTGGTGGTCACCGCCCTCAACCTCATGCCCGTGGGCCAGCTCGACGGTGGCCACATCGTCCACGCCATGTACGGCCAGCGGATTGGCGGCATTGTGGGCCAGGTAGCTCGGCTGCTGGTGTTTGGCCTGGCCCTGGTACACCCTGAGCTAATGATCTGGGCGATCTTGCTGTTCTTTATTCCGGCGGCAGACCAACCCGCCCTCAACGATGTCAGCGAGCTAGACGATCGCCGCGATCTGCTGGGGCTGGTGGCCTTGACACTGTTGGTTATGATTGTGCTGCCAGCACCGGGCATTCTCACCCGGCTGCTGTACTAGCCCCAGGGTTGCCCCTTAGTTCTGGCCATTGTTCTGGTAACCGCCATGTCCCAAGACCTCACCCAGTGGATTACGGAGGTGCGCACCCTCCAGCGGCAGCTGTCCGACACTCAAAAAGAGCGCGACCAGGCCTACAACAGCGCTGCCAACTGGCGTCGCCTCTACGAAACCGAAGCCCGTCAGCGCCGCGAAGACTCGATCGCCTTTCAGGCCCAAATCGACATGCTTCAGCAGCGCCTCGACGCCGACCCCGGTGCCGTGTTTGAGAAAGATTTGTCCACCGTCAACTCCTTGCAGGGGTTGCAGGAGCGCCTTGACGGGTTAGTGCAGCAGTGCCAAGATCTCACTCAGCAGTTGCAGTCCGAGCAAGCGGCCCATGCCCAGACCCGCCAAACCCTCACCGCCGCCCTGGGCGACACCTTTGATGCGCTGAAATAAGGGACTTCTTAACCCCCCTTTTCAAGGGGGGTAGGGGGGATCAGCAGGGGAATAACGCTGCGGCAAATCGCTTTTCAAACGACCTCTTGGGATTTGTCCCTAACCGCCCGCGACAAAGATATACCGCAGCAAGAAGATAGCGGCCAAAATCCACATACCGATAGTGGTCTGCGAGGTTTTGCCCTGAAAGGCCTTGACCAGCGGGTAGGCAATCAGCCCCATGGCCAGACCTTCCGCAATGGAGAACGCCAGAGGCATCATGATGATGGTCAGAAAAGCAGCGATCGCATCGGCGGGCTCATCCCAATCGATATGCTTAGCCGCTGACATCATCATCACCCCCACAATAATTAGCGCCGGAGAGGTGGCAAAGGCCGGAATGCCCTGCAACAGCGGGATAAACAGCACCGACACCAAAAACAGCCCCGCGACCACCAGGGCCGTGAAGCCGCTGCGCCCCCCCTCAGAAATGCCCGAGGCTGACTCAATGTAGGTTGTCACCGTTGAGGTGCCCAGCACCGCCCCAGCGGTGGTGCCAACCGCATCGGCCATAAACGCCTTTTCTACTCCTGGAAATTTGCCGTCGGCATCGATATAGCCTGCCTTAGAGCCCAGCCCGGTGAGGGTGCCAATGGTGTCAAACAAATCCACAAACAGGAACACAAAGATAATGCTCACCATCTGCCAAAAGTTAATGCGGAACAGTTCTCCCAATCCCACAAAGGCCTGACCAAATAGATCGACTGGGGCCGGGGGCACCGCCATCAGCCCTGTAGGCCAGGGCGACACCCCTAAGAGCCACGCCAGCACCGAGGTACCTAAAATGCCCCACAGCAGCGCCCCCGTCACCCGCCGCGAGAACAGGGCGGCGGTGATGCCCAGACCGAGTAGGGCCATGGCCGTTTGGGGCGATCGCAGATTGCCCAGGGCCGTAAACGTGGCCTCAGACGGCACGATTATGCCCGCCCCCTTGAGGGCGATGTAGGCAATAAACAGACCAATTCCCGCCGTGGTGGCGTGCTTCACCGCATCGGGAATAGCTTCTACAATCTGGCCGCGCACATTGGAAATGGTCATGAGGATGAAAATAATCCCCTCGATCAGCACCGCCGCCAGGGCCACCCGCCAGTCAATTCCCAGGCCCAGCACCACCGTAAAGGCAAAGTAAGCGTTGATGCCCATGCCTGGGGCCAGGGCAAAGGGCAGCTTAGCGTAGAGCGCCATCACCAGCGTAGCCAGCGCCGCTGACAGGCCCGTAGCCATCACCAATTCGCCAAACAAATCTCCCGACTCGTTGAGAAAGATCGCATTCGACAAAATGGCCGGGTTGACAATCAAGATGTAGGCCATCGTGACGAAGGTGGTCAGCCCCGCCAGCGACTCGGTGCGAAAGTTGGTGCCATGGGCAGCAAACTCAAAAAACTCAGCAATTTTGTTCCCCGGCCCCGTCTTAGGCGGCGCTTGGGGCAGTTGTTCAGTGGGTTGGGTCATGGTAGATCTCCTTATAGATGGATCGGCAATTGGCCCACATAGACCCCCAAGGCCAATAGACTCAGCCCTAGTCCACGACATCTACCCCATTGGATCTGCTATTAGAGCTACAATCTCTGGTTTTTTATGTCGCTACAGCCCCAAGCGCTAGGCTCAAAGCCAAACGCGGGGCGGCTTCGACTGAGGCCATTACTTTCGCCAGGGCCAGCGAGTGCCCATTTCTGTCGCCGCTGACCAACCCAGGTACAACCCCAGCAGGGCAACACCCAAAAGAAAAGGGCCGATATCATCGGGCATAGATCGGGGTGCTCTAGGGTGAACAAAGCTATCCTTTAGACTCTAAGCGATGCGGCGATCGCTGCCAATGGCTCGATCAACACCGGCGATCGCCAGGCCCCATCCCTTACAGAAGCTATCCATCCCGCTTTAAGTACCTCAGGCTTACAACCCGCTCATTTGTATAGATATAGCCTTACACCTTCCCAGTACCGCTAGCCCGTGGGGGTTTTGTTTTGGGCACCATAGGCCGGTTACTTTTGGAGTAGAGCATGGACGCCTTCGACATTTGGGCCATGGCCCCTGACTACTACGGCCAGTGGGACAATATTGCAGCGGCCCTAGTGCTTGCCCTGGTGCTGGGTTGGGTACTTGCTGGCTTCCCAGGTATCCCCCGCGCCTGGCTCAACGATGACTGGCGACAGTAGACAACAACAGCCCCCAGCACTAAAACCTGTCGCCACATGAGCATGGCGATGACCTAGCCAACGCTGGGTGAGCACCTTGGCAGGAGCGTCCACGCCCACTACAGGCTGATAAAACCTAACGGCTAACGCAATTGGGGGCATAGTCTTTATGCCCCCAATTGTTTTTTAAATTTATAGACAGAGCCTCTAAACAGCAGAACCGATCACTTCACAAATTGTTTGGTTTGCCCCCTTGACTCTCCAGCTCACTGGAAGCTTCAAGATGAAGTCATACAAAGTTTAGAGGTTTGCCATGGCGCTCAAATTTACCGTTCCCGATCTAGCCTGTTCTGCCTGTGTAGGCACCGTGACTAAAGCCATTCAGGCGATCGATACCACCGCCCAAGTCAAGGCTGACCCCACCACCAAACAGGTTGAGGTCGCCACTGTCGCCGCCGAGGCTGCCATCAAGCAAGCTATTGTCGAGGCCGGCTACACCGTTGCCTGACTCCGCAGCCATTCACCTTTGAGGACAACACCAATGGAAAACCAACTCTTAAAGCTGCGGGGCATGAGCTGTGCCGCCTGTGCCAGCACCATTGAAGACGCCATTCGCAGCGTGCCTGGTGTAGAAGCGTGCAGTGTCAACTTTGGTGCAGAGCAGGCCGCTGTCACCTACGACCCCCACCAGACCAACCTCACTCACATCCAGGCGGCGGTGGATGATGCGGGATACAGAGCTCAGCCGCTGCAAGACGATGTGCTGGCCCCCGAAGACGACGCCGAGCGGCGGGAACGGGAGGCCGAAAACCGCCAGCTCACCCGCAAAGCCGTGTTTAGCCTCGTCATCGGCGGCATTTTGGTGGTCGGCTCCTTGCCGATGATGCTGGGCCTACCGATTCCGTTTATTCCCATGTGGCTGCACAATCCCTGGTTTCAGCTGGTG
>JANPIO010000263.1:0-20066 GCA_031425055.1 Phormidium sp. VAR_61_metabat_6
AATAGCGATCGAGTAAACTTCTTCACCGGTTGAGCACCCCGCCACCCAGATTCGAATGGGAGTCTCTGCGGTTTTGTCTTGGCCAATCGTCGGAAAAACCTGTGTTTTTAGCTGTTCAAAGGTGTCTGGGTCACGGAAAAAACTCGTGACGTGGATCAAAATTTCTTCATACAGAGCCTGCACTTCAGCCGGGTGCTTTTGCAGGTGCCGAGCATAGTCCTCTAGGCGTTCGAGCTTATACAACAGCATCCGCCGCTGCATGCGGCGATCGATCGTCGTAGAGTTGTAAAGCGTGAAGTCAACGCCCGTCGTCGTTCGCAGCAGCGCAAAAATGGTCTCTAGAGCATCGCCCGCCTGAGGCTGTTCTTTCACCACCTGAAACGGCTCTGAGGTAGCCAACAGCGGGCTGCGGCTAATGTTGACCAACTCTGCGGCAATGGCCTCGGGCGCTAGCACAAAATCAACGTATCCGGTAGCCGCCGCCGTAGTGGGCATACTGTCAAACTGTGCGGTTTCCTCGGTCTGGGCAAACGTCACACCGCCTGCCACTTTAATCGCGATTAGCCCCTGCGAACCGTCGCCATCCATGCCCGACAGCACGACTGCGATCGCTTTATTGCCCCAATCTGCCGCCAAAGACTCAAAAAACACATCCCCCGTCATATATTTGCCAATGACTTTCTGGCGCTCAGCCAGATGAAACAATCCATCTACCAGCGTCATCTGGGCATTGGGCGGTATTACATAGACCTGGTTGGGCTCGACCGCCATCCGCTCTTTCACCTGACATACAGGCATGGGGGTGACTTTGCCGATAATCTCAGCTAGCTGGCTCTCATAGTCGGGAGATAAATGTTGAACCAACACAAAGGCCATGCCCGTATCGCCTGGCAAATGGCGGATCAAGTTTGTGAATGCCTCTAGTCCGCCTGCGGAAGCAGCAATCCCTACGACTGGAAAAGGGGCGTCGGTTCTAACTAAAGGCTTTGAATCCGAATCCATACGGCCAAAACCGGTGACACTAAGTAGATTTTTTTAGGGAGGGTAACGAATGATACGAATGCCCTACGTTTTCAGAATTAAGCGTTTTCTGAGGCACTGTATGTACCATTGTGCCTTTTCTCTGCCAACACAAACTGTATAGATCGAGAAGTTTCAACACATCTACCTTGTGATTAAACTTAGGCTATTTCTCGATCAAGAACGTCCCGGCACCGGGCGCATTTAGAGATTGGGGGGCTACCGGCCAAAACTAGCGATCCCCCTTGAAAGGGGGGCAGGGGGGATTCCCCAACCGCAACATCACCCACAATGCGACAATGTTGCCAATCAGCCCTTGCTAAGCTGAGGCACTGCCCTTGCCCTGGGGCTGAACCCGATCTAAACCAGCGATTTGAGAGTAATACCTATGCGTTCTGATTTGCAGCGGGCCTTTGCCACCCATACCGTGCTCAAGATCATCAGCGGCCTGACCAATTTTGACCCCCAGCGGGTGGTGGCCGTGGTCAAAGCCGCCGACCAGGGCGGGGCCACCTTTGTTGATATCGCCGCCGATGCCGAGCTGGTGCGCCTGGCCAAAGCCGCCACGACTCTGCCGATCTGTGTCTCTGCCGTCGAGGCCGAAGCCTTTTTGGCCCCCGTCGCCGCCGGGGCCGACCTGATCGAAATCGGCAACTTTGACGCCTTTTATGCCCAGGGTCGTCGGTTTGAGGCCCCCGAGGTGCTAGAGCTCACCCGCTGCACCCGCGCTTTGCTGCCCCACATCACCCTGTCGGTCACCGTGCCCCACATTCTGGCCCTCGACGAGCAGGTCAGCCTAGCCGAAGCCCTGGTGGAAGCTGGAGCCGACATCATTCAAACCGAGGGGGGCACCTCTAGCCAGCCCACCCACCCCGGCACCCTGGGGCTGATTGAGAAAGCTGCACCCACGCTGGCGGCTGCCCACGCCATTGCTCGCGCCGTGGCGGTGCCGGTGCTCTGCGCCTCGGGCCTGTCGGATGTGACCGCACCGATGGCGATCGCCGCCGGGGCCGCTGGGGTCGGCGTGGGCTCAGCCGTCAACAAGCTCGACAACGATCTGGCCATGGTGGCCGTGGTGCGCCAGCTAGCCGAGAGCATCCAGGCTGTGCGGGTGGGCGCGATCCGCTAGGTGCTCTAGTCACCTAGGGCCGAGACGGGGCGATCGCACGGCTGCGATCGCCCCTTGTTTTTGCAGGCTTTCATCACGCCTCAGAGCAAGGGATTAGGATGATATCAGGCAATTCTTGCTGTTCACTATCTCTTTGCCTAGGACAAGCTTGCTATGGTTCAAGCTCAGCCCCGCACTGGCCTGACAATCACTTGGCCACCTTTACCCGACGACTTTGAGCTGATCGACGACCCAGTGGAAAATATTCACCAGCCCCCCCTTGCTGCTGCACTAACTGATGCCTTGGGGGCCGCTGAGCACATCGGCCCTGAGATGCTGATCGGTTCTAACTTTGGCTTAGTAGCCGGGGTTGAGGGCGAAACCGTTGTGAAAGCGCCCGACTGGTTCTACGTGCCCCACGTCAATCCAGTGCCCGAGGGAATGGTACGCCGCAGCTATACGCCTCAGTTAGAAGGCGACCCAGTCGCTATAGTAATGGAATTCCTCTCCGCCGATGACAACGGGGAACTATCGATTCGCGCCTTTGCGCCCTACGGCAAGCTCTACTTCTACGAGCAAATTTTGCAGGTGCCCGTCTACGTCATCTACGCACCCCAGCGGGCCAAGTTAGAGGTGCGCCACCTGCAAAGTGGACGCTACGAACTGCAACAACCCGACGCCGCAGGACGATTTTGGGTTGAACCGCTAGGCCTCTTTTTGGGCGTATGGCGCGGAGAACGGCTGGCCCAAACTCTGGACTGGCTGCGCTGGTGGGATACCGACGGCAACCTGCTGCTCTGGAGTTCTGAACAAGCTGAGATAGAGCGCCAGAGAGCTGAGACAGAGCGCCAGAGAGCCGATCGCCTGGCTGAACTACTCCGCGCCCAGGGCATTGACCCCGATGGGCTATGAACGCCAGCTTGCGCTGGAGATGGGCCAAGCTTAACCAGTAAAGCTCGACAGCAATTAAGGCTAGGGTCTAGACCAAGTGGGTGGCGAGGAAGGTGAGCGATCGCTCCCAGGCCAGCTTCGTCGCCTCGGGGTCATAGATGTCGTTGTTTTTGTTGCCAAAGGCGTGGTGAGCGTCGTACCAGTAAGACTCGTAGTTCACGCCGCCCTCCTGGAGCTGCGCCTCAAAGGCCTTCACCTGCTCAGGCGGAAAGAACTCGTCCCGCTGGGCAAAATGCCCCTGAAATGGAATTGCGATCGTGCTGACATCAGCAGCTTCTGCAGGAGGCACCCCATACCAGCACACAGCCACGTCGACCTCGGGCACATAGACAGCCGCCAGCACGGTGAGCGCCCCGCCCATGCAGTAGCCCAGCACCGCCACTTTGGGGCTGGTGGTCTTGAGGTGCTGCACCGCACCGCGAATGTTTTGGGTAGCGGCATCGCCAAAGTCGAGGTTGCCCATCAGGTGCTCTGCTTCGGCGGCTTCGACCGTGACTTCGCCTTGGTAGAGGTCGGGCACCAGCACCCGGTAGCCCTGCTGCACCAGCTGGTCGGCCACACCCTTGATCTGGTCGTTGAGGCCCCACCACTCCTGAATCACAACGATGCCGGGGGCGGTGCTGCCGCTGGCTGGCTCGACGTAGTAGCCCTGGCACAATTGGCCGTCGGGCCGCTTAACGCTAATCATGTCGCCCATAAAAGTTTCCTAAGGTTGAGTGGCGATTTTCGAGAGAGGCTGCGCGATCGCTAGATTACCTCTCAACGGAGCAAAATATAAGCGCCGAGGGTTAGGTGTCTCAATCCCCGCCCAGCTTGCCTAAAGCTCAGCGCGGCAGAAAATCAGTGTTGAGAGCGTCCTCGGCGGAGAATGGCGGCAGAGTAGGAATGCAACTGCTCGGCAGATCACTTTTCTGCAAAACCTGGCTTCTAGCCCTGGCGTAGAACTCTGCAAAAATCTCCTGAACTATGGGTCTGAGACTGGGGCTATCGTCTAGCAGCAGCTCCAACTGGCTCCGTTGCTCAATAACGGTGTTGCGCCAGCCCCGACTATTTTGAGCTTTTTCTGACTCCCAAAACATCAGCTTTAGCAGGTGCTCAAGAATGACCAGCAGGCGGCTTTTTAGCTCCTTTTTCTCGCTGCGGCCCATGCTGTCGATTTCTTCAATGAGGTTTTCCCAGTCCACCTGCTCTAGTTTGCGATGTTTAAGCGCCTGGACAGTCGTCTGAATCCAGCGATAAAAGTCTTGGTCGTAGAGACTAGGCTTTTGCTCTGACGTGGCAGGAGTCTGCATTGGCTGACCGCACGGAGGAATTGCTGCAATTATAAAAAGCTTTCCTCGCAGTTAGGGTTTAGGGCTAGATCACATAGCCCTGCCCATCTACATCCCAGGGGTGGCCAGGTTGCGGAAGCGAGTAAACTGCGGCTCGAACAGCAGTTTGATGGTGCCGGTAGGGCCGTTGCGGTGCTTGGTGATGATGATCTCGGCAATGCCGCGATCGGGGGTGTCGGGGTCGTAATACTCTTCGCGGTAGAGCATCATGATCAAGTCGGCGTCCTGCTCGATCGCACCTGAGTTGTGAGACACAATGCCGTCTGCCAGCCAGGAGGCCGGCCCCGGTACAGTCAGGTCATACACGGATTCTTCCCCCGCAGGCTCAATAGAAAGCACTTCATCCCAGAAAATGTCTGCTGCGGCAATTTCTTTGAGGGATTCATTGTCTAAAATCTCTGCGTAGCTGAGGAGTGTTTGCCGCGAAGGAGCGAATTTGAAGTGGGATGTCCCGCCGTAAGAGGTGCCTCGCAGGGTTGCCATTTGGCGTTGACTAATGCCCTGGGCTCTCATATCAGCCTTGACTCGATCAAAAACTTCTCTAGGCAAGGTGTCTCGGTTGGGATTTGAGATGATGCTCTCAAGCTTGAGCCGTAGAGCGGCGGCGGGTTCTACCCTAGGGCCAAAAGCCCCAACCCAAGTTAAGAACCTCAACTGGTTGACGCTACCCTGAACGTTGACGGTAAAACACTGACTTGGCTGCCAAAACACGGAGGCCCAAATGCCAAGCCTTAGGAGTAGAGCGGCAACATCACGGGCCAAGCCCTCACTACAAGTGGAGAAGAATACGGCGTCTCCGCCTCTGCCCTTGCGTACGGAGATACAGCCATCGGTCGCCCACAGGTGTTTTAGGAGAACACCTATCTGTTGATTGGAGAGCTGAAACACTTCGGCAGGAATGCGTTTCTGCCGAGAAGGCTGGTTAAAGATACCAAGCTGCCGTAACCAACGATTCACCCCGGCAGGGTGCCAGCGATTGCCGTTACCAGAGATCAAAAGCTGATGCCACTGACCTCTGCCTTTGTAGCGCTTCACCTCACAGCTAAATTCTTGCTCGGCAGCTAATTTGACGATCTGGCTATTGTCTTCGGAGCCGGTGGTGTATCGAAGGGGCTGCCCCTTGAGGTAGCTACCATCGCCAATCAGCTGCCCTAGTAATGCCAGCCTCAACTCAGGCCAGGTCTCGGCAACAGCGGGTTCGGGCAAATGCTGAGCCGCAGCGATCCGGCTCCCCTGCTTCAACTGCTCTAATCGTTGCCAGCCATCGAGGGTATAGAGTCGGTGCTTTTCAGTCGCACGAATTTTGCGTCCGCTGGCTGTGGTCAACTCATAAATTGGGCGAGTACCCACCTGCCAAACTAAATCGGCCTTAGCCTGGGTCAACTTACCCTGTTCATCTAGGCTCACTACGTCTGGGGTGCTGCCTACCAAATCTTGAATCGGTACTCGTCGCCCGTCTGCAAGGACAACCAGGGTATCGCCAGTGACGCACTCCCGTAAATCGCTCATCATCGGGCGCTTGTTGGTGCGCGATTCGACACCCCGGCTGAGCTGCGAGAGGGCGATGATCGGCACGTTGAGTTCGCGGGCCAGGCCTTTGAGCGATCGCGTCATCTTTGACAGTTCTTGCACCCGGTTGTCGCCGCCGCCCTCCATCAGTTGCAGGTAGTCGATCAAAATTAGCCCCAGGGCACCGCCCTGCTCGGCCTGGAGGCGGCGGCAGCGAGAGCGAATTTCGGTCACCGAAATGCTAGGGGTGTCGTCAATGAAAATCGGCATCTGGGAGAGAATGCTAATGGCGTGACCCAATTTTTCCCACTCGTTTTGGGCAATGCGCCCGGTGCGCAGGCGGCTGCTTTCCATCTCCACTTCGCTGGAGAGCAGACGATAGACCAGCTGCACCTTCGACATTTCCAGGCTGTAGATCGCAACCGGAAGCTTCTGCAAAGCCGCGATGTTGCGAGCTATATTCAGCACAAAGCTGGTGTTGTGGACGCAGATATCGTTGGCGACAAAGTTGTGGGTGTCAGGAATGGTGAGGTCGTAGACCTGCTTTATCCCCTGGGGCTCGATCGCCACAATTTCATCCCAGTAGACATCGCTGGTGGCAATGTGCTGAAGTTCTGGGTGCTCAAGGGCGGTGGCCAGGGCAAAGAGGCGATCGCGGGTTGGAGCCCGTTTGCCAGCGTGGATATTGCTGGTGCTTTGGAACCCCGCTCGGGTGGCCAGCGAGACCCAGGATTCCTCTCCCTTGGCGGTACGGAGAGTTTCCCAAACCTCGACGGGGATAAGGTCGCGGTTGGTTTGGTAGCGGCGGTGGGCCAGGGCGGCCTCAACCTTAGCCAAGGCTGCTTCTTTGCCAAAGATGCCAATGTCGCCTAAAAACGTCTTGATCGAGGGGGCATCGGTGATGTCGAGCTGCCAGGCGGGACGACGGCCACCCTGATACTTCACCGATCGCAACCTGAGTTGAGCCAAAATGCCAAACCGCAACAGCAGGTGTTGCACCTGGTGGGCCAGGGTTTCGCTGACGCTAGCAAAGCCCAGTTGCGCCTGCCCCGAGGCCAGGACGGTGGCCCAGCCATCGGTAGAGAATAAGCGATTGAGAAACAGGGCCAGCAGTGCTTTTTGTAGCCGAAACACCGCCGCTGGAACGGTCTTCTGGTGGGCCGATTTGCCCCAAAGACCCAGTTCTTGCAGCCACAGCGTTAGGTTATTTTGACTCATCCAGCGAACGGTGGCGAGGCCACCGGGGGCCAGGGTTTCGGGGAGAATCTGAAGCAATTGGCCCAGGTGCTCGAAGGTAACTGGGCTAGGCGCACAGACGCCCTGCTGCCACAGGGTCACCAAGCCGGGAGACACCTCCAGGGTTTGGGCCAACCTACGAGCGGGTTGGCCACTGGCCTTAACTAATTCCTTGAGTCGTTGACCAAAGACTTGACGGGCCTGCTGCAAGTCTTCACTATCCGAGGTGACGTAGAAGGTTGGCGTGCGAGTGTCTTGGGAAGTTTCCTTACGCACCTTCACCCCTGGAAAATTCAGGGCAGCGGCGGTGAAGTCGGTCTGAATGGCAGGGTTTTCGTTGGTGAACTGGGGAGAGGTGCCCGTCAGACAGCCATCGCCGATCAGATAGGCTAGCAGTTTGATCTGATGCTCAGGCAGGGTTTCGGCGCCGAACACTGGCAGCGCTCTGGGCACGGCAATTTTTTGACCCACCGCCAGCTCCGCTAGGGGTCGCCAACCTTGAATGGTCAGGTAGGGGTGGCTCAGGGTCGTCTCGATTGCTCGCCCCGATCGCGTTCTCACCCGAAATACAGGCTTGTGGCCGTCGTCCACGTAGGCACTGGGCTGGGTGAGCCGAAAGCGCCAGTCATTCCCCAGGGAGAGCAGCGAGGCAGATTTCTCTTGGTAAATTTCGCCGATGGTTTTGAGGCTGCCGTCGGCCACCACAATCTCTGCGTCTGCACTCAGGCACTTGCCCATTGACGGTCGAGCAGCGGCGATAATCAGGTCTGAGCGCTGAAAACCCTGGGTCATGGCATCGAGATCATAGAAGCCGCAGGGAATGCCGGGCAGCACCACCCCGAGCGATCGCTGCTCAATCTCCGAAAATGTCTCAATCAAAATATCGGAGGTCGAGGTCAGCCCCCCCTGGGGCCGCGACTGGGTAATGCCAAACAGCCGCTGCTCCGACTGATCCATCACATTCTCAATCGGCAACGTCGTGTCGTAGCCCAGCTGAGAGATCTCGCCCCCAGTCTGAATCAGCAGGCGGCGGGTGTACTTATCCATCACCAGGGTGGCGTACTGGTCGATGTTGGCGGCGCTGACGGTGCGATCGACCAGCTGGGCCAGGCGGGTTTGGCCGCCCACCTGTTCGAGCTTGCCGTTGTCTTTGAGCCACACGGCGATCGTCATCAGATCGGCGGGTTGCCCCTTGGCGTGGAGGGCCAGCGCCCCTTTATAGATATCGCGGTGGGCACCGATGTAAAAGGCCTCGGGGGTGAGAATCTCCATCACCCGGCTAAGGGCTTCGGGGTCGAGCAAAATGCCGCCCAGAATGGCCTCTTCGGCCTCAATATTTTGGGGTGGCAGGCGATCGCTGACCGCATCAAACTTGAGATTCTGAACCATGACCTTGGCGGAGTGGAATAGATTTAATTGTGCTTTAAACCCGTCTTCCCTGGGGTGACCCCCAAGGCAATGGGGGCTAAATTAGCCCGCGTTAACGGTATCAAACACCTCTTGAATCCGCTCCAGCAGGGGCTCAGGCAGCGGCACGTAGAGCAACTCTTCAGCAATGGCGCGGCCTTCGGGGCCAAGGGACCACTCAAACACGTCGCGCATAGCTTTCCACTTGGCTGCGTCTTCGTAGTTCTTATAAATCATGACCCAGGTTAAACCGACGATCGGGTAGGAGTTTTCGCCAGTTGGGTCGGGCACCAGCAGGGCAAAGTCGTTTGGTACTTCTTCATCTAAAAGGGCATTGCCTGCGGTTTTAGGGGAGGGCTCAACGTAGTTACCGGCGTTGTTTTCTACCAACGCTGAATCAAGGTTCTTGAGGGCAGCATAGGCGTAGGACAGATAGCCAATCGCGCCTTCGGTCTGCTGAATCGTAGCGGCTACCCCCTCATTGCCCTGGCCGCCGATGCCCACGGGCCAGTCAACCGAGGTGCCAACGCCGCCGGCCCAGCCGTCGCAGACGGTGTCAATGTGGTTGACAAAGACAAAGGTGGTGCCCGAGCCGTCGGAGCGGTGAACCCAGGTGATGGGCAGGTCAGGCATCTCTAGATCGGGGTTGATCGCTGCGATCGCAGGGTCGCTCCACTGAGTAATGTTGCCCGTGACGATACCGCAGTAGACCTCGCGGGAAAGGCGGAGCTCTAGATCGTCAATCCCAGGCAGGTGATAGGAGAACGATAGCAAACCGCCCGTTATCGGCACCTGAATGGGGGCATAACCAAAGGCATCGACGAATGCCTGGGTGCGATCTGCGGAAGCAGTAATTGGGGCTTCAGACGCGCCAAAGTCTACGGTGCCGGCGATGTACTGCTCTAGGCCAGCGCCGCTGCCCACAGACTGGTAGCTCACCTGCACATCGAAGTCAACTTTCCGGGTATAGGCGTCAAACCAGCGCTGGAAAATCGGCGCGGGAAAGGTCGCCCCAGCCCCGCTGATCTCGATAGTAGAGCCGCTGCTGTCACCAGCGGCCACCGGGGGAGCATTGGGGGTGGTATTAGCGTTAGGAGCAGCGCCCCCATCACAGGCCGCTACCGCCAAAACCATGGGCAAAGACACCGCTAGCCATACTTGGCGATTAAAAATCATAGGAACAACAATCCGGACAGGTTTTGACGGTCAACGGTAGAATCAGGGTTGCAGGCATCTTCCGCAGTACTGGCCGACGAGTAATCAATGAAGTGTTTGGTCTAACACCCTGCCTTGTAGTCCGAGGTCTGCGGAGGAGCAGCTTGCCCCTGGGCACTGGCGGGCAGGAGCAACGGCAGGATAATGGTGAAGGTTGACCCCTGGTTTTCGGTGCTGACTACCGTAAGTTTGCCCCGGTGCGCCTGAACGATTTGCTGGGCGATCGCCAGCCCTAGCCCAAAGCCGCCAGTATGGCGCGATCGCGCCTTGTCAACCCGGTAAAAGCGGTCAAACACGCGGGGCAAATCAGCCGCCGGAATGCCAATGCCGCTGTCTTGCACAGTAACAATAATCCGGTCGAGGCGGTGGCTGAGAGAAAGGGCAACCTCGCCCCCGGTAGCGGTGTAGCGGCAGGCATTGCTGAGCAGGTTGGCAATCGCTTGCCGGAGCAAGTTGGCGTCTCCATTCACCCAGAGGGGAGCCTGGGGCAGCTCTAACCGCCACCAAAGCCCCTTAGCCTTAGCCTGAGGCTGATACTCGCGGGCGATTTCTTTCACCAAGAGGGTCAGGTTGCACCGCTGGGTGCCCGACCAGCGATCGGCTGACACCAGCACCAGCAGGCTGTTGATCAGTCGCCCCATCGACTGGGCCAATTCGGCAATGTGCTGGAGCCGCGCTACCTGCTCTTGGGGCGAAGCCGTCATTAGCCCCAGCTCGGCGTGACTGAGAATGGCGGCCATGGGCGACCTCAGCTCGTGGCTGGCATCGGCACTAAATTGTTCTAATCGCTGGTACGACAACTGAATGGGCCGCATCACCTGGCCCGCAAACCACCAGCTCAGCAACCCAATCAGGCCCACTCCCACCGGCAGCCCCAGGCTTAAAACCAGCCGAACTTGGTTGAGGGCGGTTTCCACCGGCACCAGGGTAGCGGCCAGTTCTAGGTGGCCCAGGGTCTGCCCTTCCGACTCAATGGGCACCGTCATCTGGCGCAGGCGTTGGCCCTCGTGGGTCAACGTTTGGTAGCCGGGCTGAATGTTGCGGCGATCGCCCGACAGCGGCCCAAAAAACATCAGCAGGTGGTTGTTGGTATCGTACCAGCGGGCGTAGACCAGATCTGAGGTAATGCTGAGGGTGCTGCCCCCCAGCAGCGGCACCGTTTTGATCTGAAACTGCACGGGGTAGGTGGGGTTGGGCGACGAGTCAGCGCCGCCGCTGCTAATCATCAGCTCCGCTTCGCGGTAGAGCTGCTGGTCGAGTTTGTTTAGCTCTCGCTCTACTTCAATGGCGTAGAGCAGCCCGCCAAACACCACAAAAACGCTGCCCATAGTCAGCATGAGCCACTGGGTAAGATGTTTGCGGCTGCGGGTAAACATGGGGATCGGGGGAGACGAGGGGATGGGAGGTGAGTCGAGGGGATCAGACAGGCTTAGGCACATTCGCGAATGCAAAGCGATCGCCCCTGCCGTCGATGGCTGCGAGCCAGGTGTCGGTGCCTAGAGCCTACAGAGCTGGTTCTAGCGGGCTGTGGATTAGCACCTGACTGGGATAGCGCCGCCGGTATGCCAAAGGCCGAAACTCTCGCTTTGTTAGCTTAACCTGCTGTTTACCATTAGTTAGTTTACCCAGGGGAAGTGTGAAGAGGAGAATAGATGGATGAATGAATGTGATGGCGGTAACGTTAAGCTTTAGAAGCATCCCCACCCCCATCAATAGGCCCACCTACATTACCCACTTCCCAACCATCCCCATCGCCTATGCCTGCGCTCAAACGTCTCCTCACCCACTCTGGCCTAGAGTTTTGGCTACCCCTAGGGCTGTTGGGGGCCGCATTTTGGCTGGCTGGCTACGGCTGGACTCATCACTACCTGGGGGTGGCGGGCCGGGCGATCGCCCCGCTGGTCTTAGCGACCAATGCGGCGGCGCAGGACGAAGGCATTCTCAGCATTCGCGCTGTGATCGACAACGAGGGTCAGGATGCGGCGGCTGGGGGCGATCGCCGGGCGACTCGGGTTGAGGTGATCGTGGTGAAGCCGGTGCCTCGCACCCTCGACTTCTACCTACCACTGCAATCGCCAGCGGCCATTGAAGAAGAAATGGCACAGCGGCTGAATGTTTCTACAGACACCATTCGTCGCCTCATTCGCTACGAAACCGGGCGTCCATAAACTGCCCTGTTTCACCAGGGCCCTGGAGCTATGCGCCGCCACCGTCAGACCGTCCGGCTGGGGCGGGTCAAGCGATGGAACCGGGCCACAAAAATGATGCCAGCGGTGGCCACCCCAATGGACTGACCAATCCACAGTCCCACCCCGCCGAGGCCCAGCCAAAAACCGAGAATGTAGCCCGTGGTCAGCCCTACACCCCAAAAGGCTAGCCCGCTAAGCACCATGGGCATGCGGGTGTCTTGCAGCCCGTAGAGCGCCCCCGAGGTGATCCGCTGGACGCCATCTGTCACTTGAGCCAGGGCCGCAACCACAATCATAGGCAGAGCCAGGGCAACCACCGGGGCATTAACCGGGTCGCGCAGATCTAAATAGAGACCAATGATGGACTGGCGAAACAGCAGCAGACCCAGGGTGGCCAGCAGCATAAAGGCGGCGGCGATCGCCATCGCCACATACCCCGCCCGTCGCGCTGCGTTCATATCCTGCTGGCCAAATGCCTGGCCCACCCTGGCCGTCGCCGCGTAGGACATGCCCAAGGGCACCATGAAAATCAGGTAAATGGTTTGATATACGGTCTGGTGGGCGGCCAGCACCTCAGGGCCAAGTATCCCCATCAAAAACGTAACCACGGCAAACAGGCTAAATTCTAGGGCGATGGTGACGGCGATCTCGCCCCCCATGCCCATCAGCCGACCGACTAGCCGGGGCTGCACTCGGTGCCACCCGTGCCAAAAGCGATATTCCTTCAAATTGGGGTGCTTGAGGGTGTAAATCAAAAACAGCCCAAACATCAGCCAGTAGCTCAGCCCGCTAGACAGCCCCAGCCCCCCCAGCCCCAGGGCCGGGAAACCCCATTTGCCAAACCCCAGGGCATAGTTGCCCACAATGTTGAAGCCCGTGCCCACCAGCACAATCACAATCACCACCTGGGCCTCGGCTAGGGCCGAAGCGTAGCCCCGCAGCATGGCAAAGGCCAGGGCCGGAAACGCGCCCCACAAAATCCACTGAAAGTAGGGGGCAGTGAGGGTGGCGATCGCCTCGGGCTGCCCCAGCCCCAGCAGCACCCGATCGAGCTGGCTGAGCACCGCCATCATCGGCAGACTTAGCCCTAGCGAGAGCCAAAACCCCTGCCGAGCGATCGCCTCAACCTGATCCTTTTGGCCAGCCCCGAATGCCTGGGCCACCAGCGGCCCCACAGTCATCACAAACCCGCCAATCACCGCCAGCAGTAGCTGAAAGCTGATGGCGGCTAAACCACCCGCCGCCAAGGTTTCGGCCCCCAGCCGCCCCATCATGAGGGTGTCGACAAAACCGACGGCAGCCTGGGCCACCTGAGCTCCGGCTAAGGGCACCGCCAGGGCTAAAAATGCTCGAACCTCAGAGCCAGTTTTGATTTGGGCAATAGATCTATCCTGTGTGCGCATCGAAAGATCGAGCCCAGTTGAATGAATGCTGCATACCGTAGTTGAGATTTTCTAATCTTGGGCGATTAAACCTGTCAAAACCTGAAATTGGAAACAGCGAAACCCCTTAGACTCGCTGTTTCCGCTTGCAGGCTGGCCGATTTGATCGTTCGAATCCCTTACAGCATTGCCAGCCGTGCCTTGAGAATGGTCGCTTGGGCCTCGGCCTCAGCTAGGGAATCGCGGGCTCCCTGCACCACATCGGCGGGGGCTTTGTCCACAAAGCCGGGGTTGCTCAGCCGCCCCGAGAGCGATTTGATTTCGGCCTCTACCTTGGCTAGGTCTTTTTCTACCTTGGCCCTGAGGGCTTCAATATCCACCACGCCGGTTAGGGGAATCAGCACCTGCACGGTTCCCGTGACCCCGGCGAACAACTTTTGCGAGGGTTCAGCCGACTCTTCAGCGGCGCTACTAGAACTGGTCGCAACGGTAGGCGTGGGTGCTGGACGCAGTCGAGCGGGCGATCGCGGGGTGGCGGTATCGGGGCCAAAGATGCTGCGCCGCCACTGTTGGTAGGCCTGGGTGAGGCGATCGCGATCGCCCCCCGACAGCAAATTCTTTCGCACAAAGTTGACCACAAACCACAGCCCCACCAGCTCCATCAACGTGCCAAAGATGGGGGTGCTGTCAACCGCGCTCACCACGGCCCCGCCAAACTTGAGCAAGACCACCCCCGCAAAAATCCACAGCAGGGTAAAGGCCGGGCGACGAATATCGGCAAAGAATGCCCCGGCGTAGTGCAGGGGCTCTTCGAACAGGGGCAGCATGGTGTGCCAAAAGTCTTGCACCTCGGCCACCACCGGGTTGTCGCTGAGCTGGGCCATGGGTTTTTGCACTGTGATCGTGCTCTCCGCAGCGTGGGCCGTAGAGACCGGCTGCTTGCCGCCCAAAATCACCAGGGTGTCGATTTTGCCCAGGTCTTTGATGTAGTCGGCGGTGGCCTGTAGAATGTGGCGCTCGTCAGCGCTCTCGCTTTCTAGAATGGTCTCGATCCGCAGACTGGGTTTAATACCGGCCTCAGCCCGCAGATTGCGCACGGTGCGCACGGTGTTAAACAGCAGGGCAAACTGCTGCTCTAGGGCATCGTCAATTAGGTCAGACTGCGCCGTGGGGTAGGGCTGCAAGGCCAAAAATTGGTCGTCGCCCACCTGGTTGAGGGTGTGCCACAGCTCCTCGGTAATGTGGGGCATAAACGGATGCAGCAGCTTGAGAATGCCGTCGAGCACAAACGCCAGGGTCTGCTGAGCTGCGGTGAACTTCGACGAGCCCTCCCCCTGAAGGCGAGGCTTAGCCAGCTCGATGTACCAGTCGCAAAAGTCGCCCCACACAAATTCGTAGAGGTCTTTGGCGGCTTCGCCCATGCCGTACTGGTCGAGGTTGCCGCGCACGCTCTGCACAACTCGGTTAAAGCGCGACAAAATCCAGCGGTCGGCTAGCTCCAGCCTCGCCACATCGGGCTCACCTAGGCTGGCGGGAGACTGCCCGCCCAGGTTCATCATCACAAAGCGGGAGGCATTCCACAGCTTGTTGGTGAAGTTGCGGCTAGCCTCCACCGAGACAGATTCGTCGGTGTTGCGATCGTACTCCAGGCGAATGTCTTGACCTGCCCCGGTGACTTCGCGAATCAAGGTGTAGCGCAGGGCGTCGGTGCCGTACTTGTTGATTAGCAACAGGGGGTCGATGCCGTTGTTCGACGACTTCGACATTTTCTTGTTGTTTTCATCGCGCACCAAGCCGTGAATGTAGACGGTCTCAAAGGGCATGGTGTCGGTGAAGTGCCCCGCCATCAGAGTCATACGGGCCACCCAGAAAAAGATGATGTCGAAGCCGGTGACCAGGGTGGTGGTGGGGTAGTAGGTTTGGAAATCCTGGGCCGACTCGTCGGGCCAGCCCATGGTGGAGAAGGGCCACAGACCGGAAGAAAACCAGGTGTCGAGCACGTCTGGGTCGCGGGTTAGGGTCACCCATTCGCCAAACCGCTCGGTGGCCTTGGCCTTGGCCTCTTCTTCGGTAGCGGCCACTATGAAAGGTGTGTGGTCGGTGATTTCACCGCCGGTTTCGCTCACGGCATACCAGGCGGGGATTTGGTGGCCCCACCAGAGCTGGCGGGAGATGCACCAGTCGCGCAGGTTCACTAGCCAGTCGCGGTAGACCTTGGTCCAGCGATCGGGCACAAATTTGGGCTCTTGGCGGTTGTCGAGATAGTCCAGCGCTTTGTCTGCCAAAGGCCGAATGTTGACGAACCACTGGGTGGAGAGTAGGGGCTCAACCGGCACCTTGCCGCGATCGCTGTAGGGCACCGTGTGGTGATAGTCGTCGATCTTCACCAAAAACCCTTCGACATCCAGCCGCTTCACCACGAGCCGACGAGCCTCAAAGCGGTCTAGCCCATTGAATGGCCCCGCCTGCTCATTCATAGTGCCGTCTTTGTTCATGACGGTGATTAGGGGCAGGTTGTGGCGCTGGCCCATGGCAAAGTCATTGGGGTCGTGGGCAGGGGTGACTTTGACGCAGCCGGTGCCAAACTCCGCATCCACATACTCATCGGCGATCACGGGAATTTCGCGATTGACAATCGGCAGCATCAGGGTTTTGCCCACCATATCCCGGTAGCGATCGTCGTTGGGGTTGACCGCCACCGCCGTGTCGCCCAGCATGGTTTCGGGGCGGGTGGTAGCGACTTCTAAGTAGCCTGAGCCATCGGTAAAGGGGTAGCGGAAGTGCCAGAGGTGACCGTCTACCTCGCGCTGCTCCACCTCTAGGTCAGACACCGCCGACTGGCTGGCGGGGCACCAGTTGACCATGTAGTTGCCCCGGTAGATCAGCCCCTCGTCGTAGAGCTGGGTAAAGGCGGTCAGCACCGCGTGGGAAAGCCCCTCGTCCATAGTGAAGCGCTCGCGGCTCCAGTCGACCGAGACGCCCAGCTTGCGCAACTGGTTGACGATGGTGCCGCCCGATTCGGCTTTCCAGTCCCAAGCGCGTTCCAGGTAGCGATCGCGCCCCAAATCCTCCTTACTCGTGCCCTCGGTCTGCATCTGGCGATCGAGAATGGTCGCCACCGCAATGCTGGCGTGGTCAGTACCGGGCAGCCACAGGGTGTTGCGCCCGGCCATGCGCTGGTAGCGTACCAGGGTGTCGATCAGCGCATTCTCAAAGGCGTGACCCATGTGCAGGCTGCCGGTCACGTTCGGCGGCGGAATCACCACGCAGTAGGGCTCGCCGGGGTGGTCGGGGTCGGCTTTAAAGACCTGGTTCGCTTCCCACTGGGTCTGCCACTTGGTTTCGGTCTGCGTGGGGTCGTACTGGGCGGAGAGAGCGGGAACGGTGGCCGTCATCACAAAACCTGGAGCGCGGGGACTGTTGCGTTGGACTATCGCATTAAAGACAGTGTACCTAGGGATTCTGTCATTTTGATATTGAACCTAGGGAGTGGCTGGGTATTGGGGATGAACAGGTTCAAGGGAGCGAATCTAAGATCTATGTACAGCCTTTAACCGTGACCCTTTAACCCTGAACCCTGTCCGTCGATGCCTTAGATCTCATCAGATCTCACCGACAAACTTGAGAATCTTTTGGTAGAGCTGGTGGCTGATGCGAAACCCGGCCAGCTCCACCAGGGTATCCATCACCCGCCGAACGCTCGGTATGAGCTCCCTCTGCTTGGCGACGATCACAACGCCAACAATGCCAATTGCCGACAGCCCTAGCGCTTGGGCGACCTGGCGACCGCGCCGCTCGTTGATCAGCAATTCGTCGGCGTTGATCTGTAGAGCCAGGGCCAGGGTTTGGGTTTCGCCCAAGTCGAGCTGCTGCCCCTGCTGCTGAACCTGGGCGATCGCGCCCTCCGTCGGCACCAGCACCTTGACCCAGCTGACCGACAGCACCGCCTGGATGCGGGCATTTTTAGCCGTTGCCAACTCCCGCGCCACCACCTCTGAAATAGCCACAGTGCCGTAGAGTGCCTCCAGCAGCCAGAGGTAGTCAACCAGGGCCAAGCTGCCCAACGATGAAGCATCGCTCACAACGGTCATAGCCAACCCCGGCGGCGCAGGTTTTCCATGTCGTCAGCAAACTCCGCGACATCGTAATGGGCGCAAACGCCGCGACTGCCAATAATTTTTTGAAACTCCATCAGGTGAATGCCCGCGATCTGACTGGCAATGCCCAGGGTAACCCGCTCCTGCTCGAATAGGGAAATCGCGATTTCCCGCAGCCAGTCGGCCCTAGAGAAGGTTGGGCACTGGGCAATTTCGTCGGGAATCTTCAGGTTGATGTGCATAGCGGGCAGTGACCCCGAGGATTGTCTTGGAGAGTCTGTGGGCAGGGCGCGATCGCGACTCAATAAACCTGCACCCCCAACCATGGTGCGTTATTCTGGTCGCCCCGCCGCAAAAAGCTGAGCGGCGGTCAGGGTGAGATCAGCAAACTGGGTCGACTCTATCCGCTGCGCCCCGGCAAAAGTCCCTACCGGGGCAAACCCCTGCCCCTGCTGCGCCAGCACCAGCACGGCCTGGTCTTGGGGGTTGATAATCCAGTACTCAGGAATGCCTAGGTCTTCATACTGGTTGCGCTTGGCCACGTAGTCGCGCTCCCACTGCAACTCCCCAGGGCTGACTACCTCGACTACCAACGCCGGGGGTGGCATCGTCAGCCGAATGGTGTTGCGCTTGGCCAACAGCTGAATATGCTCTGGCTGAATCACCGTCAGGTCAGGGTAGCGATTCTTCGGTTCGCCCCTAACTTCTAACTCCAGGCCATGCCCCCGCACCCGGTCTATGCCTAACAGCAGCCCCAAGATCAGCAGCAGGCGATTGGCAATCTGTACGTTTTGCCCTGACTCTGGCGGCACCTCAATCAGTTCTCCATTAAATAGCTCGTAAAAATGTTCCGTGCCGTCGTCGTAGGCCAGATACTCGTCAAAGCTATAGAACCTGGGCCGCGTTTGCACCATAAAACCAAAAAAGGCTTAGCGTTCTCAAGATAACTTCAGTCTAAAACCAATCCCAATCTAGAGCCCCCTTTACCCCATCACCCCCACCATCCCCATCTCCCCTGATTAAGGCTCCAGAAGCCATAGGGTAGAATCAAGGCCAGCCTGTGACAGACTATCATTAAGAAAGTTGATGTAAGTAGGTTGGCAGAAGCGATGCCCCCTCGGTGCTAACCTTCATTGAGCACGCAGTCCGACAGATAAGGAGACGCCAGAGCGCATGGGAAAAGTAGTTGGCATCGACCTGGGTACGACCAACTCCGTGGTCTCTGTAATGGAGGGCGGCAAGCCGGTAGTCATTGCCAATGCCGAAGGGATGCGGACTACGCCCTCGGTAGTGGCCTTTAGCAAAGAGGGCGAGCGGCTGGTGGGGCAGATGGCCCGCAGACAGGCGGTGCTCAATCCCCAAAACACCTTTTACAGCGTCAAGCGCTATATGGGTCGCCGCTACGCCGAGCTTGACCCATCGTCTAAGCGGGTGCCCTACACCATTCGCCGCGATGATCTGGGCAACGTCAAAATTCGCTGCCCCCGTCTCGAAAAAGACTTTGCTCCCGAAGAGATTTCGGCCATTGTGCTGCGCAAGCTGGCAGATGAGGCCACCCGTTATCTGGGCCAGCCGGTGACCGGGGCGGTGATCACCGTGCCCGCCTACTTTAACGACGCCCAGCGCCAAGCCACCCGCAATGCTGGACGGATCGCTGGGCTGGAAGTTAAGCGCATTCTCAACGAACCGACGGCGGCGGCGCTGGCCTACGGCCTCGACCAGGTGCAGAACGAAACCATTCTGGTGTTTGACCTGGGGGGCGGCACCTTTGACGTGTCGATTCTCGATGTGGGCGATGGGGTGTTTGAGGTGCGATCGACCTCGGGGGATACCCAACTGGGGGGCACCAATTTCGACACCAAAATCGTTGATTGGCTGGCCGACCAGTTCCTAGAAACAGAAGGGATTGATCTTCGCAAAGATCGTCAGGCGCTCCAGCGATTAACCGAAGCAGCAGAAAAGGCTAAGATCGAACTCTCTGGCGTGGCCAGCACCGAGATCAGTCTTCCTTTCATCACCGCCAGCCCCGAAGGCCCCAAGCACATTGAAACCCGCTTAAGCCGATCGCAATTCGAAGGCCTCTGCGGCGACCTAGTCAGTGCCCTGCGCGCCCCGCTGAAGCAAGCCCTCAGCGATGCGGGCCTCACCCCCAACGACATCGACGAAGTGGTGCTGGTGGGGGGCGGCAGCCGCATGCCCATGGTGCAGGACTTGGTGCGCGGTCTGATCGGCCTCGAACCCAGCCAAAATGTGAACCCTGACGAAGCCGTTGCCGTGGGTGCCGCCGTGCAGGCAGGCATCATTACCCAGGAAGTGCAGGACATTATGCTGCTGGATGTCACGTCGCTGTCCCTGGGTCTAGAGACCATCGGCGGCGTGATGAAAAAGGTGATTCCGCGCAACACCACGATTCCGGTGCGGCGATCGGATATTTTCTCCACCTCTGAAAACAACCAAACCTCGGTCGAAGTGCATGTGCTCCAGGGCGAGCGCGAGATGGGGGCCAACAACAAGTCCCTGGGTCGCTTCAAACTGATGGGCATTCCCCCCGCGCCGCGCGGCGTGCCCCAGGTGCTGGTGTCCTTTGACATCGACGCCAACGGCATTCTGCAAGTCTCGGC
>JANPIO010000264.1:0-3086 GCA_031425055.1 Phormidium sp. VAR_61_metabat_6
GGCATATTGAAACCTGCAATCATTCCAAGGCTCCTTCAAAAAGTTTATTAGTAGGCTTCCCAATATTTAACGCTAGTAATCTTCTGTATTAGCGTCAAGGCTAGATTGGACAAAATACACTATTTGCCCATGGGAGAGAAAGTATTGTGAAGCTGTCTCTAGCAATCCTGGTAGCGATCACAGCAATCTACATCAAGAATCACTCCACAATCACATACCGGGTTAAGACCCTGATCACCTCATTAATCTTCCCTGTGGGCTGGGGCTTGCTCCATTCGCGCACCTCTGCGAATCCAACCCGATATGCCTCATGAATTACCCGTTCTGTGGCATGAACTGATCCTCTGACCGTAAGCACCACCTTTTCCCTTCCAGGTTCGGTAGTGGAGTCGGTAGTGATTGCGGCCTGGGTATCGGTGCTGCGCAGGGGAGAAGTCAGGAAAGCTTGAGGCATAAGTTCACTGTCCTTAAGAGTGTCACAGTCCATTTGGCACGTGAGCTAGCATAGCGCAGTCCATTTGGCATGTATACGCAAAATCCTGCTTCTGAGACGATTAGAACCATGGGTAGAGCAGGAAAAGTGTTAAAAATAGTCCTGGAAAAGTACGAAATTAGCCAGGGCAAGCTTGCAACCGTGATGGGTATTGGTTCGTCTAACGTGTTTCGATGGGCCAATGAGCTACGTGATCCTAGCTCTGAGACGGTATTGGCAATCATTCGAGCGCTCTACAAAATTGATTCCACTGCCGCTGAAGAGTTTAAGTCCTTATATCTCAGAGATTTAGATACTGACTAGGGTTGGCTCTCTAATTATTCGGCCAGAAGTAATCCATGCTGGCAGGTGACTTCGTGCGTAAACTGAGTGGGGTAATCGTATTTAGATAGTCATCTGCCACCCTTTAGGGGGCGTGTCAGTGTAGCGTTTTATCATGACTCAGCCAGGGACAGTTTATATCGTAGGGGCCGGGCCGGGGCGGCTCGACTACCTCACCGTGCGGGGGTACGCCCTGCTACAGCGGGCCGAGTGTCTGGTATATGACGCTCTGGTGGATGAGGAATTGTTGGGGTTGTTGCCGAGGGGATGCGATCGCATCAACGTTGGCAAACGCGGTGGCCAGCCCAGCACCGCCCAAGCCGACATCAACCAGCTCTTGGTCAAGCTCGCCCTAGACGGGCGTCAGGTGGTGCGACTCAAAAGCGGCGACCCCTTTATCTTTGGCCGCACCGCCGCCGAGGTGCAGGCCCTACGCGAGGCGGGCTGCCCAGTGGAAGTCGTGCCCGGCGTTTCGTCCGCCCTAGCGGCCCCGCTGCTGGCGGGCATTCCCCTCACCGACCCAGTGTGGAGCCACGGCTTTGGCGTCTTTACCGCCCACGACCTTGACCTGCTTGACTGGCCTACCCTGGCCCGCCTCCTCACCCTGGTGCTGCTCATGGGCAGCCGCCACCTCGAAGAGATTGTCCATCGCCTGCGCCAAAACGGCTGCCGAGGCGATATGCCCGTGGCCATTATTCGCTGGGGCGGGCACCCCCAGCAGCAGGTGTGGGAAGGCACCCTGCTCACCATTGGCCAGGTGACTCGGGGGGAAACGCTGTCGCCCTGCGTGATTGTATTTGGTGAAGTGGTTCGCCTGCGACGATATTTGATGACGACAGAGCCAATTCAAAATTTCTCTTCTGGAGACGCTGCGCGAACAAAAATCAAAATTCAAAACTTTGAAGAGATCTCCTCAGCGGTGCATTGCTTCGCGTTGGCGTCAGCCTCGCCCCAGCGATATGCACCCTACGCATTCCATCACCCCGTCACTCCCCTCCCCCTCACCCAAAAGACTATCCTCATCACCCGCGCCGCCGAACAATCCAGCGCCTTCGCTGACCTGCTGACGGCCCAGGGGGCTACGGTGGTTGACCTGCCTGCCCTGGAGATGCGATCGCCGTCGAGCTGGGCCGGGCTAGATGGGGCGATCGCCGCCCTCCCCACCTTCCACTGGTTAATTCTCTCCTCGGCCAATGCGGTGAATTTCTTCGTCGATCGCCTGCTGGAGCAGGGAAAGGATTTGCGCGCTTTGAGTTCACTCAAAATCGCTGTGGTGGGCCGCAAAACGGCGGCGGTGTTGAAAAAGCGGGGGCTAGTGCCCGACTTCATCCCGCCCGATTTTGTCGCCGACTCCCTGGTCGATCACTTTCCTGACGCGGTGGCGGGGCAGCGGTTGCTATTTCCCCGAGTGGAAAGCGGCGGGCGAGAAGTGCTGGTGCAAGAGTTCACCGCCGCCGGAGCCGAGGTGGTGGAAGTGGCGGCCTACGAGTCGGGCTGTCCAAAATTCCCCGACCCCGATGCTCTGGCGGCGCTGAAGCAGGGCCGAGTAGATGTGATCACTTTCGCCAGTTCAAAAACCGTAGTACATACGGCTCAGCTTTTAGAACAGGGTCTGGGCGCGGACTGGCGCGAGGTGCTCAACGGGGTGGCGATCGCCTCCATTGGCCCCAAAACCTCAGACAGCTGCCGCGAGATTCTGGGCCGGGTCGATATTGAGCCAGCGGAATATACCTTAGATGGATTGACGGAGGCGATCGCCGCATGGGCCAGCGCATCATCGGGCTAACCGGGGGCATTGCCACCGGCAAATCAACCGTATCCGAGTACCTAGCGCGAGTACACCACCTGCCCGTGCTGGATGCCGACGTCTACGCTCGCCAGGCCGTGGAGCCGGGGTCGGCGGTGTTGAGGGCGATCGCCGATCGCTACGGAGCACCCCTGCTGCACCTTGACGGCAGCCTGAACCGGGGCAAGCTGGGGGAAATCATCTTTAACCAACCCGCCGAAAAAGTCTGGCTAGAGCAGCAGATTCACCCGGTAGTGCGACGGCACTTTGAGTCAGCCATGGCCGAGCTGGCCGAGGCTCCTGTCGTAGTGCAGGTTATTCCGCTTTTGTTTGAGGCCCACCTGGCCGATCAGGTGAGCGAAATTTGGGTAGTGACCTGTCCCCTTGAGCGCCAGCGTCAGCGCCTAATGGAACGCAGTGGTTTGACGGCTGAGCAGGCCACCGCCCGCATTCACAGTCAGATGCCCTTAGCAGACAAGGTGGCTT
>JANPIO010000265.1:0-5853 GCA_031425055.1 Phormidium sp. VAR_61_metabat_6
ACAACATCATCAATAATGCGATTGGCTTCTGCCTCGCTGAGGTCGTTGCGCTGGCTAAGCAACTGTACTAGGGTGTCGCGATCCATTGCCGACAGGCGATCGCGGATCGCCCCCATACCCGCCTGAGGGTTATTCGCCAACAGCTCTAGGTCACGCTTAATGCCCTCGGGGTTGAGCTCGGGCTTGCCGGTTTCGAGCAGATAGCGCTCAATGGCACTGGTGGCTTCGTCGTACTTGGCCTTGGCTTGGGCCGTCAGCACGCCGGGCGCGTTAACCGTCTTGTGCCAGGTCAGTTCAACCTGATCGAGGGTGCGGTTGATCTCCGCTTCAGAGAGATCTTGACGCTGGTTTAGCAATTGCACCAGGGTGTCGCGATCGAACTGGGCTAGGCGCTGACGCAGGCGATGCACGCCAGCATCGGGCTCGTGGAGCAGGGTAGCAATGTCAGCCTTGATGCCCTCAGGGTTAAGCTCAGCTTTGTTGGTGTTTTGCAGGTAGTGCTGTAGCCCCATCCACTGGTTCTCAACTCGGGCTTTGGCCGAAGACTGCAACCCGGCAGCATCAGCCCGCACAGTGTTCATCGCCCCTTCTAAACGGCTGGCAACAGCCTGTATTTCTGCCTCGCTCAGATCGTCACGGGTGCTTAGGGTCTGGGAAAGAGCCTCATAGGTAAAGGGAGCAAACCGCTCTTGCAGGTCATCAGCATCAGCGTAGGGATCGCTTAGCAGGCTGCTGAAAGCACCAGTACCTGTGTCAGATAGCAACTCTTCGCGCGGAGTTTGACGCAGAAAAGTATAGACCTTGGTCTGTACATCCTTAGCCGCTTCGAGGCGGTAGCGTTCAGACACTTCGCCTAGGGCCTGACAGCGCACGGCTTCGAGCTGGCGCGCGACGTTGGCAATTTCACCCTGGGTCAGCAGTCCTCGCGAGGCCAACAGTTCGGCAAAGAATGACTGGTCTAGGTTCATTAGCTCCTGGCGCATCAGACCAGGGTCGGCAAAGGGGTCATAGATGACATCCCAAAACTCTTTCTGCATGCGCTGGGTATTGAGCTGCCACGGGTAGGCGTTGAGCAGGTAGGTCTCAACGTCGGCTCTGACAACACTGTAGCGATCGCCGTTCCCCTGGCTGGTTAAGGTATCGACCTGGCTGCCCATACCTTCCTTGAGCTGTTTGAAGCGATCGCTAATTTTCTGCACATCCAGGTCAGAAAGGTCGGCTCGACCCATGACTATCCCCATCAAGGTGCTTAGCCCCTGGTTGATCGGGCTGGCTTCTTTGCCTTTGCGCTGTTGACGGAACTCGCCTATAAACTCGTCTAGGCGGCTACCCAGCGTCTCGGCCAACAGTTCTTCTGGGTGAGCCGACTTGAGATAGTTGACCAGTTCGCCCAGGCTGTCGCCGCCCCCGGCTTTGCCCAGGGCCTTGCTCCAGGTGCCATAGAGGCGATCGGCAATGCGGCTGGTCTCTTTGCGAGAGAGATCAGTGCGGCTGCTGACCAGCTTCTCAAAGCTGTCGCGGTTGAGCTGAGCCAGAGTATCGCGATCGGCGATCGAGGTCAAATCAGACTCGTGAAGCAGGCGCTCAAACTCAGCTTCTAGCCCTGCAATGTCCAAAGAAGGGGAGGCGAGAGAGGTGACGTACTCTTGCAGGGTGTCTTTAATATCTTTGCCTGACCAACCAGCGGTGAGTTCGCGGCGCACGGCGGCGGCAGTGGCCTCGGCAGTATCAATCAGCTGGTTGCTGGCCATCTTGGCCCCCATCGCCCCGGTGGCAGCCCCCATCAGCGACTGAAAGCTGGAGGTAGCGGTTTTGACCACCGACCCAATCAGCGACCCCACGGTGGTTGAGCTAAACCAAAACAGCAGGCAAAAGTAGGTGCCCCATACCACCAAACCGGTAATAGCCCCCAGCAGCGCGCTGCTGTAAGCAGTGAGCGTAATGGCTAAGAAGCAAGCACAGAAAAGGGCTAAACTCACTGTCACCAGGGTCCAAGCGCCGAAGGCGGTGCCAATCGTTTTGCCACTGCTGCCAGAGCTACTGCCGCTACTTGAGGAAGATTGGCCAATGTAGGTCAAGCCGGCGGCAACCGATAGGTTTGTTAGTAAAAGTTGAAAGCCAAAGGTCAGAAGTATGCCCGAAAGCAGGGCAATAAAAAACTGGGGGCCAAATTCAGTGGTGGTAACTCCTGGAGATACAACCTGGGCCAGAGAGCCACTTACTATGTCTAATCCAATATGCTCAATCACGGTACTGTTCCTTTGAGAATTGCAACTGTCTCGATGCCGCTTGGTCTACCCGTTTCTAGTAACTGTTAATGGCGATACTGAGAATGCAGTTTGATCTACCAAAGACTAGAAGGCTGTGGGTGAGATTTTACTTAGCGATCGCTTGTAGCTCTTCGGGGCGTAAAGCCGATGGAGCAGTGCCAAGGCTAAATCTCACAAAAACATAGACTTAAAAAATGAAAAATTTGAGTGGTCTGAGTCGCAACTCTAGATACCTCAAGGGCAACCAATACAGCCTCTAAAGTTACATCAAACTCTATTAGTGCCAATAAAGCATCTATCCCGCTGCCTAATTCTTTGGGGGGATAATATGTGAACCCAGCTCTGGCTGGGTCTAAGCTAGGCAGGTGATGGGTTAGCCCTTAGGAGGAGCGATCGCCCTAGCCACTTCTGACACTCCAAAAGCTTCAAGTTTCCGCAAACGAGCAGCAAAAGCTTTAGCTTTTGCCAGCTAGCTCAGTCTGTCGGCCTAGATCGCAGTATTTCTTCGACAGCACCGTGACACGATGCCGCCTGAGCAAAATGTGCCTCTCGGCGGATGGTGCCCACAGATTCCGTTCTTAGACTGTGAGAGTGGAAAATAGAAGAACAGTAAGGATTAACCCATGAGTATTCAAGACAGAGCCGAAGCTACCGGCAAAAACATTCAAGGCAAGGCGCAGGAAGCGGTTGGTAAAGTAACCGGCAACACCTCCGACGAAATGAAAGGTAAGTCTAAGCAGGGCGAAGCTAAAGCTGAGCACGCCAAAGAGGACGTCAAGGATCAAGTTAAAAAAGTGATCGATTAATATCGGCTGACAATCTGCCATAGATCAAAAAAGGGAGAGCATTAAAACTGCTCTCCCTTTTTTGTTTGCATAGGTCGCAATTAAAAGTGAAGCCCTAGCGGTGCAGGCTGATTTACACAGCTTGTCCGCCATCGAAGTTATCCAAAAAAAATTCTGAGTCGGCTCGGTCAGGCTTGTTCGAAATGCGTCTTGTGAAAGATGTGGCCGATGCTACATCCCCAGCAGGATAAGACGAGTTTTAATCTGTACTCCCGCGCGATCGCTATGGACTCTGAACCCCCAAGTCTCCGTCTGCTGATCACGATGAATTTGGGCTTTTGGGGGGTGCAGATTGGCACCGGTCTGCAAACCGCCCACGCTAGCGCCGTTTTTGAGAGCCTGGGGGCCGAGGCCAGCCAGCTGCCATTGCTCTGGCTGGGGGCACCGCTGATGGGGCTATTGGCCCAGCCCATTGTTGGCGAACTCAGCGATCGCACCGTCAGCCGCTGGGGCAAGCGGCAGCCCTACTTTCTGGGCGGGGCGGTGATCGGGGCGGCGGTGCTGGTGGCAATGCCCATGGCCACCAGCTTGATGCAGGCGGTGGCGCTGTACTGGCTGTTGCAGCTCGCCCTCAACGTCAGCGTTGCCCCCAGTCGCCCCTTTGTGGGCGACTTGCTGGCTCCGGCCCATCGCACTCTGGGCTACTCGCTCCAGGGGTTTTGCATTGGGCTGGGCACCATCTGCGCGGCGGGGCTGCCCTGGATTTTAGAGCATGTGTTTCAGCTAGAGCCCGTTTCCCACGTGGGCATTCCAGACGTGATTCGGGGGGCCTATTGGGTGGGGGCGGCAGTCTGTTTGGTGGGGTCGCTAGCTACCTTTTGGGCCGTGGATGAACCGGCCCCCGAGGTGAGCTTGGCTGTGGAGGAGCGCCTGCCCATGCTAGAGGCGATCGCCCAGGCAATGGCGGCGCTGCCCCCAATCATGCGGCAGCTGGCGGTGGTGCAAGCCCTGAGTTGGGCAGGCATCTACTGCATTTTTTTGTACCTGCCCAATGCGATCGCCCTCAATGTTTTGACTATCCCCGATCGCTCCCTGGCCAGCTACTCCCACCGCGTAGAATGGGCCGGCCTTTGTACGGCCTTCTACAACCTGGTCTGCCTAGGGGTGTCGTGGGCAATCCCCTCCCTGAGCCGACGCTGGGGCCGGGTGATGGTGCACGCCTGCTGCCTAATGGCTGGCTCCATAGGGCTACTGTCGCTGCTGTTAGTGCACAGTCGCTACCCGGTTTTGCTCTCGATGGTGGGGCTGGGCATCGCCTGGGCCAGCATCTTGGCTATTCCCTACTCGCTGCTGATAGATGACCTAGCTGAGGGCCAGAGCGGAGTCTACATGGGGATTTTCAACGGCTTTATTACCCTGCCTCAAATTGCCATGTCCCTTGGTTTTGGCTGGGTGATGAAAACCCTGCTGCAAGACAATCGCCTTTGGGCTCTGGCTTTGGGAGGCATCTTGCTGGGACTAGCGGCTCTGCTGATGCTGCGCGTGCCAGAACCCGCCCGAGCCGGTGAAAACGAAGCGATCAGCACCCTAGCCCCAGTGACAAAATAGCTACAACGAGAGATTTAAACCTGCCCCCTTTGAGTGATGTGGCCAATACCTCAAAAGCATTAGCTTAGGCTCATGCAAACGCTACGCAAAGAGGTAGACTCCATGGATAACCAGAATTCTGAAGAGCGTAAGCCGATTAGTCAGCCCCTCACTCCCGAGGAAGTTTCCCCAGAGCAGCGGGCAGAGATGAAAAGGGCGATGAGAGAAGACGACCTGGTGCTCAACCCCGGTGACTACGTCACGGAGGAAAAGACCCTTGAAGAGAAATCGAAGCAGGTAGCGGTCGACACGGCTGACATTACCGGCGATCGCATTGTCGTACCCACCTACTTCGTCGTCGATGACCCCGAAGAAGGCCAGAAAGCGCTGCACCACATCAAAGATGCCGAAGAAATTTCTGACGTGATTCGCCAAGCCCGCATTGACGAAGACGGCAACCGCACCTGGCGCTAAGGTTTAAGCAGGCCCTTGGTGGCAGTCCTAGAGGCTTAGGTTTGGGGTTTAAGGCCTGCCCGTGAACCTTAAACCCTGAGTTTATCTAACCGTTCACCTTTAGCTGGGCAGGCTACCAATGTCTACTTTGACTTCGTTTGACCATGAAAAACAATGCCCGTCAGCCCAACTCTTCTAACCTGTCGATCAGGGCTCAAGATAGCAGCATACCTGCTTTTCTAACTCGAGTTTCGCTGTCGATTCTAGTGCTGCCCCTGGGGGGATATCTTCTCGGTAGCCTTGCCGACAGGCAGCTTCAAGGAGAAATTTCTTGGGCGATCGCCATGGCCCTCTTGGGCCTCACCGCCGGGTTGATCAATCTCTGGATGTGGATGAAACGCCCTGCGCCCGAGGCTGACGTTTCCTCAACCCGACCCTAGCAATGAGTTTTGCCCTCGCCAGAAAGGAAGTAGGGCAAATGTTACTCTATAGGCTGGTTTGGCACATCGCTGAACCAGCTAGTTGTCGTGCTTGTCCTCGGCAGACGCTAGGCCAAACGGCCTGTTTGAGCGCCCGAGGTGTAGCCTTTGCCTACGCTGAGCTGGCGACTAGCTTATGGACTATATCGCTACTGCGCCCCTATGTTAGACCCTTCGCTACTGCGCGTCCTAGTCTGGACGGACTATCGACTGGCGGTTTTATTCACCGTGTTTTTGCCCCTGGTGCTCCTGATTTGGGCTTTTGTGCAAAAAAACGAA
>JANPIO010000266.1:0-2764 GCA_031425055.1 Phormidium sp. VAR_61_metabat_6
AAGAGACCGCCGTATTCAGCCGCAAGCAGTTGCCGTAGCACTGCCCCGAGGCCGAAAACATGACGCCGGGGGCGATCGCAATCCCCTGGCCCAGCGCCTCCTGATACAGCCGCAGGGAGTCAAATCCGGTCGGCATTTCGAGCCATAGCACATGGCCTCCGGTGGGGCGGGTCACGCAGGTCTCGGCGGGGAAGTAGTCGCGAATCGCCTGCTGGATGTGCACCATTTGGTCTTGGTAAACGCGGCGCAGGTGGCGCAGGTGGCGATCGTAGCCACCGTTGGCCAAAAAGGCCGCCACCGTGAGTTGGGGTGCGATCGCCGTGTTTTGGTTGAGAATCGACTTCATGTGGGCGATCTTGCCGTGGTAACGGCCCCCAGTACACCAGCCCACCCGCAGCCCCGGCGACAGAGTTTTGCTCACCGAGGCGCAGTAGAGCACCCGATTTTCCGTATCAAAGGCTTTAATCGCCTTGGGGCGAGTGCCCTCAAAGCAGAGATCGCCGTAGACATCGTCTTCGATCAGCGGTGTCTCGTACTGGTTGAGCAGATCCACCAGGTGCTTTTTCTTGCGGTCATCCATGCAGCTGCCCAGGGGGTTGCTAAAATTTGACACCAGCAGCACTACCTTGACATCGCCGGTTTGCAGCGCTTCTTCGAGGTGGGGCAGACTGATGCCGTCGCGGGGGTGGGTGGGCAGGGTCAGCGCCTTCAGCCCCAGGCATTTCAGCGCTTCGAGCACGGCAAAATAGGTGGGCGACTCGATCGCCACGGTGTCGCCGGGCTGGGTCAGCGCTTGCAGGCAAAAATAGATCGCCTCGTTGGCCCCGTTGGTAATCACCATCTGGTCGGGATGGACTGAGCAGCCCGCATCGAGCATGCGCTTGGCAAACTCGGCCCGCAGCTCGGGGCGGCCCAGGGGCGTGCCGTAGGAGTGAGCGGCATGGGTGTTGTCTCGCAGCACCTTGCCCATCAGCCGATTGAGCTGGGCCAGGGGCAAATGCTCTAGAGCTGGCAGCGCCGCCCCCAGCTGAATCAACCCCGGATCGCGCATCAGGCTAATTACCTCAAAGGCCAGGGAGATATCAATGTCGGTGGCCTGCCGCGGTGGTGCGGTGGGGGCGGGTTCCTGGGGGAGTTGCAGGGTTGTCTGTTTGACGTAGTAACCCGACTGAGGCCGCACCACCACCATGCCCCGATCTTCTAGCAAGCGGTAGGCTTCCATCACCGTGGAAGTGCTGACCGACAGCTGAGCCCGCAGCTTGCGCACCGAGGGCAGGCGATCGCCCGGCTTGAGGGTGCCTTCGGTAATCAGCTGCTGAAGGCGATCGGCTACCTGTTCGTAGAGGATTTGGTGCGGGGCGAGGGTGATGGGGGAGAGGGACATGGGGAAGGTGAGGGAGATGGGGAAGGTGGGAACAGTTTTGGGGTGAGGTGACCAGAACAGTTGCAAAAACTCAAACTGTTACCAAGACAATTTACGGCAACTGCCTCTGTTTCGATAGGGGGCGATCGTGGAAACTTTACTTATGCCGAATCGATTCGTGCTGTTCCCGTTGGCCAATCGCCTTTTTTAGAGGACAGCTCCATGAAACCCAATAGTTTGTACGCTCAGCTTGAGCTCATTCAAGAGCCGCTCGAGAGTCCTATCCAAACCGATTACTCCATTGCGCGGGTTTGGGCCGGGGCCAAGTGGCATCTCAGTCGGACGGGCAGTGCTCTGCTGACCTACTTCTGCGGTTCCACAGACCTCAGTGTGACTGTGAAGCGCGACCTGCGGGGCAATACGCTGTTTATTGCCTACGACCCAGTGAGCCAGCAGCGCCGTACCTTCAGCTCTGAGCAAGAGCTGCGGGTATGGGTTGACCAGCGCTATTACCAGTAGTGCAAATGACTGTTCTAGGTCAGTTCTGCGTGGGCAAGGTGGTCCTAGCCCTAGCCCACGCATCGCATTTGTGAAGATCTAGGCCTAGTTAGCTATGCTGACCTAGGGCGTTTTCAAGGGAAGTCACCCATTTCCCTTCCCCAATTGGCCAGGGAAATGGCCGATGACTTGCTGGTTGAAACTTAAGGATCAGGGTAAAGCCCGATGACCATTTCACTAACTCAGGTTGATGCCTTTACCGATGCCGCCTTTGGCGGCAACCCAGCGGCGGTTTGTGCCTTGCCCGAGGCCCTCCCCGATCGCTGGATGCAGCAGGTGGCCCAGGAAATGAACCTCTCAGAAACCGCCTTTTTTTACCCCGAGGGCGACGGCTACCGGCTGCGCTGGTTTACCCCCACCGTCGAGGTTGACCTGTGCGGCCATGCCACCCTGGCCACCTGCCACGTGCTGTGGAGCGAGGGTCACCTGAGCAACGAACAGCCCGCGACGTTCCAAACCCGCAGCGGGGTGCTTACCGCCCGTCGCCTCGGCGATTGGATTGAGCTCAATTTCCCAGCCAACCCGTCTCACCCCATCGCTGAACCTGATGGTTTGGCAGAGGCTCTAGGCGCAACCCCCCAGGCCATCGTTGAAAATTCCCTGGGCTATCTAGTCGAGCTAGAGTCGGCGGTGGCAGTGCGCGATCTGCGGCCCGACTTTGTCGCCCTCGGGCAATTCCCTGTCCACGGCGTGATTGTTACGAGCCGGGGCGAAGCGCCCTACGATTTTGTCTCTCGTTTTTTTGCCCCCGCCCTCGGCATCAATGAAGACCCGGTCACTGGGGCAGCCCACTGCTGCCTCGGCCCCTACTGGCGCGAAAAGCTCGGCAAAACCACTTTTCTC
>JANPIO010000267.1:0-18748 GCA_031425055.1 Phormidium sp. VAR_61_metabat_6
GGCCTTCATCGTTAATTAGCAAAAATTCTCCCTCTTGGCTGAGCAGACCGTAGCCTACGGCGGTCTCAAACAGCCAGTGCGGTGAAATATCGACCCGGTAGCGCAGCATTCTAAAGGGCTTGAGGTCGACAATCAGCAGGACATTGGGGCAGTTTTCCTCTAGGGCAAGGTAACGGTAAGGGGTGCGGGTGGGCACTAAATTGTAAATCGGTACCGAGGCAGCAACTGCCCCGAGATAAGTGCCTCGGCGGGTCACGCCGTGAAACAGCGTACGACTACCCCGGCGCACTACCAATGCCGCGTGGCAGTTGTCTGGAGCGAGGAGGGTGACTAGTTTATCTCCATCGACAGCAGCGATCGCGGCCGTTAGCGGTGCCGATATTTTGACGCCTTGCCCCGGTGGCATGGTCAACTGACGCACGGCTACGCGAAATAAATCTTTGTCGACCTGGGTAGCGGTAGCAAACCAGCGCCCATTGGGGGCAACCGCCACCCCATCGGGGCAAATGTCTTGGGCAACGCAGCCTAGCCCGTGGGTCATCGATAGCAGGTGCAGAGATTCTGTGGTGACTAACAAGCCCCCCTGGGGAGTTGGCAAAAACCGTCGCACTGGGGCGGGCAGGGTGAAACCCTGGCTAACTTGAGGGGCGGTCATACCGGTTTGGGGCCAGTGATAAAACCACACCATCTGCTCGCTACAGGTCACCAGCAGATGGCCCTGTTGGGGCAAGGGCACCAAGCCCATCACTGCCGTGGGGTGCGGCAGCGCCACAAAGGGCAAATCTGTAGCTAAATCTAGCTCTGGCAGCGCTTTAACACAGGCAGGCTGACCCAACAGTCCCTCGGTTTGGTAAGTCTGATAAACCGCCATCAGGTCGGCGCGCATAGCTTGGGCGCTGCAGTAGCGCTTGGGCAACAGCTTTTGCAGCGCTTTGCGCAGCACCTGACTAAAGGGCTCGGACACCTGGGCGGGCACGATTGGTGGGCGGTTGAGGTGAGCCACCATCAGCTCCATGGGAGTGCCTGAAAAAGGCCGTTGGCCCAGCAGTAGCTCATACAAAATGATGCCCACGGCGTAGAGGTCGGCAGCCGGAGGGTGCTGGTTATAAAACCGCTCTGGGGCCATGTAGGCGGGGGAGCCAGTATGGCCCATATCGGCCTGTTTGGCTTCCTGGCTGAGGCGGGCAATACCCAGGTCAGACACCCGCGCTACCCAGCCCCCCGGCGTCAGCTCCATGAGAATGTTTTCGGGCTTGATGTCGCAGTGCACAATGCCCTGGCGATGGGCGCACTCTAGGGCAGCGAGAATGTCTAGGGTAAACCCCAGCACCTCTTGCACAGTGAGTACTGTGTCGCTTTCGAGCAGCGATCGCAGGGTGCCCCCCTCGCAGTAGTCGAGCACCAGCTGGCGACCGCTAGTAGAGTGCTCCAGCGCATGGCAGGTGACAATGCTGGGATGCTCTAGGCTAATTAAAAACCGCAGCTCCCGCAAAAACTTGTGGGTGGGAAAGCGGTCTTTGTGGAGGTCTTTAATCGCCACCAGTTCCCCCGTTTTGCGGTGGATAGCGCAGTAGACTCGACCAAACTGCCCATGCCCTACCAGTCCCAGGGTGTAATACTGCGATCGCCGAATTTGCCGGGTGAGGGCCACCGTTTGTTTACCCCTGCTGCATAAGGGTTTGCATAATGGCCTGGTGCGCCTGACCATTAGCCACCAGAGCTTCTACGGGTTGTAGCCGCTTTTGTAGACCTAGAACAAAGCGGTTGCAGTCGTCGCCCTTGGCCGTGCAGCTGGTCTGGGCACAGCGCAGCTCGCGCCCGGTGAGCTGGCTAAAGAAGATTTCAAGAATGCCGCGCTCCAGGTCGCCCGCCGGTTTTTGGCCCTGGGGGGCAGCGGCGGTGAAGGGAGAATGCCAAACTTCTACCCCTAAAAAGCCGCGATCGCGGTAGGTGATATCCAGATGAATCTGGCCCCAGCCGTGGGTCTTCCAGCACTGCTGTAGTGACTGGAGAAATTCAGCCATCGAGAGGCTAGAGAGGGGCTGCTTGTAGTAGTCAGCTAGCTCTTCGCAAAAGCGGGCATAGAAATTTTTGCCCCACCAGCGGCCACAGTTGTAGAGCACCAGCCCCGACGCCTGACCGGTTTCTTTCTCTAGCCCAGAATAAATGGCCTGGAGCAGTGGGTTAGGGATCGCCAGCAGGCGATCGCCGCGACGATTTTCCAGCAACCCCAGTTCGGTAGACCCTCGCACATAGAGATCTTGGGCAAAATAGTTGCCGGGCAACCGGCCATCGGTGAGCAAATCGGCAACAGAAACCATAGTTAACGTCCTTCACAGGGTAGTGATGATGGTGGTCAGACCCGCCAAGCACTGGCGGGCAGGGGCAACCCCAGCGGCTAGTTATGCCTAGAGCAACCCGGCTAGGGTGACGGTTTCGCGAGTGTTTAGCATCAGACTTTTGGCTTTTTCAAGGCTGGGTTTGAGCAGGTTGAGCTGAGCTGGCGAAAAGACCTTGGCCAACTGCTGCATCAGCAGCTGAAACAGCTGCTGATCGACCGCCTGGGTTTCGTAGGCTTTAACCATCTCCGGCAGCCAGCCCTGCAAGCGCTCTTCCACAAAGCCATCATCGTCGAGCAGCATGGCCATGGCGGCGTAGCGCAGCACCATCAGCCCGCTGCGCACGCTGCGCTCGACCAAAGGCTCAGGGTGTCCGGCCTGCTGCTGCAAGGCATCGGCAATGGGCTGCATCAGGGCAATTTCCTGATCTCGCAGGGTGCGATAGACCGCCAGCCGCTCCGGAATTGAGCTGACGTACTGGCTCAGGGTACTGAGGTCGCTGGCATCGAGGTATTGCTTGTCGGGCGAGTCAAACAGAGTGTCGAGCTTGAAGGTCATGGCAAAATTCTCCGAAGAACTGGGGCGCAGGTGGTCGAGGGGGATAGCGCTTACCGTCAGTGAGCGGGTTTAGCAATGGCAGAGGCTAGCCAAATAGGTCAGAAAACCCGTCTAGGGTCAAATCGAGATTGGGGTCAGCAGCAGGAGTGGCAGTCGCCGCCAGGGGCATAATGGGTAAGCCAATGGTGGGCTGACCATCCCAAGCAATGTTTTGGAAGAAATCGCTGACAGTCATAGTCATGATTGACTCTGACCGAGCAGTGGCTCCCAGTCCTGGCATGGCGAGAACCGATCGCCCATCCCAGTCCACGGCCTCAAAGAAAGCCTGCACCGTTTCCCTCAGCCAGGGTTGAGGGGCCTGAGACTCTTCGGGAATCATGCTCATTGGCCACCTTCCCCAGCCCGCAGGCGCTTCTCAATGTCACGGGCATTGGCCCCTTCGTTCATCCAGAAGGAAGCAGCATCGATGCGCTCGCGTCCCCCCAGCAAAAACTTGCAGTAGGTCTCGCCCATGGAATAGCACTGAATTTCAATGCAGCTCAGCTGCTTGCGCACCATCTCGGTAAAAAATCCAGCGAACAGACCGGCATAGAGGTGGCAGACAGGCTTGCCCACGTCGCCCAGGGTGCGAGCCACAGCGGAGTCAAACACATTGATGAACATAAAGCCCTGTTTGCGATCGCTCATATCGACCTCCCACCGGCCCCAGCCCTGGGAAATAAAGGGCCACCACCAGGTTTCCAGCAAGAACATCAGGTTAGCGCGGCGGGGGCTCATGGCAAACTCGCGCTCAAACCAGGCTTCAAATATCAGCGAGTCGTGTTTGCCCCACTCCAGCCCCACGGTATACATAATGGCGGCCGAGGCATCGCCAACCTCTTCTTGCAGCCCCTCCAGCAGGCCAATGATGAAGTCTTCGCTGGTGAGCACATTGCGGGTGTCGTTCCAGTCGGTAACAGTGCCGTATTCGCTATTGAACTGAAAGAAATCCCGCAGGGCATAGTGGTTATGCTTTTTGGGAAATTTTTGGTGCAGACGGTGGGCGGTCTCTGTGGACATAACCATAAATCGAACAGGCCTTGTAAGACTGTTTTCAGTGATAGCTGTAATGTGCCCAAACCAACGCAGGATTAACAGTGATGGGGCGCGATCACGCCGTTGCCAACCTGGTGGCCAAGGCCTAAAACTGCTGGGGCTAAAGCATTGTCGCTTACCTACGCTCTCCTGTCACGACACAAAACGTAGTAATTGTTCCCTGAGCACTGAAGCGCCCAGGACAATCAGGCATCGGCTGAGACCGGTGCTCTAGCATGCTTTTGGTAGGCCTTGATTTCGCTGGCCTAAATAGACCCACCCAAAATTGTCTGACTCAACTCTAGGATGGGCAAAAACAGTCTCAGCTCCTCAGCATTGAGATACTGGGTCATCACCTCCTGCATAACGGTGTAGGTGAGATTGCAGCTCTCCTGGGCTCCAAAGGCTCGCATAACCGTTTGAAACCACAGCAGCAGGGTGTCTTTAAACCGTTCTGCATCGTCAAGTAACAGGGCTGTGGCGCTGTAGCGCAGCACCCGCACTGTGTCTCGCTGCCACTTGGCGGCTAAATCTTGACCACCTACTAGAAAGATGTCGGGTTTTTGAACCTTGAGCCGAGTCAGAACTTGGTTGACAATCTGCTGCTCGGCCCCCTGAATTTTTTGGTAAGCTCGCAGCCGGGTGCTGACGGAACCCAGGTATTGCTGAAAAAACATCAGCTCTTGGTCAGAGGCGTAGCGACCATCGGTGGCTTGTACTAAATCCTGGACGTTAGTGAGCATGCTGAGCGAGTCTCCCGCAGGGTGATTATCACTACTATGCCCTTATATTACGAAATGTAAACTAAATTGTGGCTCAAAGAATTAGGGCGATCGCTTCGTCATCTTTTTGTCCTTTGAGCAGTCTGGAGGTTACCCATTTTAGCCGCAAATCAATGGCTCCATGAGCTTCCTCGACTTTTGTGGATCCTATTTGTAGAGCTGCAATAAAACTTAAACCCCCTGGTGCCATGAGGCTAAAGACTCGTAGTAATCTGGTGGACATGGAAAACCCCCTATCCAAGCTTAGCCACGGCTTTTTGCAATGAGTCTGGGCTGGGGTTTGGCCTGGGCAAGCTGCCATTAATATTGATTTTCAAGAGGGCATTGTTCATGGTTCAACGTGGTTCTAAAGTTCGCATTCTCCGCAAAGAGTCCTACTGGTTCCGGGAAGTCGGCACCGTTGCCACCATCGACCAAAGCGGCATCAAATACCCCGCGGTAGTACGTTTTGAGAAGGTTAACTACGCCGGCATCAACACCAACAACTTCGCTCTGGCTGAGCTGCAAGAGGTTGAGGCCCCCAAAGCCGCTAAAAAAGCTGCAAGCTAGACGACCAGCCCTCTAGCCCCTGCCGAAAGCTGCCGTCAGTGCTCTGGCAGAAGCTAGGGGGATTTGACTAGCGTTGTCGATGATAATTAAGGCCTGTGCTTCGGCATAGGCCTTAATTATTGGAGCGTATTTGGCTGCTCATCCCCCAGAGTGATTGCTATAGTTCAGAAACACACCGTGAGGGGGCAGCAGCCCAAGGTTAAACTTTGCCAGAATTACCTGAAGTTGAAACCGTGCGCCGGGGTCTGGCGCGGGTAACGCCAGGGCATCGGCTGGAGGGGGGGCAGGTCTTGCTAGCCCGTGCGATCGCCCATCCCGCCCACAATGAGGCCGCGTTTTTATCTGGCATTACCGGCTCTAGCCTATCGGCCTGGCACCGCCGGGGTAAATACTTACTGGGGCAGCTCACCCAGGCCGACGGTAGCCCAGGAGGCTACCTGGGGGTGCACCTGCGCATGACAGGGCAACTGCTGTGGCTCGACCCCAAAACCCCGGTGCAGCCTCACTGCCGGGTGCGCCTCTGGCTCGGCGATAACCACGAGTTACGCTACGTCGATCAGCGCACCTTTGGCCGCCTTTGGTGGGTGCCCCCTGGGGTTGCCCCCGAAAGCGTTATGACCGGCCTGCAAACCCTCGGGCCTGAGCCCTTTGACGAAGGGTTCTCACTGGCTTACCTGCGCCAGCGCCTCAGCCGCAGTCGTCGCCCGATTAAAAATGCTCTGCTCGACCAGAGGTTGGTCGCGGGCATTGGCAATATCTACGCCGATGAGGCGCTATTTTTAAGCGGGCTCAGACCGCTCACCCTCAGCGATCGCGTTGGCTCCAAGCAGATCCAGCGGCTGCACAGCGCCATTCGTGAGGTGCTCACCACCAGCATTGAGTCAGGGGGTACCACCTTTAGTGACTACCGCGACATCTACGGCATCAACGGCAACTACGGCGGCGTTGCCTGGGTCTACGATCGCGAAGGGCAACCCTGTCGCCGCTGCGATACCCCCATCTGCCGTCTCAAGCTAGCCGGGCGATCGGCCCACTACTGCCCTCAGTGTCAGCGCTGAAAGGCCTACGCCACGAGCATACTAGGATGCTGTGCCTAGTGAATTTCGTGTACAGTAGGGCTGAGGTTGATAGCAAATAGATCTATGGCAGCAACTTTAAAGCGTGGTGATCTGGTGCGTGCCTTGCGCGACAAACTAGAAAGTAGTCTAGAGGCTACCGCTAGCGATACTCGGTTTCCACCCTACCTATTTGAAACCCGTGGGGAAATCTTAGAAACTAGCAATGACTATGCCTTGGTTAAGTTTGGTGAGGTGCCAACCCCCAACATCTGGCTGCGCCTTGACCAATTAGAAAAGTTTTAGGCCTACCCTAACTCTCCCCGCGCCGACAAGTAAATCAAGTTCATTACATCAAACGGGTGGAGCCTCCTTTAGAGATTCCACCCGTTTGATTGCTTAAGTCAAATTGAGCGTTAACAGCAGCTACAGCTCAGAATCGATGGGAAGTCCACCGGCCTCCATAGGACTATCTAAGTCGGTAGTCATAGCGGGCGATGTTGCAGGAATAGGAAAGGCTGGCCTATCAAGGGCAATCTCTAAAAACTCAGGTTGAGCAGTTGTCGCCATGCGCCAGGACGAATTGCCAACCCCAGCCCCGCCCGATAGCAGATTGATCACGCCAATGGCAGCCACGCCAAGGCTCGCCATTGTAACCAGCCTGAGCCGGTGGTTGAGACCATAAAAAACGCCCGCGATCGTTTCCTCTGGGTCACAGGAGGAAGATGCGCTTTGGGTGCGTAGACCCTGCCGGAGGGCAAGTAGACGATTGTATAGCGCGCGAGCACTGTCGTCTTGCTGAAGCCAACACAACACCTGCTGACGCTCTTCGGGGGTAACCTCGCCGTCGAGGTAGGCACTTAGCAACTCGAAGCGATCGCGCTTAGTAGCATCTAAATCGTGACAGCAGGACGACGCAGGCATCAAAGACTCGTCTGAAGTAGCACCGCTGGAGGATGAACGCTGAACCTGGCTAGGCATATAGGGAAAAGTAGCCATACCAAAAACAACACCTGGAATAAGCAACTAAACAACGACCTGACAGGCAACGGCCCAATCTAGCAATTCGCTACATTCGAGTTATTACCGCCGCTACTGATCATAATGCCAACCCCTTAAAATCGGTAACCTCCGAGGAGCAATTATAACAAGCAAAACATATGCCTCTAGATAGAGACTCCTGCCTTTATTCAGGCATTGTTATCAAGACGCGTCCTTGTTTCAGCTCGGTTCCCAATGTTTCGTCAATCACACAAAATGTAAAGCTGGTTGGCAGCGCACCCTAGATGTACTGTCTCTAATTGCCTAGATAGGGCTGTAGCACAGTCTGTAACCGCTGCCGAGCGCGGGCAATGCGAGACTTAACAGTGCCCAGCGACACCTTAGTCATCTCGGCAATTTCCTCATAGGACAGCCCCTGAATCTCACGTAGCACAATCGTAGTGCGAAAGACCTCAGGCAGGTCGGCAATGGCGCGATGCAGCTGGTCGTAGAATTCCTGGGTCATCATGGTGTCGACCGGGCCAGGAGCATTGGCCGGTACATCCCAGTCGATACTGCCATCCTCAAGGGCAAGGGGAGCATCGAGGGAGAGGGTAGCGCGGTTGCGTTTACGCCGCCGCAGCTCGTCGTAAAACAAATTGGTGGTAATGCGGCCTAGCCAGCCTTTGAACTTGGCGGGGTCATTCAGGCGGCGCATGTTGCGGTAGACCCGAATCCAGACTTCCTGGGCCAGATCTGCCCGATCGGGCCAATCGGGTGCTAGATGGTAGAGCAACTTATCCACATGGCCTTGGTAGCGACGCAGAAGTTCGGCGAACATCATTCGCTCGGGCCGTAGCCGTTGCTGGCAAAGGGCTACCAGTTCCGTGCTAGTCAGCTGTTCGGGCTTAACAGCAGCCTTGGGGGCGCTGATGGAAGCAGGCCAGGTCGAGAACATGGATTGACTCATAGCGTTTATTAGTAGGCCGACATTACATGGCCACCGGCAAACCGTAACAGTTTGCATTGGGGTGGCCTGTGGCTCCAAAGATGATGTTATCAATGTCAAATAGTTTGACGAAGGCAGTAACGTTCCATGACTTCCCTTGTGCCTGTGAATTGTCTGTCACACCCTCAGCAGGCAGGAATTGCCCTCACTCGTACACACCTAAATTGGTCTTTAAGTCTGTCATTGGGGTGATATAACAGATGTTAGGGTTGCCTGTTTGGTAGTCATCCCCCTTGGAGAGGTGGCAGAGTGGTCGAATGCGCCCGACTTGAAATCGGGTGTGCGCAAGCACCGAGGGTTCGAATCCCTCCCTCTCCGTACTGTGGCTTCAGGCCTTCAATTCACTATGCGGTCATTGGCTCAATGCAGTCACGACAGTTTTCTACGGCAAAACTGTCGTGACTGCGTAGAAAATTAGTTCAGAATTCGAGCGGGTTTTTGGCATGGATCGCATCAAGCAAGCTATTGAGCGGTTAACCAAGGGTTCATTCCTCAATTTGGCTACGCTCTTGCCGAAGCGCCTGTGATCACTGAACTTTGGATTGACACCCTGCCCTCTGCGATCGGCGACATTTTGCTGGTGTCCGATGGTGCGTCGCTCTGCGCCCTCGACTTCGCCGACTATGAAACTCGCCTGCTGACCTTGCTCAACAAGCGGTTTGCGTCAGTCATGCTAAAGCCCTGCGCCAACCCCCAGGGCTTTAGCGATCGCCTCAGCGCCTACCTAGCGGGCGATCTGCACAGTTTTGACTCAGTGCCCGTCAACCCAGGGGGCACCGCCTTTCAGCAACAGGTGTGGCTAGCGCTGCGCCAAATCTCCGCTGGCACGGTGGCCTCCTACGGCGAACTGGCGGCAAAATTGGGCAAACCCACAGCCTATCGGGCGGTGGGCATGGCCAACTCGCTCAACCCGGTGGCGATCGCCCTGCCCTGCCACCGCGTCATCGGCACCAACGGCCAGCTCACCGGCTACGCGGGCGGCTTAGAGCGCAAACAATGGCTGCTGCGCCACGAAGGCCTCGATTTAGCCAGCGCGGCTGCCTCTGCCCAACCGGGACAGTTGTCGTTGGGGCTTTATAGATGACGAGCACAGCACCCTTCACCTCCCCAGCGCTCACCACTCTAGGATTTCATAGAAATACCAGAGAGTTCTAGGAGAGAATGCGGGCATACTTCGCTCTCCTCTGGGATTCTCTATGCTGCTCCGCAATCGGCTGTTTAGGATTGTCTCTGCCCTGGCTCTGGGCCTAGGCCTAGCGATGGCCACGGCTTTGCCGCTCAGAGCCGCAGAAAACGTAGTGGTAGATTTTGGCCCCTTTGGCCGATCCATCCCGATCGCATCGCTGGTCACCTTCACCGAAACCGGCGTGGTAGATGCACAGCTAGCTCCCTTTTTGCGGCGGCTGAACCCATCTCAACAGGAAAACTTGCGAGCGGCGCTGACGGCTGGCCGGTCGGTGGGGCTGGTGCCAGTGTCCCAGTGGTTTAACAGCCCCATGGGCGAGCGCACCCTGCAATTTATGGGCAAGGTAGTCCAAACCGAGGCGGGGCTCAACGGTGAGCGGGCTCTGCGGGCGGCGATCGTGGCGGCGGCGGCAGAAGATGGGGAGATCTCCGCGATCGACGTGGTGCGCCACTTTCCCACCGGCAGCCTACGGATCGACGGGGCGCAGGGTTTGGAGTTTGCCCGCCAAGTGAAGGCCGATGTGCGATCGACCCAGGCCATTGTGGACGCTATTGAGCAACAGTCTGAGGCCGAGACCACCCTGCCGCCCCCCTTTGACCTGGCTGCTCTGCCCGATCTAACCCAGCCCGGCCCCTATGCCACCCGCCAGGTTTCTCTTACCCTGAGCGATCCTAGCCGCAGCCATACCTACCCCGTCGATGTCTTTTTGCCCCAAGATCTGGCGGCGATTGAGGGGCCACTGCCCGTGGTGGTGTTTTCCCACGGGCTGACCGACAGTCGCACTAGCTTCTTTGACTTGGCTACCCACGTAGCCTCCCACGGGTTTGCGGTGGCCCTACCCGAGCATATCGGCAGCAACAATACCCAAAAGGAAGCCCTGCTCACCGGGCTCAGTAACGAAACCTTTAAAGCCCGCGACTTTTTAGATCGCCCCCTCGACGTCAGCTTTTTGCTGGATGAGCTAGAGCGCCTCAATGCCAGCACCTTTGAGAGCCGGCTGAATGTCAGCCGGGTAACCGTAGCGGGCCATTCCTTTGGCGGCTATACGGCCCTGGCCGTAGCTGGTGCCACCATTGATTTTGAGCGCCTGGCCCGGCGCTGTAGCCCTACCGCCAACCTGCTGGTAGATGCGGCCATGGTGCTAGAGTGCCGCGCCCTAGAATTGCAGAGTGATGCGGCGGCCATGGCCCGCTTTGCCCAGGGCACTAAGGACGACCGCGTCAAGCTGGTGATGGCCTTTGCCCCAGTGACTAACCTATTTGGCCCCCGGGGCATCGCCTCCGTATCGATACCCGTCGTGCTGCTCGGGGGTGAGGTCGATCTGCTGGCTCCGGTGGTGCCGCAGCAGGTGGCAGCCTTTAGCTGGCTGCAAGGCACCGACCGCTATCTGTATCTGGGCGAAAACACCTCCCACGGCCCCGACTTTACCGAGCTGGCCACCCAATTTTTGTATATTGATGAAGCCCTAGACGTGGGCATTGAGCAGGCGATCGCGTCCACCATGGGAGTGACCCGCTCGCTGGTGGTGGCCTTTAGCCGGGTATACCTGGCCGAGCAGGAGGAGTACCGCCCCTTTTTGCGATCGGCCTACGTAGAGACCGTCAGTGCCGAACCGTTTCGCCTACATCTGGTGAGAACGCTACCCTTCCCTGTGGCCGAACAACTGGAGTCGAGGGAGCTTAGCCTGGAATAATAGGGCAGACCCTTTTCCCTGAGCGACCCCATGACTTTTGCTGCCATCGATGCTCCCAGGCCCATTACCCTGCCTGAGATGGGCTGCGGTACATGGGCCTGGGGCAACCGTCTGCTGTGGGGCTACGACCCCAGCATGGATGGCGAACTGCAACGGGTGTTTGATTACTGCCTCAGCCACGGCGTTACCCTGTTCGACAGCGGCGACTCCTACGGTACCGGGCGGCTAAATGGTCGCAGCGAAGTCTTGCTGGGGCAGTTTGCCCAGAGCTACAGGGAGCCAAACCGAGATTCCCTGTGTCTGGCGACAAAGCTGGCGGCCTACCCCTGGCGACTCACCGCCGGGTCAGTGGTGAAAGCCGGAGCCGCCTCCGTCGAGCGGTTGGGTCGCCCCATTGACCTGGTTCAGATGCACTGGTCTACTGCCAACTACGCCCCCTGGCAAGAAGGGCCATTTCTCGATGGGCTGATGGATCTGTGCCTTCAGGGAAAGGCGCGGGCGATCGGCCTGTCGAACTTTGGCCCCCAGCGGCTCAGGCTAGCCCACCAGCGGTTGCAAGAGCGGGGGCTGGCGATCGCCACGCTGCAAGTGCAGTATTCGCTGCTGTCTACCTACCCCGTGACCGAGCTGGGCCTCAAGGATCTCTGCGACGAGCTGGGCATTCGGCTGATCGCCTACAGCCCCCTGGCGCTGGGGTTGCTGACCGGCAAATACTCGGCTCAGGGGCCGTTTCCCCCCGGTCTGCGGGGGCTGCTGTTTCGCCGACTGCTGCCCAACATTCAGCCCTTGCTGGATGTGCTGGGGGCGATCGCCACCCACCGCCAAAAAACCTCAGCTCAGGTGGCCCTCAACTGGTGCATTGGCAAAGGCACAATGCCAATTCCAGGGGCCAAAACCCTAGCTCAAGCCCAGCAAAATATCGGTGCCCTGGGCTGGCGATTGGATGCTGGAGAACTGGAAGATCTCGATCGGGCCGCAGCCCGGAGCGACGGGCGCATGGTGCAGAACAATTTTCAGTCCCGCTAGCCTTTACTTCGCCCCTCGCAGGGCCACCATCCACCGGTTGGGCTTGCTCTTGGTGCGGGCAGTGACCCGCCAAACCCGGCTGCCGCTGAGGTGGTTGACCACCGCCACCATGCCAATCAGCGCCTTGAGCCAAAAGTAAACCGGCGACAGCAGGCAGTAGAGCAGGCCGTGGCGACGGGTGTAGGCCGATTCCTTGGGGCGTAGCAGCATCGCGACCGCCACTTGCAGCACCACGCTGAGGGTGAGCAGGCCCATCAGCACCAGGTTGAGGTTTTCAAAGTTGAGGTCGCGATCGCGACCGCTGAGGTGAATGCTGAGCAGCATCGGCACCACCTGCCATACCAGTGGGTAGAAATATTGGCTAAATAGCAGCATCAGCACCCAGTAGGGCTTTTGCACGGCGTCTAAGCGAGGCGATCGCGCCACCTGGCCCAGGTGCAAACCCGCCACCTCTAGCCAGCCCTGGCTCCACCGCTGGCGCTGAAACCAAAGCCCGCGCAGGTTGTCGGGGGCCAGCTCGGTGGTGACAATCGCCGGGTCATGCACCAGGCGACAGCCCCCCAGCAGGCCCCGCACCGTCACGTCAATATCTTCGGTCAACCGAGTGTGGTGAAAGCCCAGGTGGCGCAGGGCCGAGGTGCGCCAGTAGCCGTTGGAGCCGCCAAATAGAGCGGTGTCAGCCAGCAGCGATCGCCCGTAGTGGCTAATGCCGTAGATGCACTCAAACTCCACCGCAATCAGCTGGGTCAACCAGCTATCTTGAGCATTGCGAATAATGTTGCGCCCCTGCACCACGTCGTAGCGACCCTGGTATAGCCAGGCCCAGGCCCGACTGAGACAGTCTGCCGCCGGGTGGTGATCGGCGTCAAAGATGCCCGTCATCTCGCCCGCTGCCACCTGAAGGGCGGCGTTGAGGTTTTCGGCCTTGGAGTGGCTGTGGGGGACGGGCAGCAGCACTAGCGCTGGGTAGCGCCGCGCTAAAACCTGCAAGCGGTCTTCTACCGGCAGCTGCGTCGGGGTATTGTAGGCCAAGATAATCTCCCACCCCTGGGTCGGTGGCGTTACCTGGGTCAGCCAGTGCAGCAACGTATCTTCAATGATGTCTTGCTCGTTGGGCAGGTAGGCCGCCACAATTACCGAGACAAAGGGCACCGAGACAAACGGCGTTGAGACCAGGGGCACCGACACGGGTAGGGCTCCCTGGGGTGGCAGCGACTCTGGCACCCCAGACGACAGCCGTTGCTGCCGCACCCGACACCAGCGCTGCAGCAGTCCCCGATCAAACCAGGGGTTAGACCGACGGCTGCTGTAGATCACAACGGCGGTTTCGGCGTTGATGATCACCAGACCAATCAGTGAGACGGCCAGTAAGGCCCATTGCAGTATCCCCAGGCTATGACCGTAGTCAAGAGCAGCAACGTATACCGCCATCGGTATGCACAGCAGCCAGAGGCTCAACCACAGTAGCCGTCTGGCGTTGGCCAGAACAGGCTCAGCAAACAGCGCCAAGCTCGACTTCATAGGCGGGGATTAACTCCTTACTTGATTGGGTGGAAAAGCCAGCAAACTGACGACATATCTTTGCCGCTAACAACCATGAAACACTGTACCAGCCCAGCCAGGGTGAGCTGATATCGGTGCCATAGATACCTGTAAATCCCTCGTAAGCAGCTTGCACCTGCTGATTGTCCCAAAAAAAAGTAAATTTTGGATGACCCGTTGGAGCGATTGCTAGCACTGGCACCCTCGGCGATCGGAACAAAGTTGAGGTAGTCGGAGTCACAGCTAGTCTCGCAGGTCACTTTCTTGGGCATCGCGGCGGTAGCGAGGGTCGCGCCAGGCACCGCCGACCCCACGCAAAATGCCCCGCCCAATCAGCCCAATGCCCCGGCCAATCACGTCGGTCAGCACGTACACAATACCGCTGCCCACCAGCGAAACCGCCGAGCGAAATCGGGGGGCGATCGCATCGCGAGCCTCCACAGCCAGGGTCACCGCCCGCTGCAAACCCGAGAGCTGCTCTAGCTCCTCCCGCCGGGGCGCGTAAATCGTTTGGTACTGAATGCCCCGCTCGGTAAAGCCAAATAGCCGATGCTGGCTCTCAAAAATCGCTCGGGGTTCGTTGACCAACCCGTCCCAGCGATAGCGCCAAGACAGGTCGTTGCGAAAGCGCTCGATGTCGCGACTGGTGATCAGGCGGCGGTGGTAGAGATTTTTCTTCATCAGCTCCACGTCGGCAAAATGATTGAGCAGCGGCTGCACTACAGCGTTGGCCAGCTGAATCACCAAGTGCTCTAGCAGTTCCTGGCTGCGAGTCATGGCCTCGGGGGCAGTGGCTTCGTAGAGGCTACCGTCAACCGCCATCGACTCATTAAACAGCAGATGCCCCAGCAGCATCGGCACCAGGGGCAGCCGGTCTAAAATCGCCGCCTGCACCACAGGGGCCTCGGTCAGCAGGATCGGCACCACGGGCTGCTCTAGGGTATTGACCTGGAGGCTGTAGTAGCGGCCAAAGAAATCAGTCACGGTGGCCTGCCAAAGGTCTTGCAGCACCAGGGGGCTTTTCTCGCTTAGCTGCCCCGGCAGCACCTGGGCCTCGCGCAGATGGGCAAGGGCGTCTTCTACCTTGCGCAGCACCAGGTAGAGCAGCTCTCGCTTTTTGTCGTCGCGCAGAATGTCAGACTCCAGCGGCACGTCGCTGGTGTTGTCGAGCAGCCCCTGGAGCTTGCGAAACACGCGTTCAAACACTAGGGTGGCCAGGTCGCCCTGGTTGAGCGCCAGGCGATCTCCGGTGGCAATTCCGGTACGGATACTTGTTTCGAGTCGGTTCCCAAATGTTTCGCGCATCGCCAGGGCATCCCCCGTCCGTTGCGATGGCCTAACCCTGCTTCTCGGTGACAATGGCGGCACCCCGTTCCTCCCGAGAGAAGTCAGCTCCCCTGGCTCCGTTTGGGGACGCCCAACGGGCCGCTCAACGGGCTGCCCCTGGTCAGAGAAGTCGGGGGTGGCCAGCAGCAGCCGCACCAGCCAGCGGGCGGCCCGCAGTTCACGGTAGCGCCCCGCCAGCAGCGCCTCCGCCAGCAGCGAGCCGCGTCCGCGCCGCTGTTCAGCCTCGATCTGGGCCATCACCGCCTCAATCTGCTGCACCGACGACAGCCGCATACCGATGCGCAGCGCTGCCAAAGCATTGGGTCGAGGTGCCGGTACGCCCGGCCTGTCCTCCCGCAGGGTGACCGGGGGAGGGCGCTGACCGCCTGCGATCGGTCGCTGGCCGCTGCCGGGCTGAGGCCCAGACGCGGTCAGTTGTTCAATTAGCCGACCTAGATCGGCCACGGCCATGCTGCGAGCCTCAAACCCATCGGCTCCCAGCTGTCGGGCAGCGGCGGCCAGCACTGGTTCGGTCTGGGCGCTGAGCACCAGCACCGGCAGCGTCGGGTAGCGCGCCTTGATGTCGGCACAGAGGCGCAGCCCCGGCAGCTGGTCGGGGCGACCCGCCCCCAGGCCCAAATCGAGAATCACCAAGTCAATGTCGGGGCGACGACTGGGGGCCTGGCTGGCCCAGGCCTCGGCCCAGTCGGGCGCAGGTTGCGGAGCCCAATCCGGAGGGGCATCGGGAAGCGTCTCCAGGCTGGCTCGACTGGCCAAGATCGCCAGGGCATCGTCGGCCTGGGTGGCTTCGGCTACTACAGCGTAGCCAGCGGTTTGCTCCAGCCAGATGCGCAGGCCCAGGCGAAACACCGGGTCTTCGTCTACCAGCATGAGTCGCAGGGGGGCCGTCGTCATTGGGGCTCGGTGGAAGGACTATCGTCTGAGGTAGCGCCACCGGGCACAGGGCGACCCTCAGCTTCCCAGATCGACCAGATATAGGCTCGCTCGGCCGTCCAGAGGGCGATCGCCGCCCTGGCCTCATCGTAGAGGGCTCGCCCTGGCCCAATCTGGCCAGCCAGATTGATCGCCGCCGACAGGCTGCCGCCGTAGGCCAGATCCTTCGCCCCATCCAAAATCGGTTTATCTTCGGCAATTTGGATGGTGGACGTCCACTCCTGGATCAGCCCCTGGGCGCGGTTGTAGAGGGCGCGGTCGGGCTTAATTTTATTCGCCTCGGCGATCGCCTCGGGCAGCTTGTCTTGATTGGCCAGGGCCACCGCCGCGTCGAGAATGGGCCGATCTTCGATCACCTGAATTTCTTGTTGCCACTCAGCGACTAGAGACTGGGCCTCCACCCGCAGGGCGCGCCCCAGTTCTACCTCACTGGCCTTAGCAATGGCAGTTTGCAGCGCCGCAATGGTGCCGGGTCGGGCCAGGCTGCGGGCCTCGACCAAGATCGGGCGGTCTTCAATGCGTTGCAAATTGAACTGCCATTGGGCGATCAGCGTCTGCCCTTGAATGCGCCGGGGTCGCCCCGTCTCTACTCGCTGGGCCTGGCGAATGGCCCATTCGTAGGTGGTGCGCTGCCCTAGCCTGGCTACCATATCGCTAAACTTTAGCTGTCTCAGGTCGTTGAGCTGTGCGCCCCACTGTTCCTCTGAAGATAGGGCAGCCTCTGCGTAGGGACTGTTCGCCGGGAGCTGATTGACGGCACTAACGGCCTCCATCAGCCCAAATAATTGGCTATAGCGCGGGGTGAGGCCCTGACCTACAGGCTCAGCCTGGCTGGCGAGGGTTTGGGCATGGCTCAGGGATAGCAACGCCTGGGCCTCGGGGGCTAGATCGGGGGTGGGGGGCACCACGCTAGCCAGCTCTAGGGCTCCGGCGCGATCGCCCACGTCCCAGCGCTGGAGTGCCACATCTAGCACGGTTTTGCTCCAGCGATCGACGTCGCTTTCTGCCGCCTGCCACACCTGGCTGCGTAGGTCGATGGCGCGGGCCAGCACCACCGCCTGGCGCAAGTTCGCAATCTGGTTGGTTTTTGCCAGCTCGCGGGCCTGCAAGAGCTGATTCCACCCCTGTTGCTCTACCTGAAACTGCCGCTGCCAAAACACATACCGCGTCGTCAGCCAGTAGTCGGTCTTGAGGGCTTTGAACTCTTGCAGGTGGGTCTTGGCCAGTTCCCAGTCGCTGGCGGCCAGGGCTGGTCTCAGCTTAGCTTCGATGGCCTGGCCCTGCTCCCAGTCTTGCCGCCATTCAAAGATCACCGACTGGGCTGGCTTACGCAGCGGCGTATTTAGAGGAATTTGATCGGCCAGGGCCACCGCATCGTCGAGCTTGCCCGCCTGCACCCAGCGGTTAGCCAGCACCAAAATCTGCTCCGAGGCATCCTTCAAAATTTCCTGGGAGTCGTCGTAGTTAGAGCTGGTTTTGGGCCAGTTTGCGGTCAGCAACACCGACTGCACCAGATTGTTGGGTTCACCCGTGCGGGCCTGAGCCTTAGCGCAGTAGAGCAGATCGCTGGCCGAATGGAAGGGCGTAACCTGCTCACAGTCGGGCAGCGGCGGGATCCGCGTCAGCCAGATCAGCGCCCAGCCGCAAAATATTCCCGACCCGGTGAGCAAGAGCACCCACAGCGTTAGCCAAAACCATTCCCAAGGCTTAACCTGGCTAGGCCCAGGGCGCTGCCGGTGACGAGATCTCAGGGGCGATGAAGCCGGTGTCGATGCCATGACGTCAAACTAACCGAGAGCGAGCAGCAGCATCTCGACTGCCTGGGCGGTGATAACTAGCATCCTCACTGACGTTGAGAACCAGGGGAGCCAGAAGATGCTGACACATTGTAGAGGCAATCTATAAACTTGATCGTAGATCTTCAAGTCAAACCTATCGGAATTGCACGCCATGGCACACCGCAAAAACCTACGCCGAATTCGGCCCACGGGGGTAGCCGCAGCGGTTGGCCTCGCCCTCGCCCTGGCTACCCCCAGTGTCGCCAATGATCCCCTGCGGCAGCTGCTGATTAGCCGCATTTGCATTGCCTGCGACCTCAGCGGCGTCGTGCTTACTCGCGCTAATCTCGAAGACGCTGACCTGACCAACGCCAACTTAGCGGGGGCCAACCTGCGTCAGGCCCGTCTGCCCCGCGCTCAGCTCACCCAGGCCGACTTGAGCCAGACCAACCTGCAACAGGCGGTGCTCAGCGCGGCTGATCTGACGGGAGCCAACCTAGCAGGGGCCAATCTCAGCCAGGCCACCCTCACCGGCGGCCAACTGCGGGATGTCGATGCTGCTGACGTCAATTTAGAGCGCGCCGAAGCCCGCAACAGCAACTGGTACGGCAGCGACCTCAGCAACAGCCGCTTAGATGAAGCCGTGTTTAACTATGCCAGTCTGTCGGCCACCGATTTGACCAACGCAACCTTTACCCACAGTCAGCTTTTTCGGGCTAATTTTATTGGTGCCCAGCTAGCGGGGGCCGACTTCACCGGGGCTGACCTGCGCCAGGCCCTGATGCGCGATGCCCAGATCGCGGGGGCCGTCTTCACTGACGCTGACCTGCGGGACGCCAACCTCAACCGCACCGATCTCAGCACCGCTCGGTTTTGCAACACCCGCATGGCCGATG
>JANPIO010000268.1:0-41399 GCA_031425055.1 Phormidium sp. VAR_61_metabat_6
TAATCCTTGACAGGAACCTTGGCTTTGTTTCTAGACTATGTAGTTGTCGAGGTTCGCTAGGCCCTCGGTAGGTGGCTCGTTTGAGCCGCTTCCCTCAGGCGCTTTATCAATATATCTGGATTTAATCCAGGTGTCAAGAACTTTGGCAGAAAAAATGCTGGATGCCCTAAACCCTTACAGAATAAAGGGCTCGAACACCTGGAAAAACCGCAAAAGCCAACACTTACTGCAAAGTTTGGGCGATGCTGAGTTAAGGTTTGAACCTTTTTGACCTGATTCACTGTTTGTTTTGCTGCCAGTCTGAGCCCCTTTGCTGTAGGAGGCTGGTTCATATGCTTTTTAGCTCTCACCAAGCTCCTCCGATACAGATATCGCTGGCGGGACTATGAATATTGGCGATCGCGCTCATTATTGTGCTGCCTGGTCAATGAAGCACAAGGCGGTGACGCTCCCCCTGGCAATTGCCCTGCTGGGGCTAGGGGAGAGACCTAGGGCAAGCACATACTCGCAATGAGAATATTGAGACTCATTTCACAAGAGGTGAGTCATGTATCCAACCTAGCCCTTGTCGCCAATTGAGCAGCGCTACTATTTGGTGAGTTTCGAGGGCGATGTCCAGCGCTTCGCCGAGGGCGTGCGTAGCCACTGGGGCATTGAAAATCCAACTCCACTGGGTGCTCGATGTCGCCTTTCAGGAAGATGCCTCCCGAATTCGTAAAGACCATGCCCCGGCAAATCTGGCCGTTGTCCGCCATATCGCCCTCAATCTGCTGCGCCAAGACTCCTCTGCTAAGGGAGACGTTAAGGCTAAACGCTTGCAAGCGGGATGGGACAATGCCTACCTAACCCGCCTACTCTCCACCTGAGTAGGCGGGTTAGGTAGGTTTCACCTCAAGCCCACAGCGGAACTCGGCGTTTTATCCGCCACGTTAGACTTGACAGTTTGAGGTTGAGGAAACAATGGTCACCTGCTCAGGGTTACCGACGAGCCGCACGGATGAGTCGCAGTCTGACTAACTCCATGGTCAACGTTGTTGTGGCTTGGATTGCCTATTGTCACCAACCCAAGCAGCCGTCGTTCGATCGCCACGTTTCCCCTCCCCAATCCACCTCAGTACACGCCCTCGGGTTACTGAGGTGGATTGAGATTTAACACCTCCTTGACCTTTACTTCTAAAATCGATTCGCCTGTGGTGAGGGTCAGCCGTCGAAACTCTCCCCGCAACTGAATAGATTGGTCGAGCAGCCCGTAGAGATCCTCCGTATCGGTAGCCTGCGACCTTAGGTAAACCGGTTCCAGCTCGGGTTCTACCAAATAGAGCCGATTAGTCATCCGGCTGTCGGGGTGGGTGGCACTATCCACGGCAAGTCGTCCCGACAGCACAACATCCGCTGACTGCGCCAAGGCTTGCACGAGTCCTAAGCAAGCCAATGCACCGGCAATTGCGCCGACCAGCATGCCCCTGAAAAATGCTTGCGGCATGAACAATCTCCCCCATCGACAAATGCCGCCAGTTTAAGCTAACCAACCCCTTGGTTTTGGTGAGGGTGCCATAATCGGAAGCATGCACCCTGTGGTTCCACCCCTATGCCCGCCATTGACTACCTGCGCATTAGCCTTGTGGATCGCTGCAACTTTCAGTGCCAGTACTGCATGCCGGAGGGGGCCGACTTGCAGTATTTACCCCAGCAGGCCTGGCTGACCCGCGCCGAACTGCGGCAACTCTTAGATGAGGTCTTCATGCCCCTGGGGTTTTCGAACTTTCGGCTCACGGGGGGCGAGCCGCTGGTGCGACCCGGCATTATAGACATCGTGCGCGATATAGCCGAGTTGCCGGGGACAAAGGACTTATCCCTCACCACCAACGCCTTTTTGCTCAGCGGCCTAGCGCAGGATCTCTGGGATGCCGGGCTGCGGCGCATCAATATCAGCCTCGATTCGTTAGACCCAGTAATTTTTGACCAGATTGTAGGGGGGCGGGGAAAATCTCGCTGGCCCCAGGTTTGGGACGGCATTCAGACCGCGCACCGGGTTGGATTCTCGCCACTGAAGCTGAACGTGGTGGTGATTCCGGGCGTCAATGACCACGAGGTGCTAGATCTAGCGGCTCTGACCCTCGATCGCGAGTGGCACGTGCGGTTTATTGAGTTTATGCCCATCGGCAACGACAGCCTGTTTGAGGCCAAGGGCTGGGTTGATTCAGAAACGCTGCGCGATCGCATTCGCCAGCGCTGGGGCCTGACCGCAGGCGATGTGATTGGCCACGGCCCGGCGGATGTCTTTCAAATTCCTGGCGCTAAGGGGACGGTGGGGTTTATTAGCCAGATGTCGGAATGCTTTTGCGATCGCTGCAACCGCATGCGCCTGTCGGCGGACGGCTGGCTGCGCCCCTGTCTGCTCAACGAAACCGGCCAGATCGACCTCAAAACCGCCCTGAGCCAGGGCGTTCCGACCATAGAACTCAAGCACCAGGTGGCGGCATTGCTGGCGGCCAAACCCGAGATCAACTACAAAATGCGAGAGTCGGGCACCACCGGAGCCTACGGGCGCACCATGTCGCAGATTGGCGGCTAGCCTAAAAACAGCTTGTAGGCGGGGTTTTGGTTCTCGTCCCAGTACTGGTAGCCGAGGGTGTCGAGAAAGCTCTGCCACTGGGGCATTTCCTGGGGCGGCACCTGAATACCGGTGACGATGCGGCCATAGTCGGAGCCGTTGTTGCGGTAGTGAAACAGGCTGATGTTCCAGTCGGGGCTCATGGCGCTGACAAACTTCATCAGCGCGCCGGGGCGCTCGGGGAACTCAAAGCGGTAGAGCAGCTCGTCGTGGGCCAGGGGTGATTTGCCGCCGACCATGTGGCGCAGGTGCATTTTCGACAGCTCGTCGTCGGTGAGATCCAGCGTCTTTAGGCCTTTAGATTCAAACACCTGGGCCATCGTGGCGGCATCGGCCCGACCCTGGACTTCTAGCCCCACAAAAATATGGGCCTCGTGGTTGTCGGCGATGCGGTAGTTAAACTCGGTCAGGTTGCGGGTGCCGAGGCATTCGCAAAAGGCCTTGAGACTGCCTGGCGTTTCGGGGATGGTGACGGCCAAGATCGCTTCACGGTGTTCGCCAATCTCAGCCCGCTCGGCCACAAACCGCAGGCGATCGAAATTCATGTTGGCCCCGCAGGCGACGGCCACCAGGGTTTGGTCAGCAATGCCCTCACGCTCGACATAGGCTTTGGCCCCGGCGATCGCCAGTGCCCCCGCCGGTTCCAAAATCGATCGCGTGTCCTCAAACACATCCTTGATGGCAGCGCAGATGTCGTCGGTGCTCACCAAAATAACGTCGTCCACATACTGCTGACAGAGGCGAAAGGTTTCTTCCCCCACCTGACGCACCGCCACGCCATCGGCAAACAGGCCCACGGTGCTCAGCCGCACTCGCTCTCCAGCTTTCAGCGATCGCGACATGGCATCGGCCTCAATCGGCTCCACGCCAATGATCTTGATCTCCGGTCGCAGCCGTTTCACGTAGGCGGCAATACCCGAGATCAACCCGCCGCCGCCGATCGCCACAAACATGGAGTGAATGGGCTGAGGGTGCTGCCGCAAAATCTCCATGCCGATGGTGCCCTGACCCGCAATCACATCTGGGTCATCGAAGGGATGCACAAAGGTCAGCCCCTTTTCGTCGGAAAGCTGACGGGCGTGGGCGTAGGCGTCGTCGTAGGTTTCGCCATAGAGCACCACCTCGCCGCCTCGCGCCTTGACCGCGTTCACCTTCATCATCGGTGTGGTGGTGGGCATCACAATAACGGCGCGGGTGCCCAGCTGCCTGGCCCCCAACGCTACCCCCTGGGCATGGTTGCCCGCCGACGAGGCAATCACCCCCGCCGCCAGCTGCTCCGGCGACAGATGGGCCATTTTGTTGTAAGCTCCCCGCAGCTTGAACGAAAACACCGACTGCATATCTTCCCGCTTCAGCAGCAGCCGGTTGTGCAGCCGCGCCGACAGGCTGGGGGCAAGGTCCAACGGTGTTTCCTGCGCTACGTCGTAAACCCGGGCCGTGAGAATGCGTTCGAGGTAGTCGGTAGGCATTGCAGGGGAGAGGCGAAAGGATAAACCCTCATTTTAGTGGGGCAGTGACCCAGTCTTAACGCGGGCGGGTCAGAGGAGTGATGTACCCAGTTTTAGCGAACGCCTACCCTAGAGCTTGAAGTAGGCCATCGCCCGCTGGAGCTGAGCCGCCTGAGCCGCCACAGCGTGGCTAGATGCAGCCAGTTGCTCTGCGGCCACCGCATTGTGCTGGGTGACTTCGTCCAGCTGCCCCATGGCGCTGTTGATCTGGGCAATGCCGTTGTTTTGCTCCAGGCTGGCGCGGGTGATATCGGCCATCAGCCCCGAAGTTTGCTGAATGCTCGGGACAATTTGTTTAAAGAGATCGCCGGTGCGTTTGCTGACTACCATGCTGCGATCGGCTAGGGCCGTGATTTCCTCAGCAGCCGTGCGACTGTGTTCGGCCAGCTTACGCACCTCCTTGGCGACGACGGCAAACCCTTTGCCATGTTCGCCGGCCCGAGCGGCCTCCATAGTGGCGTTTAGGGCCAGCATGTTGGTTTGTTCGGCAATGTCTTCGATGACGTTAATTTTGGCGATGATCTCTCGCATCACTTGCACCGTTTCGGTGACGGCCTGTTCGCCCTCATCTACCATCGTTGCCGACTGAACCGCCGATTGGTAGGTGTACTTAGCTTTTTCGGCATTGCTGTTAATGACGACATTCATTTGCTCAATCGACACCGTCGTTTGGGCCACCCCAGCCGCTTGCTTAGAATTGCCGAAGGAAAGCCCCTGGGCGGCATCGTTGAGATGGGCAGAAATTTCCAGCATCTGTTTAGCCGCCCCCTGTTCATCTTGAATAATGGTAGACAGACGCGTTGTCATCATCCTCAGGGCCTCCAGCATGTGGCCAATTTCGTCATCCCTACCGGCGGGGATTTCAACCTGTAGATCTCCGGCGGCAATGCGCTGCACGATCGCCGCCGTCGCGAGAATCGGCTGCGTAATGCGACCCGCTAGATAGTAGGCCAAGGCAATTACCCCAAGGCCAATTAAAATGCTGCCCCACAGGATGCTCAGCGCTAGCTGGGATGAAAAATTAAGGGTGTTGTTGAGATCATGCTCAAGGGCGGTGAGCCCGTTTTGAGAATCGTTCAAAAAACTTTCGACAGTTTCGGTATAAGCCGCTTTTGTCTGTTGATACTCGGCTCCATCCAGTAAAGCCAGGGCCTGTTTAGGTTGCCCCGCTTGCAGCAGCTCAAGGGTCTCTGTCTCTAGGGCAGCCAGTTTGTCGTTGAGCACCTTTTGCTGATCAAAAAGCGCCTGAATTTTGGGATCGGCGGCATTGGCCTGGGCCGCAATAATCAGGTTTTCTAGCGGGGCAAAGTAGAAATCGTAGCGTTCTTGCCAGCGGCTGTCTTGGGTCAGCACGTAGTTGCGCATTGACTGAGTCAGCACCTCGTCTAACCACATGATCTGCTGAGCGCGGGAGAGTTGTTGCTGTGATGCACTGACAGACACTAGTCTGGCGCGAATTTGCTCAATGGCATAGCAGGTGACGGTGCCGACGGCGGTTAGCGCGAGTGCACCGCAGAGATAACCTACAAAAATTCGCGTGCGAATTTTGCTAGAGGCCAATCTCTTGAATAGAAACATCATCACGTTTTCCCTGTTTACTGTAGATGTGCTTGGGCGGCGGCAGTGGTATCAGCAACAGTCCGTCCTCGTGAAGGATCTCTACACTGGCTGACAAGGCTCCTGGCTTGAGCAAAGAACGCTACACAATTCTTCCCGTTATAAAGTGTTACTCAACGTCTCTCTAGCTAGAGAATTTCGGCTTTGGGGGTGCTGGCTAGCTGCGGGCGGGGCCTAAACTCCGTCAACCGCTGGCAAAAGGCCTTGCCGGAGGATCTGCCCTTGATATCCTGCGATAGAGTTGCAGAGGAAATTGGCGCAGTCCCTATGTCCCTTCGTTTAGCTCGTCGTTCTAAGGTTTCACCCGCCAGCGCTCCGAGTGCCGTGCAGATTTGGGTCGGTACTCGCTCTCATCGGCTCTGGCGCAGGCCCTTGGTGCTGGGGCTGGTCGGCGTTGGGCTTAGCGGCGGACTGCTGGGGCTGGGGCTGAGTTTTCGTCTGGGGCTGCGGCTGATGCTTAACCCCGAGGCGTTGCCCCAGGCTCTGGCTCGCTTGACGCGATCGCAGCCCAAGGCTCTGCCCCCCGCCATTAGCCTAGAGGGGCTGCGCCAGCAGGCGGAGGCGAGCCAGCAGCAGGTGGGAGAACTGTTGCGGTTAGATATGCCTAGGGTCAAGGATCGGGAGGTACTGATTGTGCCGGTGCTTGAGGCGACGGGGGCGATCGCCTCCCTGCACCTGTTGGCCAACGAGGGCAATGGGGGAGAGCTAAGGGCGATCGCCTCCCTGCCCGTTGCAACCCTGCCCAAAGACACTGTGCTAGCGCCCTGGCTCAGCAGCCCCCAAGCACCTACGGCGGTTCCGGCAAATTTTAGCTTTACTCGGGTCGTGCTACTGCCAGCTCCACCCGTTGCCACCGACGGGCTTTGGCTCACCCTAGAGGGCAGCTGGCAGCAGCAGGGCCTCACCCTGCGCTACGGGCATCTGCTGCACGTTGATTCCCAGGCCCAGCGGCTGGAGCTGCTCACCCCCTGGAGCAGCCCGGCCAACCGCCCACCCCAGTGGGCCGACCTGGATGGTGACGGCCCCAGCGATTTAGTAATTGACGAAACCGTGGGGCTAGAACCGGCCCTGCGCGGGCTACAGATGATGCCGGGGCCGCGCGTGCAGTCGGTGTCTTGGCTACGGGTGCCGGTGGATGCCGGGGCCCAGGCCGTCAGTTACCAGCAGGCCTTGCGCCTGGCCCGAGGCGGACTGTGGCACCCCGCCCAAAACCAGCTCACCAACCTCAAAAACACCCTGGCTCAGAGCTGGAACCCGGCGGCAGAGGCCCAGCTACAGCTGATGGAGCACCACGCGACAATCACCCGGCAGCAGGCTGAGCAAGATTGGTCAACGCCCACTCAGCACATCCTGGCGCTGCTGATCGACGGGCGATGGGAGCCTGCCCTGGCCCGCTTAGAAGCCAGCCCCGAGCTGCTGCCCACCCTGCTAAATCGCCTCGGCGTTGACCAGGGCCGCCTGTGGAACCGCATCAGCGCCGCCGCCGCGCTGCCCGACCCGCCACCGGCTGTGTATGTGTGGGGCGGTTTGGCCCTCAAGGCCCAGCAAAACCAACCCACCAATCGAGATGGGGCTACCCCAGACTGGCTCAACCGCCAGCCGGTGCCAACCGCCGCCCGCCAGCGGTTGGCCCAGGTTTTGGCTACCTTGACAACCACCCAGGCACCAGCGGTGGCCAGCGCTAAGGTGGGGGCAACCGCCGCGATCGCCGCCCAGCCTTCTAGTGCCCAAGCAGTCGGGAACATTGCCCTGCCGCCCATCACTGCCCTCATTGGCCAGGCCCGCCCCATTCCTGCACCCCAGTCTGGCTATGCCGCCCCCGGCCAATCTCTCGATGCCACCCTGGGTCAGTGGTATGCCATTGATATCAAGGCAGTACAGAGCCAAACCTGGCAGCGGGGAACAGTGCCAATTCCCGCTGGGGCAGCTCCAGCAGCAGTCTGGTCAGTGGTACAGCCAGCGGCCCAGGCATCGCCTCAGCTGCTGCGCTGGGTCAGCCCTACCACCGGCATTTCAGCCCCCCTCACCGTGCGCGGCCTGAGCCTCAGCAATGACACCGTAACCCTATTGGCTACTGGCCCCGCTACGAATGCCTCTGCTCTGCCGCCGCTGGTCTTTTCCCAGGGGGCGCTGATGTGGCTTGATGCTGACCAGGGCCAGACCGCAAAACCAGGGGCGATCGCTGCCGCCGTCGCCTTTTTGGGCGTCCAAACCGCTCCCGCGGCCCTGCCTACCCTCAGCCAGCACAGACTTGATCTCACTGGCGATAGCCAACCAGAGCAGGTGCTGACCTGGGATGATACGGCCTTGGGACATCTCCAGTCCCGGGGGGTTCAGGTGGAGGGCACCGCCCCCAAAACCATCATCATGGATCAAGACAACGGGGTTCTCTACAGCGATTTAGTCGAGACCCAGACCCTAGTAGCTTTGACTAGCCCTAACGCAGATCAGCCTGTAGGTCTGCTAGTGCACCGGGCCGGAGAGTACGAGTTATTAATTTGGCGATCGGCCACGCAGCGGTTTGAGTAAAGCCTCTGACTCTCAACCTGAGGGAAAAAATTTAAGCCCCGATGGATTTATTCAAGCCCATTAGGGTCTTAATCTAGCAAAAAATGTAAAGAGGTCTAACGGCGATCGCAACTTGCCTACCCTGATTGGGTACCCACGACACAAAAAGAATAGTACACATAACCTGCCGTCCCAATCAAACACCACGATGAAACTGGTATAAACAGCAACACCCTGTCTGTGTCCTAGATCAACATCGGTCAATTTTTGACTGTGTTGCAAGTCGCGCCCGCACCCTCGCAGGTCGCAGTGTAGCCCGGATCATTTTTTATCCCTAATGCTGCTAGAGCGCTGCTTGGTCAAAATGCTCTTCATATGCTTTTTGACAGTGTTAGGCGTAATGTTTAGCGTTTCAGCAATTTGCTTGTAGGTGTAGTTAGTTTGGTATAACAGCCACACATCTTGTTCACGGGAGGTTAAGCCCATTTGCCTAGCTTCTTCTAGGGCAATATTCTGAGAAAATTGATTTTGATCTTCCATATTGAGCAGCAAGTAGTTATAGCTAGAGTCATCTCCTTGAATCCAACGAGCATAAATGTTAAAGACCGTAAAGCAATCTACAAAAATAGTAGACTGATTTAGCCAATTTTGCTGAGAAAACTCGCGTCGAGCCCCCCGCATAAATTTTATGATATGCATAATTTCCTTGGGAATAGGCTGATTTTTCTCGGAGTATCGAGTCATTTTCTCTGTTATAGCAAGTGCTTTTCGATTGATATAAATCAAGCGATCTTGATCGTCAAACAAGATAACTCCTCCTAAGACATCGACCAGTATGCTCTTGAGCGGATTGGGCAAAGAGGCATCTTGAGCAGGGTTAAGAAAATCAACAAATGTGTCGCTAAGGGTAAAACTATTCAAGGAGGTTTTTAAAACCATGATGCACCTGAAAAAATTTCAGCACTAGACCTTAATTGGCAGGGTATTAGGCCTAAATTACCAGGCCTAGCCCAACTCTTTGTGTCTACCAAATATTCAGCAAATACTGATCTTTAATCTAAAGGAACAACGTTTCAATGCTATCATCCTTTACCTTGTGGCCTATTGGCACCGCCAAAAGGTTTTATATACTTGTCTTTAACCTAATTCAAATACATCGTTCCTTGAGGCATCAATCCGTATAATTACGGTTCAATTTGTTGTAAATAGAGCAATCTTGCCTACGTACAGAGGGTTAGCCTTATAGAGGCTTAACATTGCGAACACTGACTAATACAAACACTATCCATAGTGGCAGCCATAACATTTTGGCTATCTCTAAGCCATATCTAAGAAATTTGATTTAATTTTCCAGTCCCCTTGGCTAGGGTACCTGCAAGGGGGGATTTTCAAATTGGGCTGCTTTTGTGACGATGCTGGCTACAGGGAGCTAACTCACCCACTTCTTCTGAAGCAGGGACGATGAAATTAGCTCCTTGCCGATAAATTCACGTCCAACAAGCACAGGTTACCGCTATGACTACGACTCTACCGACAATCGAACAAAAGGCAGAAATCGTTGCACCCGCTGAAATTGCCAACCCTCCTGAAGAACTTCTCAACCGCCTGCCCGCTCAAGGCGGTCTGCTAGGTGATACAGAAACCTACAGTCGCGAAATTTTGGGGCAGAGCCAATTTGAGCTCTATCACCTCAAAGCCACCGGTCTGCGAGGGGTACTGCCTCCCTGGGGGCCTCACCCAGAACAATCTAAGCACATTGTCGATCTCGACGAAGATCTGCGAGTTGGCCTAATTATTAAATTTGACCAGAGCCCGCTCACTCGGCTGTTGCTGTGCTTAGGGGTAGACATCAAAGCCTACTTCCACTTTGAGGGCCTCGGCTCAGCAGCAGCAGAGAAGGATCTGACTGTGGTCATTAAATCGGTTGAAGGCCAGTTTAAGTACTGGGTTGGCACTGTAATCAAGCCCCAAGATCTAGGCTTGACCAAGGGGTACTACCTAGTAGGGGCTACCGTCGAAGTAGGACCTGTAACTCATCAATGCGGCCAGGTCATCCTTGGCTATGGCTACATTGGCGAGCGACGGCTTCAAATTGCCGATCAGCCCTTTAGCTAGGGGCTTCGCAGGCGGGGATTGACCTTAGGGTTGAATCAATCTGCGCCAGCCCCCTTGACCCATTACGGGCATTGAGCCAAATTTTTTCAACTGGCAGGTTGCTAGTGCCTGCTAGTTTTCTTAAACCGTTGCAAAGCTGGGATAGGGCAGAGGCAGACGTCCTTGCCTAGCGCTATTGGAGAACGAGCTAATGAGCACCGCATCTGGGGGAATATCCCCAGCTCACGATCATTCCTTGATCTCAATTAAAGGTATCGGCCCTGCCCGACGGCAGCTTTTAGAAGAGCGACTGTCCATCCATACGGTGCACGATTTGGCTGCCTCATCAGCCGAAGCGATTGAGGCGTTGTTTCGTTCAGCAGGGCAGTCTATCCCTCGGGCTAAGGCCACCGATTGGATTACTCAAGCTGGGCACTTAGCCAAGTCTATCCAGCCATCGCCTGATGTCAATCAGCCTTCAGACAGTGATCGCACCCCTGAACAAGACTCACCCACTGCCAGCGTAACCCCACCGGAGGAAGTACCACCACAGGAAACTATGTCTGAAGACAACTCTGAGGCTCAACCCGATCGGCCTGAAGTAACAGCCGCGCCCACAGGGCCGATCGCGCTGCGGATATGCCAGATCATAGTGGTACAGCACCCAGAGACGGACATTCCTCAGGTGGTGACAGAGCGCGATCGCAGTTTGCCCGGGCCACTGTTGACCGAGCAGCCCCTTCAGATCAGCGTTGTCTTTGAGCTAGACGGGCTAGCTAATTTGCCTCTTTCGCCCCAGGCTAGCTACAACCTACAAGGATTTGTAAAATCATTAACATACCCACACCGAATAACTACTCTAGGTGAAAGTGCTCCCCATTTTTTAGCAGGTCATCGCCCGCCCTACAGCGCACTGATTTCGGCGTCTGGGCTACCTTCGGGGTTATATCGGCTGCAGCTATTGATTGCTTTCCAAGGCATCTCTATTCCATTTGGCATGCATGAGATTCCACGTTTTCAGGTTGTTTAAACTGTCAAAATTGTGGTCAATAATTATCATGAGCTTTGGTCATGGGCACCTTTGACTGGCGACATTTTCTTGAGAACTGGAGCCAAGACTATCTCGCTTGCGTAAAAAAAGACGATACATTTAACCCCGAGGTCTTGGCATCTGGCTGGCTCGGTTTCCCTGGGGCTACCGAAGTCCAGATCGCAGAGACAGAGGCTCGACTTTCAATTCAGCTGCCGGTTTCCTACCGAGAATTCTTAAAGATTAGTAATGGCTGGAGGCAGACAACACCTTTTATTTACCGCATTCTAGCGGTTGAAGAAGTGGAATGGTTTCATGTTAGGCATGCTGACTGGATAACCTCATTTAGCCAAAAACATGGTCAGACTCATGCGCCTAAACATGCTGATCATCCATCTAATGGAGCATATCCAGTCCATACAGTTTCTGATGCCAATTATCTTATTTATGGCCATGCTCAAGACTGTAGCAAGATTCGTATTGAGTATTTAAGTAGGAGTTTAGAGATTAGTGAGAAAGGGGAGTCTTCGATATATTTGCTCAACCCTGAGGTGATGAATGATCAGCAAGAGTGGGAGGCCTGGTTTTTTGGCGACTGGCTGCCGGGTGCAGATCGATACCCCTCTTTTCAAGCCATGATGGAGGCGGAATATAGAAATTTTCTAGATATGAGAGATGCACTTTAGATGCTGGCAAAACGGTTGAAAGCATGACCGCAACACTTTAAACCTACTTCAAGCTCTCTAGACCCCCTTATTGGCTATATCCGGAGATATGGAAATCATGGTGGCATCCACTTTAAAGTCAAAATTTGTTGATTTCCTAACAGAGCAAGGTTTTGAAGATGCCTCTATTAATAACAAAAAAACTAATCCTGAGAGAATAGACAATCATCAGTTTAGCAAAGCCCTGATGGAAGAATGCCTTGGTGGTATTTTAGTTTTTACCGAGCAGCAACAGCTTGTGTATGCTAGCAAGACAGCCTATCAGGTTCTCAGTCAGCTAAAACAGAAAAATTCGGCTTCTTGCCTAATACCTGATGAAATCTTGCACATCTGCCAATCATTAATTCAAAGTCGGCATTTGTTTCCTGAACAAAACTGGCTGATTGAATTCGATATTTTCACCAGCTCAGCGACTAAACTTCACATTTGCTCGCGCTGGCTCACGGTGGGTGTGGTAGCTAATCCCTGCTTATTGCTGACCATTGAAGATCGTCAGCAAGCCATGATTAATCTTGTGTTAGAGGAAGCCAATCGATACGGTTTAACTCCCCGCGAAAAGGAGGTTTGGTTGCTTCAATATAATAACTACACCTATAAGCAAATTGCCGCTGAGTTGGGCATCACTCCCAATACGGTAAAAAAGCACACTCGCAGCATCTACGCAAAGAAAAAAGCCCAGCAGGAGGGGTGAGATCGATGCCGTTTTAGCGTTAAGTCCTCAACTTTAGTAGTTCCAATTATTTAACCGCAAAAGAGATAGAGTAGAGGCGATTAATCTTAAATTCGAGGATGGTAGTCTGGTCTCTCCAGGTCAGTTTTTCGATGATGATGTCGGCATGAGCAAGCCAGTTTTCATCTACCAAACACAGCGGCACATCGAGGGGGAAAATGCGGTAGCCGTCTTTTTGCACCCGGTGCCGGGCCCCGACTTCAAGCATAGCGGGGTAGCCCTGGTCGGGCTTGAGTTTGAGCAGGCTATTGATTTCACAGGGCATTCCCATCGGCGGTGTCTCGGTTTTTGAGGGGATAATCTGGTGGAGAGATAAAGGTTAGCGTCTACTGCGCTGCCGCGTCTAGGCTCTGGCCCCCATTGGTCCCCAAGTGGCCTCCGGTAGGAGTGAGTAAAGGAATTATCCTAGATCTGTGAGTTTCATCTTGGTATGGGACTTTCTACCGTAGCGTTTATGCAATGCCCATGCCCCCGACGCCCTACCCCCCACCCGCCGCCGTCATCACCATGGAAAATGTGTCGCGGGTATTTGGCAGCGGCGAGGCGGCGGTGCGAGCCTGCGATCGCATCAACATCACCATTCACCCCGGCGAATACTGCGCCATTATGGGTCAGTCGGGCTCGGGCAAATCGACGCTGATGAATATCGTCGGCTGCCTCGATCGGCCCACTCGCGGGCGATATTTGCTTGACGGCACCGATGTGTCAACAGTCGATAAAACCCGGCTAACCCGCATTCGCAACCGCAAAATTGGCTTTATCTTTCAGCGCTACGAGTTGCTGCCCAACCTGACGGCGTTAGAAAACGTGATTTTGCCGATGATGTACGCCGGACTGGGGCGATCGGTGCGGCAGCGCCGAGCGGCGGCGGCTCTCACCCACATGGGCCTGGCCAACCGCATGGATAAGCGACCGAGCCAGCTGTCGGGCGGGCAGCAGCAGCGGGTGGCTATTGCCCGCGCCATCGTCAACCAGCCGGTGCTCTTGCTGGCCGATGAGCCAACCGGGGCGCTCGATTCGCAGTCGGCCACAGAGGTGCTGGGCATTTTTGAGGCCCTGCATCAGCGGGGCATTACCATCGTCATGGTGACCCACTCCCACGAGGTAGCCCGCCACAGCCAGCGCATTATTATGATGAGCGATGGCAGGGTCACTGATGCCCACCTCAGCCCCGCCGAACTGGGCCAACTGGCTCCCCTGTAGCCCTTGCCGTTAGCTACTGCCCTTTGTTTGGAATGCTCTGTGCCGCCCGAACCCCACCCCGACACCTTCACCCGCGCCCATGTCTCGGCGGACGCCGACCCGCTTTCGCCAGATTCTTTAGCCTTAGCAGGAACCGCCAAACCCCTCAGTCCTGGCCTATTTGATGACGACCTGCTCGACGATAGCGCTCGGGCCAATCGCCCTAGGCTGAGGTGGATCGTGGCGTCGGGGCTGGTGCTAGTGCTGGGCGTGGGGGGCTGGCTGGGCTACCGCACCTGGCAGCGCCGCAGCGTAGACCCCGTGGTGGTGACCACGGGCACCCCCAGCCGCGACACCCTAGAGAACCGAGTCGATGCCTCCGGTATCATGAGCCTGGGCAACCAGCAGATTCTCAAAGCCCCAGCGGATGTCACCGTGGAGGCGGTGCTGGTGAAAGAGCGCCAGCGGGTAAAGCGGGGCACGGTGCTGCTGCGGCTGCGCGATCGCAGCCTCGAGCAAGAGCTAGACGACGCCCAGATTGAAACCGAAATCCTGCGGCTCCAGCGCCAGCGCCACGCCGAGGTGCTGCAAGATCGCCAGCGCACCGTGCAGCGGGCCGAAGAGCGCTTGACCGAATCGCGATCGCTGGTCGATCAGGGGTTTATTTCCGAAGATGAGTACAACGAGGATCGCAACACTCTAGAAACAGCCCAGTCTGATCTGCGGGGGGCTGAGGTGGAGCTACAGCGCTCCGAGCTAGAGATTCGCCAAAACCAGGCCAAATTAACCAACGTTCGCGCCCGCATTGCCGACAACGCCATCGTTGCCCCCTTTGACGCCGTGGTGCTCAACATCGACGTGCAGCCCGGCGACGGCGTCCAGAGCGAAGGCACCCTGCTCACCATCGGCGACCCCAGCCAAGAGGTGGTGCTCTTTGACCTCATGACCCTCGACGCCAACAAAGTATCGGTCAACATGCCCGTGCGGGTCAGCATCATCGGCCCCAACCCAGAAAAATATTCAGGCCGGGTAATCAGCATTGCTCCCCAGGCGATTACCGACAGCGAAGGCGACGGCAGCTCTCAGGCTATGGTCAAGGCGATCGCCCAGCTCGATCGCCCCAGCGGCGTGCTCATCCCCGGCAGCTCCGTCAGCGTCGAAGTCATTTTGGTGCAGCGAGAAAACGCCCTAGCCCTGCCCACCAACCTAATTCAGCAAGAGGGCGGCGAAACCTTCGTCTGGGTCGTCGATGCTGACAGCCGCGCCCAAAAGCGCCCCGTCACCACCGGCCTCGATACCCTAGAAGCAGTCGAAATCGTCTCTGGCCTACAAGACACCGACACTGTCATCCACAACCTACCGCCCGATCTGCCCCTCGAACCAGGCATGGCCGTAGAAACAACCCCCGCTGGCCCCCGAGGCGGCGATCGCCCGGCCCCCTAACCGGAGAATCTCCTAGGACGGTGCATTGCTTCGCAAAGCTGCGCGAATGCACCCTACGCCCAACTCATCCACCCTCCCACCCCTCCATGCCCCTCTCCCCCCTCGACCTCAGCCTCACCACCCTGCGCGATCTAACCGGCAACTGGGTGCGATCGGGCCTGACGGCGCTGGGCATTTTTATGGGAGTCGCCGCCGTCAACGCCACCCTCAACATCGACACCATTGCCAACCGGGTGCTGCAAGAGCAACTGGCGGCGAGAGATAACCCCAACATCACCCCCTTTGTCTATGGGCGCAGTCGCCCCCCGGTGGAATTTGATCAGGCGGCGATCGCAGAAATCCAAGCGGCTGTCCCCGGCATTGTCAGCATTAGCCGAGTGACTCAGCTATGGGGAGCAGAGGTGCAGTACCAGGGCACCATCACCGACAGCGTTGATGCCTTGAGCGTGTCAGCAAACTACCAGCGCACCACCGGACGGCAGGTGCTCGACGGCCGATTTTTTGATCCAGAAGACTTTGACGCCTTTCGTCCCGTCACCGTGATCGACACCGTACTGGCTCAGCAGCTCTTTCAAGCAGCTCCGCCCCTGGGTGAAGGTATTTTTATCAACGGCACCCGCTTCACCGTGATCGGTTTGATTGAAAACAAAAACCTCTACGGCAGCGAGGGGGGAGAACCCACCGGCACACTCTGGGTGCCCGAGCCCTACGGTGACCTGTTGCAAGGGCGCTTTCGCTTCGGGGGGCAAATTCAAATTGCCCTGCAAAGCCTTGACGACTTTGAGACCACCCACGACGGCGTCGAAGCCCAGCTCCAGCAGATGTTTCCGGGCTACGACCTGTATATCGATGGCAATGTCGCAGATCTCTACGAAGAAGAGCAGCGCCAGCGGGCCTCCATTCGCGTGCTCAAGGCCGTAGGGGTGCTGGCCCTGGTGATTGGCGGGATCGGCATCGCTAACATCACCATCGCCGCCATTATGGAGCGCACCCGCGAGATTGGCCTGCGCCGCGCCATTGGGGCCACCGATTTGGAAATCATGGCCCAGTTCATCGCTGAAGCGGCTCTACTCAGCCTGATTGGCGGTACCACGGCGGTGGCCACCGTCCACGGGTTGACCAAAGTGGCGACCACCACCGTGTTTGAGGCCCCCTACGAGTTCAACTGGCGCGATGCGGCCCTGTCGATGGGGGCTGCCTTTGGGGTTGGTGTTGGGGCTAGTTTCCTGCCCGCCCTGCGGGTGACGCGTATTGACGTCGTGCAGGCGCTACGAGGAGAGTAGCGCCTTAGTTAGTTCCTCTAGCACGATCGAGACGCCCAGGGTACCGAGGTTGCCCCCATAACCGCCTGCCTGAATTGTGGACAGGGGCCGAGGAGCACTACAGGCCACCAGCAGCACCCCCACCAAGGCGACCAAAAACCAACGGCGCTGTCAACGATGACCTCAAAACAACGTCTGGCTAGAACAAGGGGATCGTGGCATCGATCGCCGCGCCAAAAAAGGTATCGTCAAACCGCACCCGAGGTTCAGAGGAGCGGCCAAAGCTAACGCCGCCATAAACGTTAAAACGCAGGTTGGGGCTAATGCGGTAGACGACCTGTCCGAGCACCTGTTGAAAGGTGTCGTAGCGGTCTTGAGTGGTGTAGTCAATGAAATTGAGCTGGTAGCTGATGCCCGCTTGCAGGTTGGGGGCAATGTCGTAGCCTAGATAGCCTCCAGCCGACTGAAAGAAACGGCTAAAGTCGGTAGCGGTGCCGTTGCTGGTAGACTGAGCCCCGTTGAACTGAAGCAGATAGTAGGTGTCGAGGGCCAGCCTTGGCGTAATGGGGTCACGGCGACCTAGGGTGAGACCCAAAGCCGTGTTTTTAAAGAATCTCCCTCGGTTGGCACCAGGACGATATAGCTCTTGGTAGGTAAAAATTAGCTGCCCGTAGCTGCGGGGGGTTAACCCCTGACGCAGCCCCACCCGCAGCCGCAGATCGTCGTAGTTGAGGGATGACTGGGCACCATAGCGCTGTAGCCCGTAGTCAGCGGTGGCAATCAAGGCGGTTTGCGGCCCCAGGGCAGGGTAGACGCCAAAGCCAATTGAGGGACGCACAAAGGTGTCGCCGGTCAGCCCGCCCCCCACGGTGTTGACGGCCAGCAAAATGTTGTCGCTGCTGGCGATCGCCAAGCGGGCTGAGAAAAACCCAATTTTTGCCGGGGGTCGCGGTGCCACCACCGGAATCTGAGGCTGATCGCGAATGCGCAAAATTCCCAGGTCGTTGTCCTCTAGCAGGCTGCGCACCTGAATGACCCCCAGCTCGGGGTCTTGACCGTCGGCAGCCGGGGCAGCCTGAGCCAGGGATGCCGGGGTGGGGAGTGTGGCTAGCGAAGAGGGCGGAGCCAGCGCGGCAGCAGTGGTTAGATAGGTCTCGGTAACAAGGGCCTGGTCAGGGGCGATCGCCGGACTGGAGACAGCCGGGTTAATGCTTAGAGGCTCGGCAGCTGAATCCCCAGCGGGCTCTCCCTCGGTGGCTGGGGCCAGGGTCACAGTCAGCTCTCCCGCTGCCAAGGGGAGTCCTGACAATCGAGGCGGCATAGGTACCGCAGCCGCCTCGATTGGAGTCGAGATCATCACCTCAACATTGGCGGCAGGGGTCGCTGAAGGGCTGAGCTGATTTGCCCTAGCGCAGTCCGTCAGGATGCCGCTGCAGAGCAGGCCAAAGCTCATTAACGCCAGGGGGTGGGGGTGATGCCGCTTAACCAATGGAGTCTGCCCGAAGATAACGTGTGTTGTCCTGTCACCAGCAGAATCACTGATATTGCTGCTGATTCCCGAAAAAAAGGCTCAAATTTATTAAAGATTTAACGAAAAGAGAACACAAGATTTATGAATCGCCCCGAGTTGGGCTGCCCGAACCCTACCATAGAGTTAAGCCTCCACTTTGATAGCGCCCAGTTTGGCAGAACTCTGCCAAAACAGCGACGGTGCTGCACAAATTTTGGTTGATGGTGTTACCCCTAGCGCTCAATTGCCGCCGTTGGGGTATCTTACGCACAACTACCCTGTCCGCTTAGGGGCTAAGGCGTTTGGCTGCATCTACCTTAGGGCCAAAGTCTACTGCAATTCGTGGTCACTCTTCACTGAGCTATGGCTTTTAGTAACAATGGTTTTTCGGCAGTGCTGCTAACAGTTATGAGCACTACTGCGATCGCATCTCCGGCCTGGGCAGAGGTACCCTGGACCTGGGCCAATCTAAAGGCCAGCACCTATCAAGTTAGCCTGGTTTCCGCTAGCGGCAGCACCCGACCGGCTGCCGTGGCCGACTGCTTTTGCCCAGGGGAAACTCTGAACACCAGCACTGCGGCGAGGGCCGAGGTACTCTTCAACGATGGGTCACTAACTCGGGTGGGCGAGCAGGCCAGCCTGCAATTTTGGCCCGACACCCGCCAGCTGCTGCTGAACCAAGGCACAGTGGCCCTGTTTGTGCCCCCCAACCAGGGGCGGACGACGGTTCGAACCCCAAACGCCACGGTGGGGCTCAACAGCACGGCTGTAGTGGTGCGCTACGTGCCCTCTCGGCAGCTAACCCTGGTGATGGCTCTGGCCGATTTGCCCACGGCCCCAGTACTGGTGACGGCGGCTGAAACCGGCCAGGAGCTGGCCCTCTACGGGGGGCAAATGGCCTTTATCGGCGGCGGTAGCTGGCAGGTTGTGGAGTTTGACCTGCTGGAGTTTTACCAAACCAGCGCTCTGATGGCGGGCCTGCACCTAGACGACCCCACCTATCGCTCTGCTCCCCATGACCCCCTAACCGCTATACGCCCCGATCTGCTGCGTACTCTACGCCAGCAGACGCCTTTTAATACCGAAAACGCCGTTTTAGACCCTGCCCTAATTAACGACTTTGCCCCTAACGCCGGCCTCCAAAGGGGAGAAGGTTCGCTACTGGCAACTCCTTCTACCCCAGTGGAAGAACTGAGACGCCTCAACGATGCGCCGCCCGGAGTGGTCAATCCGCTCCCAGACATCCCGGCTACGGCTACCCCACCGGCTGAAAGTCCTCTAACAGTTGGCGCTCCAGTAGTTGAAGGTTCAGCGGCAACTGCGGTTGAAGGTTCAGCGGCGACCTCCGCTAACGTTGAAACTCCAGCCTTTAGCCCGCCCCCTTAGAGGCCGTCGGCGACAGCTAATTCTGAACTTTGCCTGCCCAAAGATTTGACGGACAATATCTAGCGATCGCCCTCGGGTCTCGCCCCAATTCCGCTGTCTGCGCCCATTGACTAAACTACACCGTTCAGTTAAATTCAGTGCAGTTGTCCTATGAGCCTATGTCTACCCACCCGGTTCAGCCTTGGAAAAAGCCAAGTTTTTGGCTGTTGATTGGTGCCCTGCTGCTTGTGGGGGCAGGGTCTACCGTAGCGGTACGCAACGTCATGCAAAGCCGCCAGGCCGCCCGCGAGCAGGCCGAGCTGCCACCCCCCCAGCAGGTCAAGGTGGTTGCCCTAGGAAGAATTGAGCCCGCCAGCCGCGTCATCGACGTGGCCACAGCTGAAGCCGGGCGGATCGATCGCCTTGAGGTAGAGAAGGGCGACCAGGTGCAGGCGGGTCAGGTGTTGGCCTACCTCGACACCTACGATGTGCGCCGGGCCGAGCGCTATGTGGCTGCCAGCCAGCTGGCCGAGGCCCGCGCCCAGCTCGCCGCCGAAACGACCCTGGGCAATTCTCAGGTGCAGGAGGCCAGCACTCGGGTCGGTCAGATCGATGGGCCGCAGCAAGCCGCGATCGCCGCCCAGCAAGCCGCCGTTGAGAGCCTCCAGGCTGAGCTGAGCGTGGCTGAAATTGATCTGGCCCGATTTCAAGAACTCAACGCATCGGGGGCGATCTCTCGCCAGGAGCTAGATCGCCAGCAGGCCACCGTCAACAGTTTGCGTGCCGATCTAGGCAATGCCCAATCGACTAAGCAGCGGCTGGAGCAGGCTCGCCTCAGCGACATTAGAAACGCTCAAGCTCAGGTAGTCTCGGCCCAAGCCACCACGACCCGCGCCCAGGTGGCCAGCCAGGTTGACTCTGCGGCCCAAAACCTGGCCCTAGCCGAAGCTCAACTGGCTCGCACCATTGTGCGATCGCCCCAGGCCGGTCAGGTACTCGATGTCTTTGCCTACCCTGGTGAGGCTGTATCTCCAGCTGATGGCCCCATTTTGGCCCTCGGTGACACCCGCCAGATGGTGGTGGTGGCCGAGGTCTACGAGACCGACATTGGCCTGGTTGAAGTCGGGCAGCCCGCCACCATCACCAGCCGCAACGGGGCTTTTGCTGAAACCCTGACCGGCACCGTTGCCGAAATTGGTCTGCAAATTGCCAAAAACGACGTGCTCGACGACGACCCCGCCGCCAACGCCGACGCCCGCGTGGTCGAGGTGCGGGTGCAGGTTGACCAGAGCGAGGCGGTGGCAGCGCTCACCAACCTCCAGGTTGACGTCGCCATCGATATTGAGCCCTAGGAGGCCGCGATGAAATTCCCCTCCCTGCCCCGCATTCCCCTGGCCTGGTACAACCTGCGCCATGATCGCCCTCGATTACTCGTGGCCGTGGCCGGGGTCACCTTTGCGGTGCTGCTGATGTTTATGAATCTAGGTTTCCTAGGTGCCTTGGTCAGCACCACCACCAACTTCTACGACCAGTTCAACGGCGATATTTTTCTAATTTCCCCCCAGTCCCTCGAAATTAGCTCGACCAAGGCGTTTCCCCGCGAGCGACTGTACCAGGCGGCGGGCATTGAGGGGGTGCAGCAGGTAATGCCCCTCTACGCCGAATATGCCCTTTGGAAAAACCCTGAAACTAGCCTCAGTCGGGCTATGTTTGTCTATGCCTTTAACCCCAGCGACCCAGTGTTTCTGATGCCCGAGCTGGATACGTTGGAGGAACGGCAGGCGCTCCAGCAGCCCAATGCGGCCTTTATTGACCGGCGATCGCGCCCCGAGTTTGGCCCCCAAACCGTGGGGCTGGAAACCGAAGCCGACCGCCGCCGCATTACCGTCGTTGGCCAGTACGACCTCGGGGGTGGCTTTGCCGCCGACGGCACGCTGATCATGAGCGACCAAAACTTTCGCCGATTCTTTGACCCACGACCGCTCAATCAGGTCAACCTGGGGCTGGTGCTGCTAGAGCCTGGTGCCGACGCCGAGCGGGTCAAAGCCGCCCTGCAAGATCAACTGCCCGCCGATGTGGAAGTCTACACCAAACCCGAAATCATTGCCAAAGAAAGCCGATTTTGGATTCAAACCACCTCCATTGGCTTTATTTTCGGCCTGGGGGTGCTGGTCTCCTTTGTGGTGGGTACCGTGATTGTCTATCAGATTCTCTACACCGACATTCGCGACCACCTGCGAGAGTATGCCACCCTCAAAGCGATTGGCTATAGCGGTGGCTACCTGTTCAAAACCGTGATTCAAGAAGCGCTGCTGCTGGCCCTGATGGGCTACGTGCCGGGGCTGATTTTGTCGCTGGGGCTCTACCAACTGGCCTACAACGCCACGGCGGGCACCCTGCCCATGCAGATGACGGTGTTTCGAGTGATTTTTGTATTTTCCCTGACGGTGCTGATGTGTACTCTGTCGGGGTTGATTTCGGTGCGTAAGGCCGTGACGGCTGACCCGGCGGAGGTGTTTGCATGATCGCTAGCGCTAGAAAACGTAAAGCCTGGGGCTGGGACGCAACCGATTTGGCATGCAGCTGTCCGGCCTGCAACCACTGCTTGAGGCGTCGCCCTGCCCAGAAAACGACTCTGCTTACTCAGCCATTTAGGATCACCCGCATGACTCAACGTTTTCTGCCGCTGCTGTTTCCCGCCGTGGATCAGCCGACCTCTAAGGTTGCCAGCCCCATACTGTTTGATTGCCCCCGCCAAGCGGGGGCGCAGCCTATTAGTAGGGTGGGCACTGCCCACCAACTGTCCACGCTTAACCAGCCAGCGCAACCCAGCCAACGATCCGTTTAGGCCTAGAGGTCAATGGTGGGCAGTGCCCACCCTACAGCCTGCTGCCTGCAAATCCAAAATCCAAAATCGCCAGTCTAAAATCGCGCCATGCGCCGCACCCCCCTCGCCTTACTCAACCTGATTCACGATCGCAAGAAATTTCTCACCTCCACGGCTGGGGTGGCCTTTGCGGTGTTGCTGATGTTTTTGTTCTCCGGCTTCAAGAACGCCCTCTACGACAGCCAGACGCAGCTGCTCGAAAAGCTCAATGGCGAAATTGTGATCATCAACCGGCTGAAGGAGAATATGTTTGTGCCCCGCTCCTTTGCCCGCCGCCGCCTCTACCAGGCCCAGGCTTTTGACGGTGTAGAAGGGGCCTACGCCATCTACCTCAGCGACGCCCGCTGGAAAAACCCCGAGACCCGCAAAACTCGACCGGTGCGAGTGATCGCCTACAACCCCTCCGACCCGGTGCTGCCCATGCCCGAGGTGCTGGCCCGCCAGCAAGAGCTACGGCTGCCCAACACCGCCATGATCGACAGCCGCTCCCGCGACGAGGTGGGCCCCCGCGAAACCGGGGTGATTACCGAGCTGGCCGATCGCGAAATTCGCGTTGTGGGCACCTTTAGCCTGGGCACTGACTTTGCCTCAGGTAACGGTAACTTGATCATGAGCGACCAAAACTTTCTGCGGTTTTTTGCCAATCGCGGCCCCGAGGAAGAGGAGCGCAGCTTTGCCACCGCCGACATTGGCCTATTGCGGGTCACTCCCGGCACCAACATTGAGACTCTGGTACAGGCCCTCAGTGAGGGGCTTCCCAAGGACGTGCTGGTCTTGCCGATGCAGGGGCCTGGAGGGTTTATCGCCCGTGAGCGCACCTACTGGGAAGTCAATACCAGCATTGGCTTTATATTCTCGCTGCTGACCGCTATGGGGTTTGTGGTGGGCATCATTCTCGTCTACCAAATTCTCTACACCGATGTGGCCGACCACTGGTCGGAGTACGCCACTCTCAAGGCGATCGGCTACGACAATGCCTACCTGTTTGGGGTGGTGATTCAGGAGGCGATCATTCTCTCGGTGCTGGGGTTTATTCCGGGCTTTTTAATCAGTGCCCTGTTCTACAACCTGGGGGCCGCCGTCACCGGCCTGTTGTTTAAGATGACCCTAGAGCGGGTAGTTAACCTGTATCTAGCGACCTTCATTATGTGTTTGATTTCTGGCGCTGTGGCCGTGCGTAAGGTGCAGCGTACTGACCCCGCAGAGGTATTTGGTCTATGAGTGCTACGCCGTTGTCTACGTCCTCCCCAGCGTCTGAAGTTACCGCCAGCTCGGTGCAGGTGCGCCACCTCGACTATTTCTTTGGCCGGGGCGATCTGCGCAAGCAGGTGCTCTTTGACATCAGCCTCGATCTATACCCCGGCCAGATTGTGATTATGACGGGGCCTTCGGGCTCGGGCAAAACCACGCTGCTGACCCTGATTGGGGCGCTGCGATCGGCCACCGAGGGCAGCCTTAAGGTGCTCAACCAAGAACTGGTAGGCATGGGCAACCGCCAGCTGGTCGAAACCCGCCGCAATATTGGCTTCATCTTTCAGGCCCACAACCTATTTGAGTCGCTGACGGCGGCCCAAAATGTGGAGATGGCCGTGGAACTGACCGGCAACTTTCGCGGTAAGCGGCGGCTGGCGGTGGATATTCTCAGTCAGGTGGGGCTGGCGGAGCGGGCCGACTATAAGCCGGCAGCGCTCAGCGGGGGGCAAAAGCAGCGGGTGGCGATCGCCCGCGCCCTGGTCAACCAGCCCCAGCTGATTTTGGCCGACGAGCCCACCGCCGCCCTCGACAAAAAATCGGGCCGCGACGTGGTGACGCTGATGCAGCACTTGGCCGACGAAAAGGGCTGCACCATTCTGATGGTCACCCACGACAACCGCATTCTCGATGTGGCCGATCGCATCATCAACCTGGTTGATGGTCGGCTGGAATCGGACGAAAGCCCCCAGCAGTTTGCCGACTCCCACACCCCCAAATCCCTCGATCAAAAAATGTTCATTATGTAAAGCGCAACTTAGGACAAGAAAACAGGCCCTTTTACCACCTCAGCCCGTGCATCCCCTATGAAAAACCCAGCTCTGTAAACCGCGCAGGGTGAAATCTCTCTACCCCCTACTCTCTACTCCCCAACCCTCCATGTCCATATCCTTTGTCAGCAACGTTCAGGCGCTCACCTACACCAAAGTCGCCGACTATCTCCAGACCGCTGCCTTATTTAAAGACAGTCTAAGGATCTACCCCAACAAACCCCAGTTCGACATCCTCTACGGCTCTACCCTGGTTGAGATCGAGGTGCTGCCCTGGGAAGTACACCCCTGGGAAAAGGCCGATCTAGCTACGGTACGGGCCACCAGCTGCGTCACCATCGGCAGTAATATTGACCATGAGCTGATGCACTTTCTGCTCACCGAAAACCGCCGCATGCGCTTTGGGGCTTTCTACCTCGATGAGGCTAATCAGGTGCTCTTTGCCGAAAATGTTTTAGGTGGCGAAAATATGGATCTGATGGAGCTACAGACCTGCATTCTCTCAGTGGTGACCATCGCCGACACCTATGACGACATCATTGCCCAGCGCTTTGGCGGGCGGCGCGCCATTGACCGAGTAACGGGGGCGATCGCCTCTTAAGCCATGGCCTCGCTAGCGAACTCCCATTTTTCTACGGGGTGCGATCGCCTTAAGCACCCCACACTCGACCGCAGTAAAAACCTCAACCCATTACCACTCAAAGGGCGCACGCAAAGGGGAGTGTTCACGCTCGTCCAAACTAATGTAGTTGAACGAGCTTGGACGATTCCTAGCGTGGTCTTCACTCTTCCTTAACACTTAAAGTGTTTCAAGCCTAAGATCGGTGAAGCTAAGTAGGGGGATCGAGCTTAGCAGGACACAACTCTGGGCTTCTGCTTTTATATTAAGGCTGTCATTCTTAGCTGCGGCGCTGCTCATAAGCATAAATACTCAATCTTGCAATCTCACAACTCTGCTCATTTTGTAATCACTAGTAGTTTTTCTAAATTCATTAATTAGCTGAAGACTTATCGAAAGGTTTGAAATGGATATAACTCTGAAGCATAAAGTCCCAGGCCTTGAAGTCGCATCTTCAATGATGTACTGCTTTCCTACCGGTGCGATGGATGTATGGCGTCCAGCTGCTGAGCCAGTGATAATGCCAGCACAATACCTTGAACCTTTCGCAGGGGAAGTTAAAGTAACCTCTGGTGTAGCCACAACGGAACTGGCCGCTCTTAGCCGGAAGCGGAAAGCTCAATTATTTCTTTCTAGAGCGATAAAGGGAGAGAAAACGCTTGACTATTCAGGAAAATTCATATTTGACGCTCGCTTCGATGTATTTACGAACATCGGTCACATTCTTGAGAATGTTGCAACTCGAGTGCTTCTGGCAAAAAAATTCTTGAGCGAACATTTTCAAAAAGATATTGAAATTCATGTCGTTTTAGGCTCTAGGGTGCCTAAATACAGCATGACCATGGAAGTATACCGATTGCTTGGCTTTCCTCTTATTTTTACCGATGACAATGTCCGTGGTGAGATCGTCACCTGCCCAGAGCACAGGGTTTTTAGCATTAGGCCTCAATTTTTTGGCTTCGATTTTCCGGGATACAAAGAAGAAACCCCTGAAAGAATATTTATCCCTCGCAGGGGAAGTCGTAGCTTAATCAACAACGATGAAGTCACTAAATTCATGGAGGAGCGAGGGTTTAAAACACTTTACTTTGAGGATCTAGCGATTGATGAAGAATGGTCAATTGCTCGCAATGCTAAGGAGGTGGTAGTAGTTCATGGTGCTGCCAGCAGCAATTTTATCTTAAACCGTGTCGGCATGAGAGATCATGCTGAGCCAGGCAGCGGAATCAAGTTAATTGAGCTGATGTCTCCTTCATGGAACTTTTACGAGAATCGATACATGACTAATGCCCTAAATGGCAAGTGGTGTTGTGTACGAGGTCAGATCACTCCTCAAATGCTCGAGGCACTGGATTTTGCTAAAATAACTCCTGATGCCCGAAAATCCCCCTTTAACGATCCCTTTAAGGTAGATTGCGGAACTATTGAAATGGCTCTTGATTATCTTGGTATAGGTAAATAAGAAGTACCGTTCTAAGAAGTACTCCCTTACCAGATGGGTTAGGACATTCTGCATCACCCTAGGCCGCGATGACTTAACGCCTGCGGCTTCCTGTTGAATGGGGGGTAGCAGATCGGCGAGTCCACAGTCTATAGCCCCTCCAAATTTGGAGGGGCTATAGCTATGCAGTAGTGTTGACGCGGTGCGATCGCAACGGCTCTAAACGAACTACCAAGTCCCCCCCGCCCGCCCGATGGAAACTACTCAAGACCCTGCAAAATATGCTGCGTGGTGACGAAGGCTCCGAGGCCCACAAAACCATTGCAGCGACCGCGCTGAGCCGTCATGCCTAGGGCAATAGACGATGCCTGGGCGGGGTTTCGCACAAACCGGGGAGATGTATTGATGTAAATGACTGCGCTGGTGGCGAGCTGAGTAAAGCGACTGCTTTCGGCGTAGGTTTCAGTGGCGATCGCATTGGCGTGGCCGCTGCTGTAGCGGTTGATCAGCGTGGCTGCGGTTTGCACGCTGTCAACCAAACGTAGCGCCACTGTTTTACCCAAAAATGGGCGCTTCCAGTCGGTGGCCACCGCCGGTTTCCCATCGGGTAGGTCGGGTAGCAGCTCCTCATCGGCTAGTATTTCAAAGTCTTGATCCCATAGGGTATGGCACAGCTGCACCAGGGCCGAAGGATTGCAGCCTCGGTGCACCAGCACCTTTTCGACCGCATTGACCGCATCGGGCTCGCCGCGATGGCTGTCGAGCACTATGTGAGTGACGGTGTCGAGCTGCCCAGTGGGCGACCAGTAGAGATAGCAGTTGCCCATGGCTGTGGGCAGCACGGGCACACCGGCCTGACGCACCACCTGCTGCACCAGCCCTGGCCGCCCGTAGGGAATAATTAAGTCGATGCCGGGATCCTGCAAGAGCCAACTGCGGGCGACGTCGCCCTGCTCCTCAGTCAGCGACAAAATGCAGTAAGGCGACAGCCCTATGGAATCTAGAGCCTGGTGGAGAGCCTGCAAAATCGCCTGGTTGGTTTGACTGGCTTCGTTGCTGCCTTTGAGGATGAGGCCGTTGCCCGTGCGCAGGCTCAGCCCCGCCGCGATCGCCGCCAGTTCTGGAAACGCCTCGTAGACCAGGGCCACGACCCCCAAGGGCACCACCTGGCCGTAGCCCGCCACGGCCTTGCTCAGCCGACTAGGGGCGGGGTGCAGCAGTCCCCTGGGGTCGCCCAGGTAGGCCAGCCGTCGCAAAATTTTAGTGGTGGTTTGCAGGCGTTCGGGGGTCAGCTTCAGCCAGTCGAGCACCCGTTCGGGTACCGCCATCTCTAAACTGGCCTCAAGGTCGAGAGTGTTAGCTTCGAGAATGTCGTCAAAGCTAGTTTCAATGGCGGTGGCGACCGCCTCTAACAGGCGGCTCTGGGTGTCAAACCCAGCGGCGACCAGGTCGCGACCGGCCCGGCGCACCTGCTCAACCGCCGCGCTAAAGTCTGCCTGGGTAGTGAGGTTTACCATGAGCCTAACGCCGAGAGGCCAGCCAAAACATGCCCACCACCGCCACCGCCACCACCAGGGTAGTCAGCAATCGCGCCACCGATTGGGCATCGTCGGGAGTTTGCAAGGTGGCCAACAGTAAAAAAAACACCATCATGCCGAAGGCGGCCAGTACCACCAGGGGTAGGTAGCTGACGTTGAGGGAGGAGCGATCAAGTCGCCACTGCTGACCCGTCCAGCGCCAGAGGCGTTTGTAGGGATAGTGGGTAGAGAGCTGCTCGATCACGTAGCCATCGTCTTGCACAACAAAAATTTGCTGACAGCGATCGCAGCCAAAGGCTTCGGTCAGGGTGATGGGCTTAATGCACCCATTGCGACGACAAGGGCAGGGGTAGTCGGCGTTCTGGTCGATCTTTTGGCTTTTATAAGTACGCACAGCACTGCCGGGGTGGGGGCGAAGACGGGCTGGAAATTATTCATCATTCTGACACATTAACTAAAACCTCTCCCGAAACACAACCTGCGGCAGACTAAGAACTAACTGGCAATGGTGAAGCTAGTCGGCAGAGCCTAACTTTGTCTTTAAACTGTATCTCCTGCGGCTTGAAGTTTTGAGGACAAACGTGGTAGGTAAGGGCTAATAAACCCTGTTTCCACTCGCCCCGTACGGGCAGGATGTTGCTATGGTTACCGATCGCCTGGAGACGGCAGTGAGAAACTTTCAGCACGTCAATCAGATGGTAGAGCGCTACACCCGGCTCTGTCGCGCTTACATCACCCTGTCTGAACGGTTTAATCAGCTCGATGTAGAGCACATGACCCTGAAGGGGCAAATGGTGCCGCTGCTGAAAGCGCTAAAGGCTCATCAGGCCAAATTGCTCACCGCTGAATTTGAAAAGGCAGCGATGCAAACGGCATTAGAACAGCAGGACACACGGCTGCAAGCTGCCCTCGATCAGCAAGAAGCCCAGCACCGGCAAGAGCTCCAGCAGTTGGCCAGCACCTACGAGGAAAGGCTGCAAGCCCTCGCTAGCCACGTGGCCGAACTGCAACCCCTTGAGCAACTGCTCAACGCCGAAACCCACCACGAGCTCAGCGCCGCCGAAGCGCAAATGGAGCTAATCGAAACTACCTTCGAAGAAATTGAGCAAGATAGCTCCCCCGATCTCTCCGCCGAAGAAAAAGCTCTGCTGGCCGCCTACCGATCTGACCCCGGTGCCTTTCTGGTCGCTGCCGCTGATGCCCCGGTCGGCAGTGCGATCGAGGCAGAAGAACCAGTGGCCTCGCTGTGGTACTACTACTCCAGCGAGCAGGTGCCCAAGGGGTTTGGTGCTTAGGTAACCAGTTGAGACGCTGGCCCCAAGATACTTCCTAGGACACCAGCCGGCTGACCAGCCAGTTGGCCAAGCCACCGCCATAGGGCGCGCAGATCGATTGAATGCGTTCGGCAGGGAACTGATGCTGATAAAAACACAGCATGTTGCCGTAGACCCCATTGGGGTAAAAGGGTGCCTCTCGAGCCAGATCGAGAGTCTGGAGGTCAAATACCTTAGGCTGGGTACCGGCAGCGTAGTCAACCATGATGCTAAAGCTATAGCCTCGCTGTTGTAGGGTCTGCAGGCAATCCATAGTGCCCGTTAAAAATTTAGGTGACCAGCCCTTCTCACCCTGGTGGCGGCAGCCGCCACCGCCGTACTCAAACATCACTATTTGAGGCAGTCGTTCGGCAGGCAGCGCGGCAAACTGCTGGATCACGACCGACTCCCACCCCTCGATATCTAGCTTAAAGGCGGTGATTTGGGTAGCGGCCACCTGTTCTAGCAGGGTCGCCAGATCGAGGGTGAGCACCTGGCAAGTGGTGCTAGACGCCCCAAACCAATCGGCCGCCAGGGAACTAAAGTTGCTATTGGCCAAGTTGGCAAACTGGCCCATGTGTAGCGTTTGGGTGCCGACCCGGTCTGACAGGCACTGCTCAATCAGCCGAATGGGATACTGCTGGCAGACCAGCCGCAATTTGTCGGTGGGGGAAGGTTCTACAGCAACGGTGGGAAATCCGAGGCGGGCAAACAGCTCGCAGTAAAAGGCAAAGGTACCCACCCCCACATCGACACAAAGCCCCTGGCGCTGCGGGTCGAGGTCGGGCAACAGGTGCTCAAGCAGAACCTGGCAGCAAGCTTCTACGCGCATTAGATTGCCCTTGGAGAAAAATGATGTTCTAAGCGTAGAACATCTCAGTCCCAGGAGAGTTGGTAGACTTCATCAAGATTGCTGTTTACACCGCATATCCATCGCAGAGCAGACGCACCGAGATCAGCCCATCGTTAAGGTGAAAGGCTCTAGCACACGCGCTAATGCAGCGGCAGTGGAGCGACAGCTTACTGAGGCAAGCGTAGTTGCCTTAGTAAGCTGCTAGCTGGCGACACACTTCATAAATTGGGAGCGGAAAGATACACCATGTCAACTAAGTCTGCTAAGAAGAGAAACAGTAAAAAGAGTTCTCAGTCTAATCAGCCTGCTAATGAATCTGAGAGCAAGAAGCCCCAGGGCGACACCACAGTTTTAGGGCTCAGTCCGCGAAAGCTTGGCTCCGTAGTAGCAGCGGCTGTGCTTGCCGAAGTTTCCCAAGTTGCTGCCAATAAAATCTCTCAGGCAGTAGCCCAATCAAGCCCTAAAGAGACGCGTCAAGATCAGCTCAACCCGATCAATCATTCGGTGAAGACTGCTGTGGGCGGAGTAAAAGAGGCGATTGTCAATGCCGTTGCACCAGCCTCAGAAGCGTCGGATGCGGTAGAAAGCACCCTAGTTAACGGTCAATCTGCCGCCGCTGCCGGAGTTGATCAGGGTATAAAAAATGCTAAAGAAGCCGCCGCCGTGACGGCAGGTGTTGCCCAAGAGCGGGCTGGCGATCTGATCGACAGCACTAAACAAAGAGCAGATCAGACGCGAGAGTTTGTGGTTGCTCAGATCGAGCATGCGATCGCTGGAGCAAAAGGCAAAGCCGGTAAAACGCGACATGCTCTAGGCGATCGCATTGACGCCACCCAAGCTACCGCTAATGCCACCCAAAAAGCGGTAGCTCAAGTTATTGATGAGGCTGTCGATAAGATAAAGACAATTCTTGCCGCTGCCTCCACCTCTTCTCAGGGGAATGAAAAACGAGGAAAGAAGGCAAAAAAGGCCAAGAAGAAAAAAGGTAAGTAGTGGGATAGGCTAAGCAGCGGGCGTGAGTGCGCCATCCCTAGACTTTTAGGCAAGCCCATGTCCTGACTATCGTCGGCAGGGGCCTTAAAACGTCATCGGCGCGATCGGTTCAATGTCCGGGTCGTGGCCGCCCACTTGACTGGTGCGTAGCACCCAAGCCGACGCGCCGTACTTGAGAAACTTGTGCACCACCACATCGCTGGCCTTGCGGGGAAACACCGTGCGCCAACTGCCCAGCCCCATCAATAGGTTGCGCAGGGGCTCGTCTTCGATTGAGCTGCCCAGGTTAAATTCGTTCTTTTCCCAGGTGGGGCGTAGGCCCCCTAGCGGTTGCAGGGTGTCTTTGAGGTCTTTGCCAAAGAGGGCGAGCTGGTACAGAGGCTCGGCCTGGCCGGGGTGCTGATCGATCAGAGCATCAGCATGGTGGTAGAGGCTGATACCGATGCTTTGCAAACTGGCAAACAGCGCCTGGTTAGAGTCTTGGGAGCAGTTGTTAGAGGGGCCAACAAAGGTGCCGCCGGTGCCGTCGCCGATGCGGTAGCGGGCCGTCATAGCTTGCAGGTGGGCCTCCATGCGGGTGAGGGGCGATCGCCGCTCGTCGTCAAAATAGTAGTGGCGGTTAAAAGAATCGAGCTTGACCAGAATATCGCAGGTGGGGCGGGTGCCCAGCCAACCCCGCTGGCGATCGCCCTGATACCGTGACCAGTGAATCGTGCCCGCAATCAGCCCATCGATGTTGTGGGCGTAGACCTGGTAGTAGCGAATCTCAAACCGCCGCTCATCGGCTAAGGGGTCGTGCACCACCTCGGCCCGCCCGTAGGCAAAGTGGCCAAAGAAAATGGGGGTGGCGGCAGAGGGTTCTCGGTGGTTGCCGCCGATGCCGCCGTAGGTATGGAGAATGAGGGCGCGATCGCCCACCTGCCACTCATCGATCGCCTCGGCAATCGCCTCGGGCCGACCGTTGTCGCGTACCGTACAGAGCACCGAGCCGACCTTGCCCTTTTGGGCCACCACGTCGGCCCACGACTCGTTGCGAATGTAGCGGTAGGCTGATTTTGCTCCGCCAAACACCACCCGCTGAGGCTGAAGCCGAAACAGGGCGCGCGGCCCCAGCGCCTGCACCACAAAGGTGCCGCTGGCATTGGGCGCGCCGTAGATGTACCAACCGGTTTCGTTGTAGGGCGATCGCTCCAGCCCCTGCGTGGTGGAGGGATGGCTGCCGTAGACCGCCATTGCGGCCACCGGGGGCAGGCTCACCACCTCCTCAGGGCCGTCAAAGGCGCGGCTAGCTTTGCTAAAGTGCCGGACTCGCCACTGGTCGCCCGTTGCCCCCACAAACTGCACCAGGCCGTAATAGCGCCCCGTCACCTCCATCGGCTGAGCGGCGATCAAGAGCGTGACCCCGTCGCGATCGAGCACCACCTGGGGATCTTCCACCACCACAACCAGGTCATCTTCGGGTAGCGATCCGGCCAGCGATTCTAGCGGATCGACCCGCAGCCAGTGGTTGAGCCGCACCGGGTTGATCACCCCGCCAAAGCGACTGGCGTACTCCGCGTCGGCGCTAAAGTGCACATCGTGGGTGACGGCCTGCACCAGCGTTTGGGTGAGGGGGTGGTCAGACCAGCGCAGCTTCACCACCTGGCCCACTAGCCTACGGTGGTCGTCGGGCGCGTGGTGAATTTCGTAGAAGACGCCGCCAAAGCGCTCGGCCTTAGCAGGCAAAATCAGCCGCCCAACCCAGTCGCCAATGGGCACGTAGAGGGCTGGGTTGGGGCGCTGATCGAGCGGATAGCTCTGGTACTGCACCAGGGGGTTGGCGCGAAAGATGTCGTAATTATTGGCCTTGCCGCCCCGCTCTAGCTCGGTCTCCAAGATTTCGCCGCGCAGAATGGCGTTGATGGTGTCGATGGTCTGCCCAAGGGAACTGCGGCCATCGGGCAGCATCAACTTGGGGTCGAGAATGCCCCCCGGCACCTGGTGACCCACCGGCCCTAGGGAGACGAACGAAATTTTGCCCCGCCGTTTAGCCCGATTCCAGAACGACAGCGGAAACAGCGGCCAGCGGCCCGGAAAGATCTTTGACCCCAGCTTTTCTACCACATCCTGCTCGCCCGACAGGTGGTAGAGGTGCTCTAGCTTGAGCAGGTTGATGTTGGCGCTCATCACCCCACCGAGGGAAATCACGTCAATGGGCGCACCCAGAGCCCGCTTGAGGTAAGGGGCACTGGCGCAGCACATCTGCCCGCCGCCGCTGTAGCCCATCAGCGTGACCGGGGTGCCGCTGCCCGCCCGGTAGCCATTTTTGACCAGACCGTTAAACACCACCTGGGCAATGCCCTGGTTGTAGAGTGGGCCGTAGCGCTTATCCGCTGACACCCCCACAATCAGCACGTTGCGAAGGTTGACCAGCAGACCCAGCACGCTCATGGGGTTGGCAAAGCGCAGCTTGTCGGCGTAGCGCCAGAGAAATGAGAGCGGGCGGTCTTCATCCAGGGGCGCATTCATCACCGAGTAGGGCATGATGCCGCGAATCAGCGCCACGCCCTGGGGCAGGGTAGGAGCTAGGGTGTCGAGAAATTCTTCGATGTCGGGCAGGTACTCAAAGCTAGAGATGCCGATGCCGTCGAGGTAGACCATGTAGCGGCTGATTTTGCCGGGTTCGGCCACGGGTTCGGCCAGCTCTCCAGCATTGACGGTGGTGTTGACTTCGTCATCGTACCAGCCAGCCCACCAGCCCAGGGTTTCGAGGGGGGCCAGCAGCCCGGCCACCACCAGGGCGACAATGCCAATCCAGACAAAGTTCAGCACCAGCAGCGCCAGACTGGGCAGGCCGCTCAACCAGCCAAACCACCAGCCTCGAATGGGCCGCAGCAGCGCCAGCACCACCACCGTCAGCACCGCCATGGCAGTTAGGCCTAGCAGGGTCTTAAAGCCATTGAGGCGATCGCCGTTTGGGCCAGCATTGACAGAGACGGTTGAGCCCCTGGCTCCGGCCAGAGCCAGGGCTGGGGGTTCTCCAGTAACGGCGGCAATCGCATCCCCCTGGTTGAGGGCGCTAAATCGCTGGGTAAACTCTTCGTGCCAACGGGTAGAGGTTTCGGCCAACCCTGCTTGAAACGACTTGGTCAAATCGCGGCGATTGGTGACGAGATCGACCCCTGCCGCCCGGTTAGCAATGCGCTTGCCCAAGTTGGCTATGGGCTGACCAACGGTGTTTTGCAAGACTTGCAGCAAAATCCAGCCCAAGGCCACGTAGCTAAAGGCGTGGCTGATACCCAGGTTGGCGATCGCCCCAAAACCCACCACCATGGCCAGCAAATGCCACACCGACAGCACATTGAGAATGGGCACTCCCAAGTAGGGCAGCGCCCCTAAAAAGCTAAACAGCAGCGGGGCATAGGCCAGCCCCAGCACCGTCACCAGCTGCCTAAAGGGCATATTCTGCGCCCAGGGCGTCAAGGTCACCAGCCAGGTGCTTGATACCAGGGCCAAAAAGCCAAAGGCAAACAGCACCGCGTTAATGCCCAGGCTAATGACAAATCGGGCGGGCCGCACCTGATTGACAAACAGAATAATGCTCTGGCCGATGCCCTGGGACAGCCCTGCCAGCAGCACCACCAGCAGCGCCAAACTTCTCCCCGCCGGTATAGTGATGGCGATGCGAAAGGCCTCGTCGTTGAGAGCAAAGACATAACCCAGCACTTCCCAGAAGCGATCTAGCATTGGCTCAGCCTCAACGGTGTGTCGAGATTTTACTCTAAGGTTAGAGGTAAAACTGTCACTGTTAGGTTAAGTGAAGATTTGGGGCGATTCCATAACGGACGATTGAGCCATTTAGTGCCGTCTCTAAAACATCAAGCCAATGCATAACAACTGCAATGCGCCAGAACTTCAAAGTGTGCTGGTTTGCGACTAGGTTTATCTGAACCCGGTGATTGCGATCGTTAGACTGAATTGAAAGCAATGAGAGAAACTCAACATCGTAATTTTCTGACGTTAGAGAAACGCTGTATCTATATCAGTGCGATCGCAGATCTCTGACAGGTTGAGCTGACACAAAAAACCAATAATTCTAGAAGAATTTCACTCTCAACCCGCTGTGATATTGCATAGGACTTACCCATTGGACTAGGCAGGTGGAATGCTAAATTAACGATAGGTTGAGTTGAGCTAGCTCAACCCACTAGATCTGGTGAGCAATGATACTGAGCCACCCTGTAGTATAGCCCTCCTAGCCTCATTGGCTGGTTGCGTCACAACTTACATAGGTGTAATGTAATACATACATAAGATTGTCTATTTTTAGTTATACTGCCCATCACTCTGTCGGATAGAATTATTATAGGTAAATAAATCCCTGCCGAACTCCATTTAGGAGATAGAGCTATGAATAGTTTATCTAAGCCTGGAACACCCATAAAAGCTCTTGACATCCCTCTGGAGAGGGATGTCTTCTTACGCACCTTAATTCGAGAGTTGGCCGGTACGTTGCAGGATGTCGTGGGATTAGAGGAAGCCTCAGGGTTTATCAGTGTCGTGGGTCAAAACATAGGAAGGCAAATTGACCAAGACTATAAAGCGGCTCTAGAGGTATCCTGTCTGACGCGAGAGCAAGTAGCCGATGTCTTAGTCGATTTAAAGCAGCGAATTCAGGGTGACTTTTATGTTATTGAACAAACGGATGAAAAAATTGTTTTCGGCAATCGGGCTTGCCCATTTGCCGAAAAAGTCATTGGTCGCCCTGCCATGTGTATGATGACCTCCAATGTGTTTGGCTCCATTGCAGCAGACAATTTAGGCTACGCCAAAGTAGAACTGCAAGAGACGATCGCAACGGGTGCCTCTGGATGCCGAGTAGTCGTTTATCTAAAACCTACCCTAGAGGCAGAAGAAAGTCACGGCAGAGAATACTTTAAGGGAGAGAGCGAGGGGTGACTCCCGAACAATTTCTCGAAGTTGCCAGAATTTTGCCAGAACCTGTACTTCTAATTGAGGGAAACGGTCAGATCTTGGCAGCCAATCCGGCGTTCTCCAAACTGCTGGGGTTACCCCGTCAGATAGCGCAAGGGAAGACAATTTTTGATCTGGTAACGGATTCGCCAGATAAGGTCAAACGGTATCTGCGGGCTTGCTCCACCAGCCGAGAGATCGTGCTTGGCTCATTGTCCCTCACGACTAACAGCGAGGAAACTTGTCTATGTCGCTGCGAGGGGGCGGTTATGCAGCCCTGGTCACCCGCAGCGCCTGCACACATTTTTCTGCGGTTACAAAACCGAGAGTCTACCAGTAGTCGGTTCACTCTACTGAACAAGAAAATTGATGAATTGGCAAAAGAGATTCAGCAGCGTCAGCGAGCAGAAGAAGATCGGGCAAAGCTTTTGGTGCAAGAACAAAACGCCCGAATGGAAGCTGAAAGACTGAATCGATTAAAGGATGAATTTCTATCGACCGTTTCCCATGAACTGCGAACTCCCCTCAATGCCATTCTGGGTTGGTCTCAGATTCTGCGGACGGCGAAGGCAGACGAAGGGAGGATGAATCGCGCTCTAGAAACAATTGAACGCAATGCCAGATCTCAGGCCCAATTAATTGATGATCTCCTCGATATTTCACGCATTATTACGGGCAAAATTCGCCTCAATGTGCAAGCGGTTGGGCTATTGTCGGTCATTGAGGCCGCGATTGATACGGTGCGACCTGCCGCTGATGCTAAAAAGATTCGCTTGCGATCGGTACTTGATCCAGCAGCGGGCCCAATTTTAGGAGATGCCGAACGGTTACAGCAGATTGTCTGGAATCTGCTCAGCAATGCGATTAAGTTCACGCCAAAACGCGGACGGGTGCAGGTTTACCTACAGCGCATTAATTCCCATATTGAAATTGTTGTGGCAGATACAGGTCAAGGAATTAGTGCAGAATTCCTTCCCCACGTCTTTGAGCGCTTTCGTCAGGCAGATGGCTCCACTACCCGTTCTTTTGGGGGGTTGGGGCTGGGGTTAGCGATTGTCCGCCAATTGGTAGAGGTGCATGGCGGAACGGTGCATGTTGAAAGCCCTGGAGAAGGACAGGGCGCGACGTTTACTGTAAAACTACCTCTGATAGCCGTTGGGCCAACAGCAATTGAGCCTGAACGGGTGCATCCGGCGGTGGGAGGCAGTGTTCCGTTTGTCGGTTCCCCTCGACTAGACGGATTGAAGCTACTGATCGTGGATGACGACGCGGATATGCGGGATCTACTCACCTACACGCTAGAAGTTTGTGGGGCAGACGTCATCGTTGCAACGTCAGCAGACGAAGCCATCTCCTTACTAACCACATCTTCGACACCCATTCATATCTTAATTAGTGATATTGGCATGCCGGATGAAGACGGTTATGCTCTATTGCGTCGAATCAGAGCGCTGGCACCAGAGTGTGGAGGCCGAATTCCCGCGATCGCCCTGACGGCCTATGCCCGATCTCAAGATCGCACGGCTGCGCTGTTAGCAGGCTTTCAATCCCATGTTGCAAAACCTGTTGAACCGGCTGAATTAATTGCAGTGCTTGCGAATCTGGCTGGACGAATCAAAGGTATCTAATCCTAAACCATAAACGTCTGAAATCAGAGCGACGCTACATTTACGGCAGATAACGTCTGAGTTGTTGCGCCAGAACTTGCACGTGAGGCTGTTTTAGCAGCGATAAATGGTTACCAGGGACTTCGTGCAGCTGAATGTTTTTAACTAATTGACTCCAGCCCAGGGTTTCATCATGTTGATTGGCATCTGATTGTTCTGCTGCCTTAAATAGCGCGATCGCGTGGGAGTAAGGCTGAGGCACATAGTCGTGGGTTGCCTGACTATTTGCATAGACAATCGGCAGCATAGCGTTGATGGCAGATTCATTTAACAGCCGCAGTCGAGATTCTTCGGGAATTAATCGGGTGATGGCTGACCATTGCCAACGAGAGAACCAGGGTTTAGCTTGCAGGCGGTGGGTTGCTAGGGCGCTAAAGTCTAGCAAGAATGGCAGGGTAGACCAGAGAGCAGTTTTCATCAGAAACTTGAAACTCTGACAGAAAGAGGGTTTGGCGCAGGGAGCAGTAGTATCGAGAATGGCCAGCAGTTCAACTGTTTCGCCTGCTTGAGTGAGTTGCTGCGCCATCTCAAAGGCTACTAACCCTCCAAAAGACCAGCCTCCGAGGTAATAAGGCCCGTGGGGTTGCAGGGTTTGAATAGCCTGAATGTAATAGGCCGCGATCGCCTCCATCTGGTTTAAGGGGCGAGATTTGCCATCCAATCCTAGGGGTTGCAGCCCGTAGAAACTGCGATCGCTCTTTAGGTGATGGGCCAGTTCCATATAGGGAAACACGACCCCAAACATAGGATGCACACAGAAGAAAGGAGGACTGCTGCCGCCCAAGCTAAGGGGAACAAGCGGCGAAGTGAGGGGTGGGGTAAGTGTGCGGAGTTCTGGAGTTTCTTGCTGGGGAGGGGGAAGAACCTGAGACGGCTGACTGAGTAACGTCGAGGGTTTGCGGCGATAGGCAGTGCGATCGAGCCGAACGAGGGGCGGCGTGGTTGGGGAGGTATCGCGTAGTGCGTCGAGGATGGGCGCTAACTGGGCAATGGTGGGAGCGGCAAAGACGTTCTTGAGCGGGAGTTCTAGCTCAAAGGTGTCGCGGATGCGAGAGGTCATTTGGGTCGCGAGTAGGGAATGCCCACCCAGCTCAAAAAAGTTATTGTGACGGTTGACCTGCTTGAGTTGTAAGAGTTCTTGCCAAATCTCAATCAGAGTCGTCTCGGTTGAGGTTTGGGGGGCATTTGCCGCAGGTAAATCGCTGCTATGGGTGTGGTCAAGCGGGGGGAGGGCACGCCGATCGACCTTACCACTCGAATTTAACGGCAGGGTGGCTAGCGGTACAAACACAGCCGGAACCATGTAGTCGGGTAACGTCTGGCTGAGATGTTGCCGCAGTTCAGGAATGAGGTGTCGAGCGGCATTCGCCCGAAGGGGATAGTTGGTGAACGGCTGGGGCGATCGCTCCCTGGGCCGTAGTGCCGTAGCCGCTGCCTCAACCCCATGACGAATCAACACCACATCATAATCGCCAGTCGCAGGCGATGTTGCCCAGGTAATCTCTACTGTGTAGGGCAATGTTGTTTCTAAATTCCACCAGTCTTGCGGATCGATCGCTGAGTTTTGAGTGTCTTGCAATAGGTCTCGCATGCGGCCAACGGTTTTGGGTGATGTCTTATTTTGGAGCCAGTTTGCTATGGCAACAGCGGCATTCACTCGACTATTGGTCACATTCGTGATGGTGAGGGTTTCTGGTTCCGTGTCCAGGAGCTGCTGCTGAATCTTTTGGACGGTGACTGGATTATGTTTCCAGTTAAGTTGCTCCCTCGTGTTTGCTGTAATAGCGGTCGTAGGTTGGGTTGAGGCACGTAGGCGCAGCCTTGCCGAAGGCAATAACCCAACATCACGAGATGATCCTATGTTTAGCAAAGCGTTGTAGCGGAACTGTGTCATTTCATTCTGACTATGCCCTCTTGTCAGTCGAAGGTGAACCTGTTGAATCTGGGTGAATTGCTCTTGCAGCGCATAAAAGAATGCCGGATCAATTGCCAACTCTGGCTCTTCAAATTGCGATCGCTCAACTTGGTGCTGAAGCTGCGATCGCTCCAGGCTAGCGTCGGCCTGGACAAACTTCATCCAGCTGTGGAATGCCGTTAACAAAGCTAGGTTTCGCACATCTCCAACAAATAAAACCCCATCCTTCACTGCGGCTTCGATTGCTTTTTCTAAGACCTGCATTAAGTAGGCTTCACTCGGAAAATACTGCACGACCGAATTCAAAATCACGACATCAAATGAGGCCGGATCAATTCCCTCAAAGTCGGTTGCTATACGGTGCAAAAGCTCAACATGAGAGAGATTGAGGCTGTCTAGTTGGTTCTCAATTGACGCTAGAGAAACAGCCGAGAAGTCGGTGCCTACATACCGTTGACAGTGCGGAGCAATTTGAAACAGCAACAATCCCGTACCGCACCCAATTTCTAGAACGCGCTTAGGTTTTAATGCGAGAATTTGCTGAACGCGATCGCCCACCCATTCCTGCATCTGCTCGGGCGGAATAGGCTCTCCGGTGTAGCTGCTGTTCCATCCGGTGATGTTGAATGACTGGAAGTCAGTAGGTAGAGGCTGAGGAGTTTCTGTGGATTGGTAGGTTTGGTTGTAGAGGGTTTGCCACTGTTGCAGGTGTTGAGTTTGGAGCGATCGCACACTTTCTTGCAAGTATTGAGTATCCAGGCTGAAGTAGGCCATCAGAGACGACGCAGCGGAGGGGATGACAACGGCATCTTGAATGGCGGGATGACGCTGGAGAGTTGTTTCAATTTCACCCAATTCAACCCGAAAACCCCGGATCTTGATCTGGTGATCGACTCGACCTAAAAATTGGATGGTGCCGTCGCGGTTGTAGAGGGCGCGATCGCCGGTTTTGTAGAGAGTTGGTTGCTGTTTATTGATTGTAGAAAAAGCACGTTTTAAGGCAGTGCTGATAAACCTTTCCACCGTCAACTCCGGGCGATTGAGATACCCTTGGGCAACTCCTGACCCCCCGATATATAACTCCCCCGGAATGCCTGCCGGAACGGGATTTAAGTGGGTATCTAAAACATAGACCTGAGTATTGAGAATAGGACGACCAATCGTGAGAGGATTGTCTCCCGGCTGAAGTTCGGCGACAGTTGCCCAGATGGTCGTTTCGGTAGGGCCGTAAGCGTTGAAGAAGCGGCGGTTGACAGCCCAGCGATCGATTACCTGGCTGGAGCAAGCTTCTCCCCCAGTGATCAACACCTGAAGGTCAGGCAGTTCTCCAAAGGGCAAAACGGCGAGTACGGCTGGGGTAAGTAGGGCGTGGGTGATGGCATGCTCTTGCAGAAATTGCATCAGTGCCATACCCGGTAGTTGGGCAGACTTAGGCGGAATATACAGTGTGCCGCCAGAGCCGAGGGCAAGGGCTATCTCGAAAATAGACGCATCAAAGCTGAGAGAGCTAAATTGCAAAACTCGGCTGGTGCGGGTGGGTTGAAAGACCTGTTGTTGAGCTTGTACAACATTACACAAGCCACGGTGAGAGAGCAGGACACCCTTGGGGGT